>NZ_JBEZKE010000085.1:0-1433 GCF_040651555.1 Streptomyces sp. NPDC048424 | reverse complement strand
GTCTTCTCCATGTGCGGCTCGAGGAAGGCCACCGCGGTCTTCATGACCTCGGCGGACTGCAGGACGAACGGCAGCTGCATCTGGCCGGAACCGAACAGCTCACCGACGACCTTCATGCCCTCCAGCAGGGTGTCGTTGACGATGTCCAGTGCCGGACGAGTCTGCAGGGCCTCCTCGAGGTCCGCTTCCAGGCCGTTCTTCTCGCCGTCGATGATCCGTCGCTGGAGCCGCTCGTCCAGGGGCAGGGCCAGGAGCTCCTCGGCCCGGCCGGCCTTCAGCGACTTCGTGTTCACGCCCTCGAACAGCGCCATCAGCTTCTGCAGCGGGTCGTAATCGCCCTCACGCCGGTCATAGATCAGATCGAGGGCGGTGGTGACCTGCTCCTCGTCGAACCGGGCGATCGGCAGGATCTTGCTCGCGTGCACGATCGCCGAGTCCAGACCGGCCTTCACGCACTCGTCCAGGAACACGGAGTTCAGCAGCACACGCGCCGCCGGATTCAGACCGAACGAAATGTTGGAGAGGCCCAGCGTCGTCTGGACGTCCGGGTGGCGGCGCTTGAGCTCGCGGATCGCCTCGATCGTGGCGATGCCGTCCTTGCGCGACTCCTCCTGGCCGGTGCAGATCGTGAAGGTCAGGGTGTCGATGAGGATGTCCGACTCCCGGATCCCCCAGTTCCCCGTCAGATCGTCGATGAGGCGCTCGGCGATGGCGACCTTGTGCTCGACGGTGCGGGCCTGACCCTCCTCGTCGATCGTCAACGCGATCAAAGCCGCACCGTGCTCCTGCGCCAGACCGGTGACCAGCGCGAACCGCGACTGCGGCCCGTCACCGTCCTCGTAGTTGACGGAGTTGATGACCGCACGCCCGCCCAGCTTCTCCAAGCCCGCCCGGATCACGGGAACCTCGGTCGAGTCCAGCACGATCGGCAGCGTCGAAGCCGTCGCGAAACGGCCGGCGAGTTCCTCCATGTCGGCGACGCCGTCACGGCCGACATAGTCCACGCACAGGTCGAGCATGTGCGCGCCCTCACGGATCTGATCCCGCGCCATCTCCACACAGTCGTCCCAGCGGGCCTCCAGCATCGCCTCACGGAACTTCTTCGACCCGTTCGCGTTCGTCCGCTCACCGATCGCCATGTACGAGGTGTCCTGACGGAACGGAACCGTCTGGTACAGCGAAGCCGCACCCGGCTCGGGCTGGGGGCTGCGCTCGGTGATCGCCGTACCGCGGACCCGCTCGACGACCTGCCGCAGGTGCTCCGGCGTGGTGCCGCAGCAGCCGCCGACCAGGGAGAGGCCGTACTCGCGGACGAAGGTCTCCTGCGCGTCGGCCAGCTCGGCCGCGGACAGCGGGTAGTGGGCGCCCTGCTTGGTGAGGACGGGCAGGCCGGCGTTGGGCATGCAGGAGAGCGGGATACGGGCGTTGCGCGC
>NZ_JBEZKE010000084.1:0-1759 GCF_040651555.1 Streptomyces sp. NPDC048424 | reverse complement strand
AACAGCGTGGCTTCCGCATCCGATCGCAATCCGATCATCATTGGCGGCCTGCCGAGTCAGGTCCCGGACTTCGATCCGGAGGAGACGCAGGAGGGCGAAGTGGCCCGCGCCCTCGAAGACGTGGACGGCGGCGTCCGGGGCGTCCTGGAGGTAGGCCTTGGCGCCCGCCGGGGTGAAGAAGGGGTCGCCCGCGCCCCAGACGACCAGCACCGGCACCCCCGCGCTCCGCAGCCACGCCTGCCAGGCGGGGTAGTGCGCGAAGTTCGAGCCGTAGTCGAAGGCCAGGTCGGCCTGGGCGTCGGCGCGCCCCGGCAGGCCGAGGTGGTGCACGTCGAGGGTCAGGCTGTCGGGGGAGATCAGGCCGGTGTCGGCGACGCCGGTCTCGTACTGGAAGCGGGTGCCCTCCAGGGTGAAGAGGCCGCGGATCCGCTCCTCGTTGCCGGGGACCTCGCGCCGGAGCCCGGCGAACTCGCGGGCCGCGTCGGAGAGGCCCTCCTCGTACGCGTTGCCGTTCTGGACGATCAGGCCGGTCACCCGCTCCGGGCGGCGCGCGGCGAGCCGCAGTCCGACGGGGGCGCCGAAGTCGAAGACGTACAGGGCGTAGCGGTCGAGTCCGAGGACGTCGGTGAAGCCCTCCACGACGTCGGCGAGCCGGTCGAAGGTGTACGTGAATCCGGCCGGGGCCTCGGTCCGGCCGAAGCCGGGGTAGTCGGGGGCGATCAGGCGGTAGGGCGTGTCGCCGAGGGCGTCCATCAGACGGGCGAACTGGTGCGAGGCGGTGGGGAAGCCGTGCAGGAGCAGAAGGACGGGGCCGTCGGCGGGGCCGCTCTCGCGGTAGGCGACGCGGACTCCGTCCACGTCGACGGTGCGGTGCCAGATGGTGGGGATGGTGCGACGAGCGGTCATCACATGCCTCCTGCGGCTTCGTTTCCATTAGTCTTGCCGGTGATCGCTAATGGGTCAAGTGGTTGCAGTAGCATTAGTTGGGTGACAGTGACCTTCCCGCTCACCGGTGAGCCCCTCGCGCTGGACCTCCTCAACACCCGTACCGCCGAGGGCGACCTCGTCGCCGATGCGGCGGGCCTCGCGGCCTGGCTGGACGTGCAGGCCGGGCGGCTGACCCCGGTCGGCGCGGTGGGCGCGGCCGAGGTGGCCGCCGTACGGGCCCTACGGGAGGCCGCGCGCCCGGCGCTCGACGCGGCCCGGCGCGGCGAGCGGCCCCCGGCCGGGGCGCTGGCCGCGCTGAACGGGGCGCTGGCCGCGGCGCCGTCCCACCGGGTGCTGACCTGGACGCGGGAGGGCGGCACGACCGCGCCCGCGCACCGCTCGGCCGACCCGGCCCCGCGGCTCGCCGCCGAACTGGCCGAGGCGGTCGCGGAACTCCTGACGGATCCCCGGGTGGGGCAGGTCCGTGCGTGCGAGGCGCACGACTGCGTGCTGCTCTTCCTGCCGGCCCACCCCCGGCGCCGCTGGTGCGTCGCCTCGGTGTGCGGCAACCGGGCCCGCGTGGCCCGCTACTACGCCCGCCACAAGGGGCAGCCGGAGGGGTGACGGGCCCGGCCGGGTGGCTGCCGGTTGGCTGCGCCGCTCGGGCGGGGTGCGGTGGGGGCCGGTTGTGCCGGGGCCGGGCGCCGATTGGCTGCGCCGCTCGGGCGGGGTGCTGCGGGGGCCGGTTGTGACGGGGCCGGGCGCGCGCCGGGGTGTCTCCTCGGGCGCCGAACGTGTCGGGGGGTCGGAGCGTCTGGGCACCTTGCGTTCG
>NZ_JBEZKE010000083.1:0-2074 GCF_040651555.1 Streptomyces sp. NPDC048424 | reverse complement strand
GGGGACCCTGTGGGAGAGTAGGACGCCGCCGAACAATCATTGCGGGAAGCCCCGCACCAAGCCTTCGGGCTCGGTGCGGGGCTTTTCTGCGTTTATACGGATGAAGTCCGCGTGGTCTGCTGGTTATGATCGGCGACTATGAGTGATATCCAGCATGTGATACGTCCGGTGCGCGAAGACGAGTGGGAGAAGGTCAGGGATCTGCGGATCGACTCGCTCCGGGATCCCGTGGCTCCCATTGCCTTCCTCGACACCGCCGAGCTCGCCGAGGCCAGGTCGGACAGCTTCTGGCAGGAGCGCACTGCCGGCGCCGCTTCGGGGCGGGCCGTGCGGCAGTTCGTGGCCGAAGGGCCCGACGGGGTGTGGAACGGCTCCGTGACCGTACTGGTCGAGGAGCTCGGCACCACCGACTTCCTCGACCGTGAGATCGAGACGCCCCAGGGCCACGTCGTGGGCGTGTTCGTCCGCGAGGGCCTGCGGGGGACCGGGGTGGCCGAGGAGCTGTTCCGGGCCGGGCTGGAGTGGGCCTGGTCGCTGGAGGGGCCCGCGCTGGAACGCGTACGGCTCTACGTGCACGAGCGGAACGAGCGGGCGCAGGCCTTCTACCGGCGCATCGGCTTCCAGGACAGCGGTGTGCGGGTGCCGTTGGAGAGCGACCCGTCCGCCAAGGAGCTGGAGTTCGTGATCCCGAGGCCTTGAGCCGGGGCTGGTCTTAGGGGCAGGGCTCGGGGGGAGGGCTCAGGGCAGGTCCGCGTCGGGCCAGCGGGAGCGGGCCTGTTCGCGGCTGCGGCACATTGCCAGGAGGGGGAGGGCCTCCTGGGCCAGGAGCTCCGGGAGCTGGGGGATCGGGGCCACCGCGGCCACGTCGTCCAGGACCAGGGACAGTGGTGGGTCGAGCCGACCGTGGGATGACCGTGCGGCCATGCGGCGGCCGTGCTCGACCACGTGCGAGGCGAGTGCGGTCAGCAGGGGCATCGCACCCGGGTGGGTGCGGGGATCCTCCAGAGGCTCACCCACCATGTAGAGGGTGCCCCCTTCGGTCACGAACGATGCCAAGGTGAGTGCATCTGTTCGGTTCGGATTGCAGGCCTCGCGGATGTGGATCGAGGTCAGGCAGGAGAGGGCCCGGGCCGTCAGGTTCTGGGCCAGTTCCCGGCGTTCGGGGTGGGCGGTGAGGGCGCTCTCCAGCTCGCCGGCCGCGCCGGGGGCGGCCTGGGGGTGGGTGCGCAGGATGCGGACCGGGTCCTGGGCGCTGTTGCCCTGGGCCCAGCGGTGGAGCTGCTTGAACGGGCGGCCGTCGAGGGCGACGGCTTGGAGCCAGCTGCGCAGGAGCGTTTCCGCGGTGTCGGCGACCGCCGCGTCCATGCGGGCCTGTGGACGTACGGGGGCGAGCAGGGCGATCGCGCGTGCGGCGGCGGTGTCGCGGTCGGCGCAGCCGTCGGCGGGGTTCCAGTGCATGCGGGCCGGGGTGTCGCACAGGTGCGAGGGATCGTAGAGGAGGACCGGGCCGAGTTTGGCGCGGGCGTCCTTGGTCTCGGCCCAGAGGGCGGGGGAGGAGGTCACGACGAGGGCTGCGCCGGTCGCTTCGCGGATGCGGTGGGTGGCGGTGCGGAGGCGGTCGTGGGGGGCGGCGTAGGTGAGGCCGTGCGCCGGGGCGGTGGTGGCCGTTGTGGCTGCGGTGGCTGCCGCCGGCGCGGGGGCGTAGCCGAAGCCGTAGCGGTAGGCCTCGTCGGACGGTGCGGCGGAGCCGCTGGGGGCGCTGCCCCCGGACCCCCGCGCCTCGAACGCCGGCGGGGCTGGGATGGGCTGGGCTGATGTGGCTGGTGCGGGCGGGGCGCTGGCCCCGGACCCCCGTGCCTCGAACGCCGGCGGGGCTGGAGTGGGGGGCTTAGCTGGGGTGGCCGCTGCGGGTGGGCTGCTGGGGGCGCTGCCCCCGGACCCCCGCGCCTCAAACGCCGGCGGGGCTGGAATGGGGGGCTTAGCTGGGGTGGCCGCTGCGGGTGGGCTGCTGGGGGCGCTGCCCCCGGACCCCCGCGCCTCAAACGCCGGCGGGGCTGGAGGGTTCGGGGTGGGC
>NZ_JBEZKE010000082.1:0-2611 GCF_040651555.1 Streptomyces sp. NPDC048424 | reverse complement strand
ATCGCCGGGAACAGCAGCGTGCCCTCGGACATCATCTCGTAGAGGCGGTGGACACCGGTGGTGGTCTCCTCCGTCACACCGCGGATCTCGGACGCCAGCGCCGTCCAGTCGATGGAGGTCTCCCGCAACAGGCCCAGGACCAGGGCCATCTCCTCGTTGTCCGCGGTGGACGGGTCCGGAACGGAGCCCGCCTTCTGGTACTCGACACCCTTGTGGACCAGGAGGGTGGCGTCACCGCCGTCGTCGAGGATCATGTTGGGGCCCGCGTGGCCGGGCCAGGTCAGCGCCTGCTCCGTGCACCACCAGTACTCCTGGAGCGTCTCGCCCTTCCAGGCGAAGACCGGGATCCCGGCGGCGGCCACCGCGGCGGCCGCGTGGTCCTGGGTCGAGTAGATGTTGCAGGACACCCACCGCACCTGCGCCCCGAGCGCCACCAGCGTCTCGATCAGGACGGCCGTCTGCACGGTCATGTGCAGGGACCCGGTGATCCTCGCCCCGGCGAGGGGCTGCGAGGGGGCGTACTCCTTGCGGATCGACATCAGACCGGGCATCTCGTGCTCGGCGAGGGTGATCTCCTTGCGGCCGAATTCCGCGAGCGAGAGATCTGCGACCTTGAAGTCCATGGGGTCTACTCCGTGATGGTGGTGGCTAGTTCTGGCTGAGGTTCAGGTTCTGATGGATCTCTAGAGTCGCGGTGGACTTGTTGAGGGTGATGTAGTGCAGGCCCGGCGCACCCTCGGCGAGGAGGCGCTCGGACATCGCCGTCGCGTACTCCACCCCGATCCGGTGACCGGCCGCCGGATCGTCCTTCGCCGCCTCCAGCCGCTGGGCCAGCGCCGCCGGGAAGCGGGCGTCGCTCAGCTCCGCGAAGCGCCGGATCTGGCGGAAATCGGTCGCCGGCATGATCTCGGGGATGACCGGTGTCAGGCAGCCGACGGCGCAGAGCCGGTCACGCAGCCGCAGGTAGTCCTCGGCGTGGAAGAACATCTGGGTGATGGCGTAGTCGGCGCCGGCCCGGCACTTGGCGGCGAAGTGCCGGATGTCCTCACTCCAGCCGGGCGAACGGGGATGCCGCTCCGGGAACGCCGCGACACCCACCGTGAAATCACCCAACTGCCGTATGAGAGTGACCAGTTCGTGCGCATGACTGAGCCCGGCCGGATGCGGGGTCCACTGCCCCTTCGGGTCGCCGGGCGGGTCACCGCGCAGGGCGAGCACATCGCGGATGCCCGCGTCGGCGTACTGGCCGATGATGTGGCGCAGTTCGGCGACCGAGTGCCCCACGGCCGTCAGGTGCGCCACCGGGCGCAAGGTGGTCTGCGCCGCGATGCGCTTGGTGACCTCCACGGTCCGGTCACGAGAGGATCCACCCGCCCCGTAGGTGACGGAGACGAACGACGGCGCGAACGGCTCGATCCGGCGGATCGCCGCCCACAGGGTGCGCTCCCCGGCATCCGTCTTCGGCGGGAAGAACTCGAACGAGAAGGTCCGCCGGCCCTGGGACAGCAGCTCGCGGACACCAGGGGCGGTGGGGGCGCAGGGGCGGGGGCGGTCGGTGGTCGTGGCGGCCAGAGCAGCCGGCATGTCGGACTCCTTTCCAACGCGTCGGGATTCAGCGCGCGTTGAAGTACGTCGCCTCGGGGTGATGGATCACGATCGCGTCGGTGGACTGCTCCGGGTGGAGCTGGAACTCCTCCGACAGCAGCACACCGATCCGCTCCGGCTGCAGGAGGTCGGCGATCTTCGCCCGGTCCTCCAGGTCGGGGCAGGCGGGATACCCCAACGAGTAGCGGCAGCCCTGGTACTCGGTGCGGAACATCCCGTCCATGGAGCGCGGATCGGATCCGGCGATGCCCAGCTCGCCGCGGACCCGCGCGTGCCAGTACTCCGCCATCGCCTCCGCCAGCTGCACGGACAGCCCGTGCAGCTCCATGTACTCGCGGTAGGCGTCCGCGGCGAAGAGCCGGGCCGTCTCCTCGCCGATCCTCGAACCGACGGTGACGACCTGGAGGCCCACGACGTCGGTGTCCCCGCTGTCCTCGGAGCGGAAGAAGTCCGCCAGGCACAGGCGGCGGCCGCGGCCCTGGCGGGGGAAGGTGAAGCGGGTCCGCTCGGAGCCGTTCTCGTCGAGGATGATCAGGTCCTCGTCCTTGGAGACACACCGGAAGTAGCCGTGCACGACGGCCGCTTCGAGCAGTCCGTCGGTGTGCAGCCGGTCCAGCCAGCCACGCAGCCGCGGTCGCCCGTCCGTCTCGATGGTCTCGGTGTCCTTCAGCCCCCACTGGCCCTTGAACAGGGCCGTCTCATCCAGCCAGGAGGCGTAGTCCTTGAGCGGGATGCCCTTGACGACGCGGGTGCCCCAGAACGGCGGGGTGGGGACCGGGTTGTCGACGGCGACATCGGAGCGGCCCCCCGGCTCGGCCACCGCCACCGGCAGCGCAGTGTCGCGCTTGGCGACACGGCGCTGCTTCAGCGGCGGCAACTCGACACCGGGAACCCCGCGTTTCACCCCCATCAGGGCGTCCATGAGGCGCAGGCCTTCGAAGGCGTCGCGGGCGTAGCGGACTTCGCCTTCGTAGATTTCGTGGAGGTCTTGTTCGACGTAGGCGCG
>NZ_JBEZKE010000081.1:0-3312 GCF_040651555.1 Streptomyces sp. NPDC048424 | reverse complement strand
ATGGTCCGGCCGTCCAGCACCCGCAGGGTGTCCTCGACGGACAGGCACTCGTTGAGGCCGTCGCTGTGCAGGGCGACCTGGACGTCGTGCTCCTCCGCGACCCGCAGGGCGGTGTCCAGGGCGCGGGTGTGGGCGCCCATGTCCTCGTGGACCTTGAAACCGGAGGCGCCGCCCTCGGCCAGCGCCTCCACCAGCGGAGCCGCGTCCGAGGACGAACCCCGGGCCAGGAAGCCGATGTTGACGGGCCAGGCGTCGAAGGCGTTGAAGGCGTGCTTCAGTGCCCACGGGGAGTTGACGCCGACGCCCCAGACCGGGCCGAACTCCTGGCCGATGACCGTGGTGACACCCGCGGCGAGCGAGGCCTCCATGATCCGCGGGGAGAGGAGGTGGACGTGGGTGTCCACGGCTCCCGCGGTGGCGATCAGGCCCTCGCCGGAGACGATCGAGGTGCCGGTGCCGACGACCACGTCGACGCCGTCGAGGGTGTCCGGGTTGCCGGCCCGGCCGATCGCGTGGATGCGGCCCTCACGGATGCCGATGGACACCTTGCGGATGCCGAGCACCGCGTCGATGACCAGGACGTTGCTGATCACCACGTCACAGGTCTCGCGGACCGCGGCCGCCTTCAGGTGCAGACCGTCACGGGCGGTCTTGCCGAAGCCCGCCAGGAACTCGTCACCCGGCTTCTGGGCGTCCGATTCCACCCGGACGGTCAGCCCGGAGTCGCCGAGCCGGACCCGGTCCCCGGCGCGGGGGCCGAAGACGGAGGCGTACTCGTGCGGGTCGATGTGCCGGCTGCCCGGCGCGCAGTGTGCGCTGTGATCGCTGTGCGGGGTCTGCCTGCTCACGTCTGCGCTCCGTCCGCTCGGTCGGTGCCGTCGGCCTGTCCGGCCCGTCCGGCTTCAAGGCTGGGGGAAGCCGGGGCCGGGGCCGGGTCCTCGGCGACCGCGCCCAGGTAGCCGCACGCCTCGGCCCGGGCCAGCGCGAGCGCCTTGGTTCCGGGGGCGTCCAGCGGGCCGTCGACCAGGCCGGCGAAGCCGATCGCGATGCGGTCGCCGCCGATGGGGACGAGGCCCACCTCGCCCTCGCCGTGCGGGTCGAACCGTACGGACGAGCCCGCGGGCACGCACAGCCGCATCCCGTAGGCCGCGGCGCGGTCGAAGTCGAGCCGCGGGTTGGCCTCGAAGAAGTGGAAGTGGGAGGTGACGCTCACCGGCACGGCGGCGGTGTTGCGCACGTGCAGGTGCACCACCGGCTCCGGCTGGGGGACACCGGGTCCGGGGACGACCGCGCCCGGGGCGTCGTCGCCGAGCGGCTGCGCGCCCCGGATCGGCGACGAGACCACCGCGAGCCGGGATCCGTCGTCGAAGACCGCCTCCACGTGCACCTCGGTGACCACGTCGGAAACGCCCGGCAGGACGTCGCCGGGGCCCAGCACGCTGCGGGCCTCCTCGATGGCCTCCGCGAGCCGCTTGCCGTCGCGCGCGGCCTCGCAGACCGTGTCCGCGATCAGCGCGGTGGCTTCCGGGACGTTGAGTTTCAGGCCGCGGGCCCGCCGGGCCCTGGCCAGTTCCGCTGCGCTGCGGAGCAGCAGCCGGTCGCGCTCCGTAGGGGTCAGCCGCACGCCGATCCACCACCTCTTGAGTCGATGGGTTAGAGCATCACTCTAACTCTTCATTTCGTTGTAGGGAATCATTGACCTGGGACATGGGCTTGAGTCACATTGAGTGTCGCTCAAACAAATGCGAACCACCCCCCGCCCTGCCAAGGGAGTCCCCCCATGCCCATCGAACAGCGCGGAGTCGACACCATCCCGGAGGAGGAGCGGACGAGCGGTCCCCGTGACCTGATCTCGATCCTCCTCGGCTCCAACCTCTGCCTCGGTGTGATCGTCTTCGGCTGGCTGCCCCCGTCCTTCGGACTGGGCCTGTGGCCCTCGGTCACCGCCATCGTGACCGGCACGCTCGTCGGTATCGCCTTCACCGCGCCGCTGGCGCTCGTCTCCCTGCGCACCGCGACCAACCTCTCCACCTCGAGCGGCGCGCAGTTCGGCGTCCGCGGCCGGCTCGTCGGCTCGGTGGTGGGCCTGCTGCTCTCGCTCGGCTACACCGCCCTCACCCTGTGGATCGGCGGCGACGTGATGGTGGGCGCCCTCTCCCGGCTCACCGGGCTTCCGGACACCGGTGTCTCGCGCGCGGCGATGTACGGGGTGCTCGCCGCCTGTACCGTCGTCGGGGCCGTCTTCGGCTACCGGCTCCTGCTGCGCATGAGCAAGGTGCTCTCCATCGGCATGGTGGTCCTGCTGGCCGTCGGCTTCCTCGCCTACGCCCCGGACTTCACCACCGCCGCCCCGCCGGAGACCCCGTACCTGCTCGGCTCCTTCTGGCCGACGTGGCTGCTGGCCGCCGTCGCCGCCGGGCTCAGCGGGCCCGTCGCCTTCATCACCCTGCTCGGCGACTACACCCGCTACATCTCCCCGCGCCGGCACCGCTCCCGCAAGGTGCTCTGGGCCACCGCCTTCGGCCTGCTGATCGGCTTGCTGATACCGCAGCTGTTCGGTACGTACACCGCGCTGGCCGCCAGGGCGGGGCTGGACTACGCCGGGCCGCTCGTCGAGACCGCGCCGTTCTGGTACCTGGTCCCGCTGCTGGTCGCCGCGGCGGCCGGCTCGGTGGGCAACGCCGGGCTGATGCTCTACTCCATGGGCCTGGACCTCGACGCGATCGTCCCCAAGGCCACCCGCACCACCGCCACCCTGGTCGCCGCGGCCGTCGCCACCGCCTTCGTCTTCTTCGGCTCCTTCGAGTGGGACGTGCAGTCCGCGATGACCTCCTTCGTGCTGCTGCTGACCGCGATCGGCACCCCGTGGGCCGTCATCACCCTCATCGGGTACGTGCGCTGCCGCGGGGTGTACGACGCCGACGCGCTCCAGGTCTTCAACCGCCGCTCGGTGGGCGGGATCTACTGGTACCGCTCCGGCTGGAACCTCGCGGCCACCGCCTCCTGGGCGATCGGTGCGGGCGTCGGCCTGCTCGCCGTGACCACCCCCTTCTACGCGGGCCCGCTGCTCGCCCTCACCGGTGGCGTGGACTGCTCCTTCGTCCTCTCCGGCCTGACGGGCGGGCTCGTGTACACCGCGCTCACCGCCCGCCGCTCCCCCGCCCCGGTCCCGGCGCTCGCCGCCACCGCCACCGAGGAGCCCGCGAACGCCTGAGCACCCCCGTACGTACGCAGGCCTTCTGGCCGCCGTTGTTCTGTCCTCCCTGGTTCTGGCCGCCCTGCGTCTGGCCGTTGTTCT
This sequence comes from Streptomyces sp. NPDC048424, assembly GCF_040651555.1. Lineage (NCBI taxonomy): Bacteria > Bacillati > Actinomycetota > Actinomycetes > Kitasatosporales > Streptomycetaceae > Streptomyces > Streptomyces sp. NPDC048424. Next base: position 14 of record NZ_JBEZKE010000081.1, on the reverse strand, counting down.
GACCCCCTTGGTTC
>NZ_JBEZKE010000080.1:0-3827 GCF_040651555.1 Streptomyces sp. NPDC048424 | reverse complement strand
CGCCGGCGTTTGAGGCGCGGGGCTGGGGGCGGAGCCCCGGTCTTTCAGCCCCGCCGGCGTTTGAGGCGCGGGGTCCGGGGCGGAGCCCCGGCAGCGGCGCGGCCCGTCACTTGCGGAGCAACGTCACCACCGCCGCGCCGCCCAGCCCGATGTTGTGCGCGAGGCCGACCCGGGCGCCGGGGACCTGCCGGGCCCCGGCCTGACCCCGCAGCTGCCACACCAGCTCCGCCGCCTGCGCCAGCCCCGTCGCCCCGAGCGGATGCCCCTTGGAGATCAGCCCCCCGGAGGGGTTCACCACCCACCGCCCCCCGTACGTCGTGGCCCCGCTCTCCACCAGCTTGCCCGCGGCGCCGTCCCCGCACATGCCCAGCGCCTCGTACGTCAGCAGCTCGTTGATCGAGAAGCAGTCGTGCAGCTCGACCACGTCCACGTCCTCGATGCCGAGCCCCGAGTCCTCGTACACCCGCCGCGCCGCGGCCGCGGTCATCGGCTTGCCGACGACGTCGATGCACGAGCCCGACGCGAACGACTCCTCCGTGTCCGTGGTCATCGCCTGGGCGACGATCTCCACCGCCTTGTCGTGCAGCCCGTGCGCCACCACGAACCGCTCCGACACCACCAGCGCCGCCGCGGCCCCGTCCGACGTCGGCGAGCACTGGAGCTTCGTCAGCGGCGCGTGGATCTCCTTCGCCGCCAGGATCTCCTCCACCGAGTACACGTCCTGGAACTGCGCGTTCGGGTTGTTCGCCGAGTGCCGGTGGTTCTTCGCGCCCACCATCGCGAGCTGCGCGGCCGTGGTCCCGTACCGCTCCATGTGCTCCCGCGCCGCGTTCCCGAAGATCTGCGCGGTCGGCGGGGACATCTCGAAGCCGTGACCGGCGGCCATGATCCCGTAGTGGCGGGCCACCGGCGAGGTCTTGAAGTCGCCGCCGTCCGCCCCGCCGCCCAGCGCTCCGCGCTTCATCTTCTCGAAGCCCAGTGCCAGCACGCAGTCGTTCAGTCCGCCCTCCACGAACTGCCGCGCCATCATCAGCGCCGTCGAGCCGGTGGCGCAGTTGTTGTTGACGTTGTAGACGGGGACCCCGCTCAGTCCCAGCTCGTACGCGGCTCGCTGGCCGGCCGTGGAGGCCTGGAAGCAGTAGCCCACCGGGACCTGTTCGACCAGCCCGTAGTCCACGCCCGCGTCGGCGAGCGCCGCGGTCCCGGCCTCCTTCGCCATGTCCCAGTACTGCCAGTCCCGCGACTCCGGCTTCTCGAACTTCGTCATGCCGACGCCCACGATGTACGACTTCCGCGACTTCATGCCCGATGACTCCTAGTCCCTAGTCCCTGGTCCCTTAGTCCCTGGTCGCTTAGTCCCTGGGGAGGCCGAGAATCCGCTCGGCGACGACGTTGAGCTGGACCTGCGTGGTGCCCCCGGCGATGGTCAGGCAGCGGGACATGAGCATGCCGTGCACCGCCCGCTCCCCCGCGCCCTCCCGTACGGCGCCCGCCGGGCCCAGCAGTTCGAGCGCGAGCTCGGCGGTCCGCTGCTGGTGCGGGGTCTGGACGAGTTTGCGTACGGAGGCGCCCGCGCCCGGCTCCAGCCCGGACACCTGCTGGAGGGTGGTGCGCAGCCCGATGCAGGCCAGCGCGTGCGCCTCGGCGGCGAGGGCGCCGATCCGCGCCCTGTACGTCCCGTCGAGGTCGGCGGCGTGCGCGAGGAGCGCTTCCAGGCCGGTGTCGAAGGTCATCTGGTCGGCCATGTGGACCCGTTCGTTGCCGAGGGTGTTGCGGGCGACCTTCCAGCCGCCGTCGGCCGCGCCGACGAGGGCGTCCGCCGGGAGTTCCACGTCGTCGAAGTAGACCTCGTTGAAGAGGGCCTCGCCGGTGATCTCCTTCAGCGGCCGGATGTCGATGCCGGGGGTGTTCTTCATGTCGACGACGAAGTAGCCGAGCCCTTTGTGCTTGGGTGCGTCCGGGTCGGTGCGGGCCAGCAGGATCCCGAAGTCGGCGCTGTGCGCGGAACTCGTCCACACCTTCTGCCCGTTGACCCTCCAGGTACCGTCCCCGGTCCGCTCGGCCTTCGTCCGCAGCGAGGCCAGGTCGGAGCCCGCCCCCGGCTCGGAGAAGAGCTGGCACCAGGTGACGTCCCCGCGCAGGGTCGGCAGGACGTGGGCGTCCCGCTGCGCCTGCGTGCCGTAGGCGAGCAGGGAGGGCAGGACCCAGGTGGCGATCCCGAGGTCGGCGACCTTGACCTTGGCCGCGGCCAGTTCCTGCTGGACGACGAGCTGTTCGACGGGGCCGGCGCCGAGCCCGTACGGGGGCGGGAGGTAGGGGGCCGCGTAGCCGGTGGGGGCCAGGATCCGCCGGGCGGCCGCGGGGTCGAGCCCGCGCGCGTCCTCGATCGCGGTCCGGGCCTTCGCCCGGTACGCCTCGGCCTCCGCCGGGAGTTCCAGGCGCAGTTCGCGCCGCGCACCGCCCGCGGCGAGCCGTACGGCCCGCAGCCGGTGCCCGTCGCCGGAACCCAGCAGCTGGCGGGCGACGAGCGCCCGCCGCAGGTGGATGTGGGCGTCGTGCTCCCAGGTGAAGCCGATCCCGCCGAGGATCTGGATGCAGTCCTTGGCGCAGGAGTACGCGGCGTCCAGGGCGCTCCCGGCGGCGAGGGCGGCGACGAGCGAGCGCACGTCGGCGGGTTCGTCCATGGCCTGCGCGGCGTCCCAGGCCAGTGCCCGGGCCTGTTCCAGCCGGACCAGCATGTCGGCGCACAGGTGCTTGACGCCCTGGAACTGCCCGATGGGCCGGCCGAACTGCTCGCGCACCTTGGCGTATTCGGCGGCGGTGTGCAGGGTCCGGGCGGCGGTGCCGCAGGCGTCGGCGGCGAACAGGGTGCAGGCCAGGTCGCGCACCAGGGCCGCGTCCAGCTCCAGCAGCCGGTCGGGGGCGGTGGCGACCCCGCGCGCCCGGACCTCGGCGGTGGGGCGGGTCGGGTCGGCGCTCTCGTGCGTACGGATGTCCAGCGCGGCGGCGTCGACGGCGAACCAGCAGGTGCCGTGCGCGGCTTCGGCCGCGAGCAGGACGAGGTCGGCCTCGCCGGCGCCGAGCACGGGCGGCGCGAGGCCGTCGAGCAGGTACCCGCCGCCCTCGACGGCCACGGCGGTCAGGGTCCCGGGCCCCAGCGCGACCGCCCCGACCCGCCCGGCGAGGGGCTCGGCACCGGCCCGCGCCAGCAGTACGGAGGCCAGCGCGCTCGGCAGGTACGCCCCGGGCAGCGCGGCCCGGGCCGCCTCCTCGACGACGACGGCCAGGTCGAGCAGGGTCCCGCCGTCCAGGTGCGGTTCCAGCAGCCCCTGCGCGGTCATCGCGTCCCAGTAGGCGGGCCGCGCCCCGGTCTGCGGCGGGGTGTCGAGCAGCTTGCGCACCTCTTCGGGAGGCACGGCCCGCGCGACCCAGCCGCGCACCGCCTCGGCCAGCTCGCGCTGCTCTTGCGTGATTCCGATGCCCATGCGCGGCAGACTAGAACACGTTCCAATCTGACGGAAGGTCAGATGACTGGGTTCCCCTCTCGACGTGGCGTTCACTCTGGATTCATTGCAACGTTCCAGGCGCCCAATGTTGCATTGAAATCAAAACCATTGCAATGAAATACCTGCTGTGAGCTGCGTAAATGACATTCACACGCAACGGACTCGTTGCCAGATCTGTGAATGCAACGTAGCTTTTCGTTCATCAGAAACGGCGGGCCGACAGAGTGCCCGCCACTGGAGAAAGAGAAGAACGATGCAGAAGTTCGCCACCGCCACCCCCGTCTCCGCCGTCCTGGACATCCCCGCGGGCCTCATCCGCTT
>NZ_JBEZKE010000079.1:0-3980 GCF_040651555.1 Streptomyces sp. NPDC048424 | reverse complement strand
GGTTACATTCCGAACCCGGAAGCTAAGCCTTTCAGCGCCGATGGTACTGCAGGGGGGACCCTGTGGGAGAGTAGGACGCCGCCGAACAATCATTGCGGGAAGCCCCGCACCAAGCCTTCGGGCTCGGTGCGGGGCTTTTCTGCGTTTACCGGCAGTGTCACGGGCCCGGCTGGGTATCCTGGCCGCGTTCCCCTGGAGGACACGATGACTGCACAGCAGCTGGAAGACGGCGGGCCGCTCATCCCTCAGCCGGCGATGACACGGGAAGCCCTCCGGGACGCCGTACGCCGCATCGACATGGCCAATCTGGCCGTGCTCGACAAGGAGTGCAACGAGGCTTTCGACCGTGCCGCCGAGACCGGTGCGATCAACCCGTTGCGGTTCTTCCTGATCAAGTGGGCCACGCACGTGGCGATCCACCGCTGGCCGGCGCGTTCGGCGGCGCTGCACGAGGCGGAGCGGGTGGCCGGCGATCCGGACTCGACGGAGGAGGAGTTCCGGGCCGCCATGGAGACGAGCAGCCGCATCCTCACCGAGGCCCAGCGCGAGATCGGTCAGTGACCGCGCGGGGCGAAGGCGTGGAGAACGACGGCGGTTGGGCCTGGGAGTGCGATCCGAGCAGGCTGTGGGTCCTCGGGGACATGGCCGCGGAGCACCAGGAGCTGGTCACCGCGGTCCTGGACGGCCTGGTCGACCTGGCGTCGATGGCGATCGACCCCAAGGACGGCAGCCTCTACGAGGATCCCCACCCGATGCGGCTGCGTACGTACGAGGACGAGCACCTGATGGTCTGGTACCAGACCATCCCGCACCGCCGCCGGGTCTACCTGAAGCGGGTCAACCTCTGACCCATCCGCTGCCCGAACGCCCGGCCCTGACCTTGTCGGTGTTCGGCGTTGTCCTCTTCCCGGCCTCGCAGGAGAGGGCGTCCGGCTCGTCTGCGGTGCGGGACGATCAGTCCAGTGTCCGGATAGGCGCCGTCCGCGATGACCGTTGCCCCGGCTGTCGCAGCCGGCGAGTCCGACTCGCGCCGCACGTGGGCGTCGGCTTTGTTGCCCGGCGCCAGGAAGGCGCTCGAGACGACCAGGCGGGAGTCCGTGTCGATGATGACCTGCACGTTCGCCGAGAAGCGGTAGTTCCTCGATGAAGCGTCGACCGTGCGGTCGCGGACGGGGATGAGAGTTCCGTCCGCGATCCGCGGCCGGCCCACGTCGGCGACGGGCCGGGGCGTCGGCTCCAGCGCGAGCAGTGGTCCAAGATGCTGGATGACCCGGCAGAGGGTGGCCGGGGAGATCCCGAAGAGCGGGGCCAGCTGCCGCATGGCGAGGTTCGTGCGGTAGTACACAGCCACCAGCAGGACCCGGTCGGGCAAATGCCGAGGACTGGGCCTGCTGCAACACCCCTTAGAGCCTGTCTCTCAGGCCGAACCGGGCCTGCCGGAGGTCGCCGCGGGTTGGACTTGCCCAGCAGAGCTCCAGGGGCCACGGGTTCGTGTACTGCGGCGAGTTGAGGGGGAAGGCTCCCCGCCTGGCCAGCCACCTGCCGGGATCTCTACGGGCGCGCTGGCGAGTAGCCGGTTGCTGTTCCAGAGACTGAGGCCGGTGACCGTCCGTATCGCACGGACGGCCTCCATTTTCCGGTCTCCTGCTCCTGTCAGCAGCACACGGAATCCTGGCTCTTCCACGCACCCTCCCCCGCCGTCCACGAGCCCGTCCGGTAAGTGAAGCATCACCGCAGCTGCGGAGTGTCGTAGGCGGCTGTGGGCTGGGTACTGTCCGGCGGATCAGGCTTCGAGGTCGACGGGGCGGAGGTCGTAAAGGTAGGAGCGGTCGTTCTTGAAGCTGCGCCAGACGGTGGCCGGGGGTTCTGCGTCATCAGCGTGGCTGTCGAGGGGATGGGCGGTTACGAGGCCGTCGGCGATCTCGCAGTGCCAGCCGTCGGTCGGTGACCAGACACACCACACGTTCCCGTCCGCTCGGCGATAGGCGGGGCGGCCGTGGTGCTCGCCGTCGCGTTCGAAGTGGTAGCGAAGCCCGTCGATGTGGCGCACGAAGGTGAAGGATGCAAGTGCCGTCATGTCTTCGGCACTGTAGGGGACGACGCTGCCGGCCGTTAAGCCGTTCTGGGCGCAACCAGGTGCCGGGCGCGCCTTGTTGCCGTCAAGGTGGTCCGGCGGCCGGGTACGAGGCCGTCCGCGAGGGGGTGGGCTGGGCGGCCTGCCGAGACGTCTGTGGGCGGCGGCCTGGTGGACAGGCTGCGGGGCCACCGCCCGGATGCCGCGGCGACGGCCGGCAGGTCTATCTGCGGCGTGCCGGTGCACTACTTGAAGGGGAGGTGTCGACGTACTAGCGAACGGGGCGCCGTGGGGGCCGGCCGTCGGGCGGGTCAAGCCGCGGGGCGGGTGGGGAGGTTGCGCTGCCACTCGCGGCCGATCCCCCGGAGCAGTGCCGGGTAGACGCCCAGGTAGCGGAAGGGCTTGATGCCCGCCATGTAGAGGGCGCCGAAGCGTCCGTTGGGCTTCACCAGGACGGCCATCTGGCCGCGGTGGCCGCCGGTCCCGTCCGGGACCCAGCTGATGTGCATCACCCCGTGCACGGTCCGGTTCGCCATCTCCGCGACCCATTCGTCGTGCGTCTGGTAGACGGAGGTGAACGGAGCCGAGGCGAGGTCCGGACCGCGGGGGCCCTCCAGGAGATCCGCGGGCAGGCGGTCGCGGAGCGTCGGGACCCGCGTGCCGAGGCCGTCGGAGGGCTTGTCCCAGCCGAGGAGTGCCCCGAGCTTCCAGCGCAGTGCGAACAGCGCGCGCCCGAGGGGGGAGGGGACGGGATCCCCGTTGCCGTTGGCGAATTGGTGTACGAGCCGTTCGAGGTCGTCGGGTCCGCCCGGCGTTGGCAGGGCCCACACGTCCTCGAGCCGGAAGTCGCCGGCGATCTCGTGGATGCGCCAGGGCCGGGAGGTGTGCGCGGTTCGGGGGAGTCTCATCAGCAAGCCCCTGTCTATACGATGCCGTATAGAAGAAGGCTAGCCCATGTATACGGCCCCGTATAGGTGGGGTGGACGCGAGGGGAGACGGCATGGGCGTGACCCGCACGCCGCGCGGCAAGTGGATCGAGGAAGGGCTGCGGGCCCTCGCCGCCGGAGGTCCGGAGGCGGTCAGGATCGAGGCCCTGGCCCAGGCGCTCGGCGTCAGCAAGGGTGGCTTCTACGGGTACTTCGCCAACCGGGACGCCCTCCTCACCGAAATGCTCGACACATGGGAGCGCGCGGTCACCGAAGCGGTGATCGAGCGGGTCGAGAGCGGTGGGGGCGACCCCAGGGACAGGCTGGAGCGGCTGTTCCTGATCGTCGCCGCGGCCGGCGACGGTCCCACGACGGGGGTGGGGCCGGACCTCGCGATTCGTGACTGGGCCCGGCGCGACGAGGCCGTCGCGGAGCGGCTCCGGCGCGCGGACAACCGGCGCATGGACTACCTGCGCTCCCTGTTCCGCTCCATCTGCTCCGACGAGGACGAAGTCGAGGTCAGGTGCCTGATCGCCTTCTCCCTGCGGATCGGCTACCACTTCATCGCCGCCGACCACGGCGGCCGCAGCCGCGCCGAGGTGATGGAGCTGACCAGGAAGTGGCTGCTGAAGTAGCCCCGGGGGGCGTGCCGGAGAGGGCTCGCCCCGGGAGTCAAGCCGATTTTGACACCTCCCAGGTCGGGTTGTAGAGTCGAGCAGTTGCCTGGAGCGGACACGCTCGGCAGCAGCCCCCACAAGGAATCACTTTCGAGTGGGGACACTCGACTCTTCATTCGGGAATCGAAGCCGGGGAAATCCGGTGGAGAACTTCTGATAGAGTCGGAATCGCCGGAAAGGGAAAGCGCGAAAGCGCAGGAACTGGAAGGCACCGAGGAAGTCGGACACGAAAGAGTCTGATAGAGTCGGAAACGCAAGAACACAGAACGAAAGCCCGGAGGAAAGCCCGAGAGGGTGAGTACA
>NZ_JBEZKE010000078.1:0-3995 GCF_040651555.1 Streptomyces sp. NPDC048424 | reverse complement strand
CACCCTCTCGGGCTTTCCTCCGGGCTTTCGTTCTGTGTTCTTGCGTTTCCGACTCTATCAGACTCTTTCGTGTCCGACTTCCTCGGTGCTTTCCAATTCCGGCGCTTTCGCGCTTTCCCTTTCCGGCGATTCCGACTCTATCAGAAGTTCTCCACCGGATTTCCCGGCTTGGATTCCTGAATGAGGAGTCGGCTACGCCCCACTGGAATTCAATTCCTTGATGGGGGCGAGAGATAGGTTAAACCATCGCTGCCGAACTTGTCCAGTTCGAGGCAACCGTTCGAATCTACCTCCCCGCGCGCTCCGTGTCAACGGTCTTCGCGGGACGACGAGGAGACTAGCAGCTCAGCGGGCTCGTACGCACATCAGGCAGCGGTCGGGAGCGTTGCCGTCCGGTCCGCGGCTTCCACGTCGCCCACCTCGCCCGCGCGGGAGGCCCTGCCGCCCAGGACGAAGACGTAGATCAGGAAGGCGGCCTCGGCGAGGACGCCGATCGTGATGCGGGCCCAGGTGGGGAGGCCGGACGGGGTCACGAAGCCCTCGATCAGGCCCGAGACGAACAGGACCACCGCGAGGCCGATGGCCATGCCGAGGGCCGCGCGGCCCTGTTCGGCCAGGGCGGTGCGGCGGGTGCGGGGGCCCGGGTCGATGACCGTCCATCCCAGGCGCAGGCCCGTACCCGCGGCCACGAAGACGGCGGTCAGTTCGAGCAGGCCGTGCGGAAGGATCAGCCCGAGGAACACGTCGAGGCGGCCGGCGGAGGCCATCAGGCCCAGGCCGACTCCGAGGTTGGCCATGTTCAGGAACAGGATCCAGAGCACGGGGAGTCCGAGGAAGGCGCCGAGGACGAGGCAGATCGCCGCCGCCTGGGCGTTGTTCGTCCAGACCTTGGCGGCGAAGGAGCCCGCGGGGTGGCTGGAGTAGTACGTCTCGTACTCGCCGCCCGGCTGCGTGAGCGCCTTCAGGTCCTCCGGGGCCGCGATGGCTCCCTGGACCTCGGGGTGCGTGGCTATCCACCAGCCGATGAGCACGCCGAGAGCCGTGGAGAGCAGCGCGGTCGGTATCCACCAGCGGCGGCTGCGGTAGACCGCGGCCGGGAAGGCCGCCGTGAAGAAGAGGGCGGCGTCGCGCCAGCCGGCCCGGCGGGTGCCCGTCACCGTGGCGCGGGCGCGCGCGACCAGCTGGGTCAGCCGGCCCGTGAGCATGGGGTCGGGGGTGCTGGACTGGATCAGGGAGAGATGGGTGGAGGTGCGCTGGTAGAGCGCGACGAGTTCGTCGGCCTCCGCACCGGTGAGCTTGCGGCCGCGGCCCAGGAGCTGCTCCAGGCGGTCCCATTCCGCCCGGTGTGCCGTCACGAAGACGTCGAGATCCATCCGGTTGCCGCTCCCCTGCCCCAGGTCACCTGCTGTTGCCTATTCCTCGTGTGGTCAGCTTGGCAGACTGGAGGCCGTTGGGGCGGGGCAGGTCACATGAGAGGTGCTGCGGTGAGCGATCTGGTGACGGGGGACGCGGTCGTCCTGGGGCTCAGGCCCGCGAGGCTGCCGAGCCGCGGGCTGGCGATCCTCCTGGACCTGCTCGTGTACGTCACCGGGTACGTGCTGCTCTCGGTCGGCCTGGCCCTCGCGACCTCCTCGCTGGACGACGCCGCCCAGGCGGCGGTGGGGGTGGCGAGCTTCCTGCTGTTGCTGGTCGGTGTGCCGATCGCGGTCGAGACGCTGTCCCACGGGCGCTCCCTGGGCAAGCTGGCGTGCGGGCTGCGGGTGGTACGGGACGACGGCGGACCGATCCGCTTCCGGCACGCGCTGGTTCGCGGGGCCATGGGAGTGGTGGAGCTGCTGCTGACCTTCGGGACGGTGGCGTGCATCGCCTCGCTGGTCTCGGCGCGCGGGCGGCGGCTCGGGGACGTCTTCGCCGGGACGCTGGTGGTCCGCGAACGGGTGCCGGCGGCCCGGGTGATGCCGGTGCCTCCGCCGCCGCCGTGGCTGGCCGGGCGGTTCACCGGGCTGGACCTGTCGGCGGTGCCGGACGGGCTGTGGCTGGCGATCCGGCAGTACCTGACGCGCATGAACCAGCTGGATCCGCAGGTGGGCGCCGCGATGGCGGCGCGGCTCGCGGACGATCTGGTGGCGCGTACGGGGGCGCCGCCGCCGGTGGGGGTGCCGGCTGCCGCGTTCCTGATGGCCGTGGTGCACGAGCGGCAGTCGCGCGACGCCGCCCGCGCCTTCGGCGCCGGTCCCGGTGCGCCCGGGGTGCCCGGGACCGTGACGGGCCTGCCCGGGACGGCTCCGGGAACGCCGCCCGCGTGGGGGCACCCGGCTCCCGGGGCGCCCGTACCCCAGGCCGTACCGCAGGCGGGTCGGCCGGCCCCGGTCCCGGGCAGGGCGCCCGCCGCCCCGGTGGTGGCGCCCGCTCCGGCGGCTCCCTTGCCGCCGCGGCCCACGACCGGGTTCGCGCCCCCGGCGTGATCGCCTAGGTCCTGTCCGGGCGATCTTCGTGGATCAGGCCGCGTCGTCTGGTGCGGTGCATCGCAAGGCGGAGGAGCGCAGCTCGTACTTGGCCGTACTCGCGCGCTCCGACAACGCGGCGAGGTGCCGTGCCTGGGGGCACCTCCCAGCGGTAGCTGGGGGAACGTCGCGGGCCCGCGAAGATCGCCCGGACAGGGCCTAGCCTGCACGGCATGTCTGCGAACATCGCCTTCACCTTCCGCGTCACGGGCATCGACGACGAGGCCCGGGCGCGGGCGGTCGTCGAGGAGCTCCGTGAGCTGATGCGGGACGAGAGCATCGGCGGCCAGGTGAGCATCGGCATCGCGGCGGAGCGCGGCGGGCACGTCGTCACCGGCGGGACCGACTTCCCGGTCTCCGTCAGCCGCGCCCACCTCTGGTGCCCGGAGTTCGAGAAGTCCCTCGCCTGGTACGCGAAGGAGGCCGCGCCTTCGGCGATGTGCGCGGTCGAGTGGAGCTACCCGGACGAGGAGCACTGACGCGGGGCCTCGCCGGGGAGTGCCGGGCCACTTCAGTCCTCGGGGAAGGCCGACGGCGGGGTCTCCAGGTGTTCGAGTTCGATGCCGGGGGCCGAGAGGACCACGTCGCCGGCGAGGTGGACCGTGTGGACCTCGCCCGTGTCCAGGGCGCTGACCTGGTACTCGTCCACCAGGAGCGGGCCGCTGTCGGTGGGGTGTTCCTCGCGGGCGAGCAGGGCCCACGCCTGGTCGACCGTACGGGGCGCCAGGACCGGGTCGGTGAGGGCGAGGAGCCGGACGCGGGTGGCGGGGGCGCCGGGGGTCAGGCGCAGCAGGCGGGCCGTGGCGACGAGGAAGGCCGGGGAGGTCCCGGTGAAGCCGGGCGCGGCGATGTTGCCCTCGGTGGCCTCGGTGCCGGTGGGGTCGGTGCGGACCCAGGTGACGCCGTCGATGGCGGCCCCGCGGACCTGCCAGCTCGCGGCGTTCACTTCGAGCCGGATGGGGCGGCCGAGCTCGTCGATCGCGAGGTCGACGGAACCGCGGTGGTCCCCGTTCGGGGCGGTGAGCTGGGAGACGTAGCGCCAGCCGGAGGGCCCGGGGGCGCAGTGGAAGTGCTCCTCGCCGAGGGGGGTGTGGTCGTGCGGGTCGTGGAGCGAGTAACGGCCGCGGGGCATGGTGCGCACACTTCTTGGGATCGAGGGCGTCGGGGGGATCGAGGGATACGGGGCAGGCCCCCGGCACGGGTGCCGGGGGCCTGCTTCACGTTCCGCCGCCGCTGATCAGGCCCTGATCAAGCGCTGATCAGGCCCTGATCAAAGGTTGATCAGTAGCGGTAGTGGTCCGGCTTGTACGGGCCCTCGACCTGCACGCCGATGTACGCGGCCTGCTCCGGGCGGAGGGTGGTGAGCTTGACGCCGAGGGCGTCGAGGTGCAGGCGCGCGACCTTCTCGTCGAGGTGCTTGGGCAGCACGTAGACCTCGGTCGGGTACTCCTCGGGCTTGGTGAAGAGCTCGATCTGGGCCAGGGTCTGGTC
>NZ_JBEZKE010000077.1:0-4484 GCF_040651555.1 Streptomyces sp. NPDC048424 | reverse complement strand
GCCGGCGCACAAACAACCAGCCCCTCCGGCGTTTGAGGAGCGGGGGTCTGGGGGCGGAGCCCCCAGGAGCGGCGCCGCACCCGGCGACGTGCCCCCGGCCCGCCGGAGCCACCCCGCGGCGCAGGATTCCCCGCACTGGTCGACGTACAAGAAGAAATGGCAGGCCCCGCTCGCCCGCCGGGCCACCGCCCTGCACGCCGGGGCCTGGTGGCTCTGGGCCCTCGGGCTCGCCACCGCCGCCTCCCGCACCACCAACCCCCTCCTCCTCGGGCTGATCGTCGGCGTCGCCGGGTACGTGGTGGCAGCCCGCCGCACGGACGCGCCCTGGGCGCGTTCCTACGGGGCGTTCCTCAAGCTCGGCCTCGTCGTCATCGGCCTGCGCCTGCTCTTCTCCATGCTGCTCGGCTCGCCCGTCCCCGGCGCGCACACCCTGTTCACGCTCCCGGAGATCCCGCTGCCCGCCTGGGCGCAGGGCATCCGGTTCGGCGGGAAGGTCACCGCCGAGCAGCTGGTCTTCGCGTTCTACGACGGCGCGAAGCTGGCCGCCCTCCTCGTCTGCGTGGGCGCCGCGAACGCCCTCGCGAACCCGGCGCGGCTGCTGAAGTCCCTGCCGGCCGCCCTCTACGAGGCCGGGGTCGCCGTCGTCGTCGCCATGACCTTCGCGCCGAACATGGTCGCCGACGTGGTCCGGCTGCGGACGGCCCGCCGACTGCGCGGACGCCCCACCGGCGGGGTGAAGGCGATCCTCCAGATCGGCCTGCCGGTCCTGGAGGGCGCCCTGGAGCGTTCCGTCGCCATCGCCGCGTCGATGGACGCGCGCGGCTACGGCCGCACGGCGAAGGTTCCGTCGGCCGTCCGGCACACCACCAACGTCCTCACCCTCGGCGGTCTCCTCGGCATGTGCGCGGGCACCTACGGACTGCTGGCCGCGCAGGGCGCCGCGTACGGGCTCCCCGTGCTCGGCATCGGCGCCGCCCTGGCCCTCGCGGGCCTGCGCCTCGGCGGGCGCCGGTCGGTACGCACCCGCTACCGGCCCGACCGCTGGGGCCCGCGCGCCTGGCTGGTCGCCGGCTCGGGCGCGGCCGTCGCCGCGCTCCTCATCCGCGCGGGCACCGTCGACCCGGCGGCCCTGCACCCGGGCGTGGTCCCGCTGGTGGCGCCCACGCTGCCGCTGTGGCCGGCGGCGGCGATCCTGATCGGCCTGCTGCCCGCGTTCGTGGCACCCGTACCGCCCAAGGAGGCGTCGCAGTGATCCGCTTCGAGCAGGTGTCGGTCACCTACGAGGGCGCGGCCGGGCCTTCCCTCCAGGGCGTCGACCTGGTGATCCCGGAAGGCGAGCTGACCCTCCTGGTCGGCCCGTCGGGGGTCGGCAAGTCCACCCTGCTGGGGGCCGTGTCCGGGCTGGTCCCCCATTTCACGGGCGGCAGGCTGAGCGGGCGCGTGACCGTGGCCGGGCGGGACACCCGTACCCTCAAGCCCCGGGAGCTGGCGGACGTGGTCGGCACGGTCGGGCAGGACCCCCTGGCCCACTTCGTGACGGACACGGTGGAGGACGAGCTCGCGTACGGAATGGAATCGCTGGGCCTGCCACCTGCGGTGATGCGCCGCCGGGTGGAGGAGACCCTGGACCTCCTCGGCCTCAACGAACTCCGTGACCGGCCCATCGCCACGCTCTCCGGCGGCCAGCAGCAACGGGTCGCGATCGGCTCGGTCCTGACCCCGCACCCCCGGGTCCTGGTCCTGGACGAGCCCACGTCGGCGCTGGACCCGGCGGCGGCGGAGGAGGTCCTGGCGGTCCTCCAGCGCCTGGTCCACGACCTCGGCACCACCGTCCTGATGGCGGAGCACCGGCTGGAGCGGGTGGTCCAGTACGCCGACCAGGTGCTGCTCCTGCCGTCCCCCGGGGCGGCGCCCGTCCTGGGCCCCCCGGCGCAGATCATGGCCGTCTCCCCGGTCCACCCGCCGGTGGTCTCCCTGGGCCGCCTCGCGGGCTGGTCCCCGCTCCCCCTCTCGATCCGCGACGCCCGCCGTCTGGCCGCGCCGCTGCGTGCCCGCCTCTCGGCTCCCGCCGGGGCCGCAGCCAACCCCGCACCCGCTCTGCCCGAGCCCACCACTCCCGCCGTCTCCCAGGGCTCCGCCCCGCCGCACGATTCAGCCCCGCCGCTTCTTCCAGCCTCGCCGGCGTTTGAGGCGCGGGGTTCGGGGCGGAGCCCCGGTATTTCAGCCCCGCCGCACCATCCAGCCCCTCCGGCGTTTGAGGAGCGGGGTCCGGGGCGGAGCCCCGATCTTGCGGCCCGGCCGCACACTCCAGCCTCGCCGCACCATCCAGCCCCGCCGGCGTTTGAGGCGCGGGGTCCGGGGCGGAGCCCCGGCGGCGGCCCGGCCGGCCTGCTCGCACGCCTGCTGCGCCGCGGCACGCCGAGCCCGAGCCCGAGCCCAGCGGCCCCGGCAGGGGCCCCGGCCCACACCCGCGCCCTGGGCGTCCGCCGCTCCCGCACCGACGTGCTCCGCAACATCGACCTCACCGTGGCCCCCGGCGAGACCATCGCCCTCATGGGCCGCAACGGCGCCGGCAAGTCCACCCTCCTCGCCACCCTCGTCGGCACGCTCGCCCCCACCACCGGCGAGGTGACCGTCGGCGGCCGCACCCCCCACCGCACGCCCCCGCCCGAGATGGTCCGCCGCGTCGGCCTCGTCCCGCAGGAGCCCCGCGACCTCCTCTACGCCGACACCGTCGCCGCCGAGTGCGCCGCCGCCGACTCCGACGCCGGCGCGGCCCCCGGCACCTGCCGCGCCCTGGTCTCCGCGCTGCTCCCGGACGTCCCCGACGACACCCACCCCCGTGATCTCTCCGAGGGCCAGCGCCTGGCCCTGGCCCTGGCGCTGGTCCTCACCGGCCGCCCGGCCCTGCTGCTCCTCGACGAGCCCACCCGCGGCCTGGACTACGCCGCCAAGGTCCGTCTGATCGAGGTCCTCCGGGGCCTGGCCGCCGACGGCCACGCCATCGTCCTGGCCACCCACGACGTGGAGCTCGCCGCCGAGCTGGCCCACCGCGTGGTGATCCTGGCCGGCGGGGAGGTCGTCGCGGACGGCCCGACCGCCGAGGTCGTCGTGTCCTCGCCGGCCTTCGCTCCGCAGGTGGCGAAGATCCTGGCCCCGGGCCACTGGCTCACGGTGAGCCAGGTCGCCGCAGCCCTCGGCACAAGCCTCGCCGCGGGCCTCGACACGACCGTCGACACTGCCCTCGACGCGACGGATACGCAGTGAACCGCCCCGTCCGCATCGGCCCCCGGGCCGCCGCCGCCCTGGTCCTCGTCACCCTCATCGGCATCGCGGCCTTCGGCTGGCCGCTCCTCGCCGACCAGCAGTCGGGGCTCGCCCACTCCCAGGACGCCCCCTGGCTCTTCGCCGCGCTCCTCCCGCTCCTGGTGGCCGTGGTCGTCGCGACGATCGCCGACAACGGCATGGACGCCAAGGCGGTGGCGATGCTCGGTGTGCTCGCCGCCGTCGGGGCGGCGCTGCGCCCGCTGGGCGCGGGCACGGCCGGACTGGAGCCGATGTTCTTCCTGATGGTGCTCAGCGGCCGCGTCCTCGGTCCCGGTTTCGGGTTCGTCCTGGGCTCGGTGACGATGTTCGCCTCCGCCCTGCTGACGGGCGGGGTCGGGCCGTGGATGCCGTTCCAGATGCTGGCCATGGGCTGGTTCTCGCTGGGGGCCGGGCTGCTGCCGGGACCGGAGAGGCTACGCGGCCGGGCGGAGCTGCTGATGCTGGCGGCGTACGGCTTCGTGGGCTCGTTCGCGTACGGCACGGTCATGAACCTGCAGGGGTGGGTGATCCTGCAGGGCATGGGCCAGGGCATCTCGTTCCACCCCGGCGATCCCGTCCCCGCGAATCTGGCGCGTTTCGTCGCCTACTGTCTGGCGACCTCGGTGGGCTGGGACCTGGGCCGGGCGGCGCTGACGGTCGTCCTGACGCTGACGCTGGGGGCCACGCTGCTGAAGGCGCTGCGGCGGGCGACTCGGAAAGCCGCCTTCGACGCACCCGTCTCCTTCGATTCGGGGGCCGTCTCGGACCGCGAGGCCGCCCTCGAAAGGGGTACGAACGGTGGCGGAGGGTGACATTCGGGGCCCTGGGCGGTGAGGCGCCCCACAGGACCCAGGTCACATACGAACGCCGATAGTGGGCCGCGAAGCGCCCGCACCACCCCCCTCACACCCACCCCCACCTGCACGGACGTTGATCACGGGGGCAGGGGGCCGGGCGGCCCCGCCTGCGAGGCCGGCTAGTAAGAGGCGTCGTTGCCAGCCCACCACGTCATCGGTAGAACTGGATGAGTCGCCGGGCGGCACGGGTGGTTCACCCGCCGCCGACGGATCCCCTCTCCACCGCGTGAGTGGCTCACGCATGCTCCGGCATGCCGCGACCGCCCTTGTCCCCGTCGGAAGGTCCATCCGTGTCCAACGCTGTCATCCGCCGCATCGCCG
>NZ_JBEZKE010000076.1:0-4504 GCF_040651555.1 Streptomyces sp. NPDC048424 | reverse complement strand
GGCTGAGCCGCCACCAGTTGTCAACGTTGGTCACCAACGAGCGCCCTCCCACCGGCGGGGCTGGGATTTGCGCGGAGCGCAATTTCAGCCCCGCCGGCGTTTGAGGCGCGGGTCCGGGCGGAGCCCGGCGGGGTTCGGGGCGGAGCCCCGGTCTTTCAGCCCCGCCGGCGTTTGAGGCGCGGGGTCAGGCGACCGTCACCAGTTCGCGGCGGCGCGAGACGGCGGGGACGAACGTCACGCCCCGTCGGCTGACCCGCAGCCGGAGGTTGCCCACCCGGGCCAGAACGACCGCGATCGCGACGGACGCGGCCAGCGAGATCGCACCCCCCGCAGCCATGCCGATCCGCGCGCCGTACGTGTCCGTGATCCAGCCCAGCAGCGGAGCGCCCAGCGGGGTGCCGCCGGTGAAGACCATCATGAACAGGGCCATGACCCGCCCCCGCATCTCGGGGTCGGTCGCCATCTGCACGCTGGAGTTCGCCGTGACGTTGACCGTCAGGCCGAAGACCCCGATCGGCACGAGCAGCGCCGCGAACAGCCAGAAGCCGGGCGCGAAGGACGTCACGAGGAGCAGGACCGAGAACAGCACGGCCGCGGCCACCAGCAGCCGCAGGCGGGAGTGGCCGCGCCGGGCCGCGAGCAGGGCGCCCGCCAGGGAGCCGGCCGCGATCAGGGTGTTGAAGAGCCCGTAGGTGCCCGCGTCCCCGTGGAAGACGTCGCTGACGAACGCCGACAGCCAGATCGGGAAGTTGAACCCGAAGGTGCCGATGAAGCCCACGAGCACGATCGGCCAGATCAGCTCGGGCCGGCCGGCGACGTACTGCAGGCCTTCGCGCAGCTGTCCCTTGGCGCGGGGCCGGGGTTCGACCGGGTGCAGCTCCTTCGTCCGCATCATCAGCAGGCCGGCGATGGGTGCGGCGAACGACAGGCCGTTCAGCAGGAAGGCCCAGCCGGAGCCGACGGCGGTGATCAGCACACCGGCGATCGCCGGGCCGACGAGGCGCGCGGACTGGAAGTTGGCGGAGTTCAGGCTGACGGCGTTGGCGACCTGGTCCTTGCCGACCATCTCGGGTACGAACGTCTGCCGCGCCGGGTTGTCGACGACGGTGACGAGGCCGAGCACGAAGGCGGCGAGGTAGACGTGCCAGACCTGGACGTGTCCCGCCAGGGTGAGGACGGCGAGTGCGATGCCGGTCAGGCCCATCGCGCTCTGGGTGGCGAGGAGCAGGGGCCGCTTGGGCAGTCGGTCGGCGAGGACGCCTCCGTAGAGGCCGAACATCAGCATCGGCAGGAACTGCAGGGCGATGGTGATGCCGACGGCGGAGGCGGAGCCGGTCAGGGAGAGGACCAGCCAGTCCTGGGCGATGCGCTGCATCCAGGTGCCCGTGTTCGAGACGACCTGTCCGGTCGCGAAGAGCCGGTAGTTCCGGATCCTCAGCGAGCTGAACATCGAGTTCTTGCCCGCACGGCCCGCGGGGGCCTTAGTAGGGGTGGATGTGTGGCCGGGTGCGGAGTCTGCTCCGGTTCCCGTACTCAAAAGCGTTCGCCTCCTGGCGTCGTTCCTACAGGTGGGCGAGCTTCTCCAGGACGGGTGCGGCCTCGCGCAGCTTGGCCCATTCGTCCTCGGTCAGCTCTGCCGCGAGCCCGGCCAGGAAGGCGTTGCGCTTGCGGCGGCTCTCTTCGAGCATCGCTTCGGCCTCCTCCGTCTGGCGGACCACCTTTTGGCGGCGGTCGTCGGGGTGCGGTTCCAGCGTGACCAGTCCCTTGGCTTCCAGCAACGCGACGATGCGCGTCATCGACGGCGGCTGGACGTGCTCCCGCCGTGCGAGCTCGCCGGGTGTGGCCTGGCCGCAGCGGGCGAGGGTGCCGAGCACCGACATCTCGGTGGGGCTCAGCGACTCGTCGACGCGCTGGTGCTTCAGGCGCCGCCCCAGCCGCATGACGGCGGAGCGGAGGTCGTTCACGGCGGCAGCATCGTCGCCATGGGAAAGGTCAGGCATGTATTTAGAGTAACTCATTACTCTCGCTAAGGAACACCACTTTTGGTGGTCATGCACGGGGTCACTCGTACGGGTGAGTCGGCGGCCGAAAGTGACACGCGTCCACACCCTCTGCCCCGACTCTTTCGGCATGGGGACACATGTGCTGAGCATGCGCATAGACGGGGAGCTCCTCGACAGGCTCCGGACTCACGCCGCCAAACGCGGAATGAGCGTCCAGGACTATGTGGTCCGGACGCTCATCCGCGATGACTTCGACGAGCGCTTCAAGGCCGCCGTCGACGAGACAGAGAAGTTCTACGGGCTGACGTGAGCCCGGGCAGGGCCTACGTGAGGCCGAGGGCCGGCATCGCGTAGTAGAAGACGAACACCGCTGCCACGACGTACATGGCCACCGGGACCTCGCGGCCCCGGCCGGTCGCCGCGCGCAGGGCGCAGAAGGTGATGAACCCGATGCCGATGCCGTTGGTGATCGAGTAGGTGAAGGGCATCATCACCATGGCCAGGAATGCCGGGACGGCGATGGTGAAGTCGCTCCAGTCGATGTCCTTGATCGAGCCCGCCAGGATCAGGAAGCCGACCGCCACCAGGGCGGGGGTGGCGGCCTGGGACGGGACCATCGTGGCGAGCGGGGTGAGGAACAGCGCCACGGCGAAGAGGGCGCCCGTCACGACGTTCGCCAGGCCCGTACGGGCTCCCTCGCCGACCCCGGCCGTCGACTCCACGAAGCAGGTGGTGGCCGAGGAGGAGGTGGCGCCGCCCGAGGCGACGGCCAGGCCGTCGATCAGCAGGACCTTGTTGATGCCGGGGAACTCGCCGGTCTCCTTGTCGATCAGCTTGGCCTCGTCGCCGACGCCCAGGATCGTGCCCATGGCGTCGAAGAAGCAGGACAGCAGCACGGTGAAGACGAAGAGGATGCCGGTCAGCATCCCGACCTTCGCGAAGCCGCCGAACAGGCTGACCTGGCCGACCAGCCCGAAGTCGGGCGCGGCCACCGGGTTGCCCGGCCACTCGGGCACGGTGAGGCCCCAGCCGGTGTCGGGCACCTTGGCGACCAGCTGGACGACGACCGCGACGAGGGTCATGGCCACGATGGAGATCAGGATCGCGCCGGGAACCTTGCGGATCAGCAGGGCGAGGGTGAGCAGCACGCCGATCACGAAGATCAGGACGGGCCAGCCGTCCAGGTGGCCGGTGCCGCCGAGCTGGAGCGGGACCGTGGTGTGGGCGGCGTCCGGGATGCGCGAGACGAAGCCCGAGTCGACCAGGCCGATCAGCATGATGAACAGGCCGATGCCGATGGCGATGCCCTTGCGCAGGCCGAGCGGTACGGCGTGCATGACCCGCTCGCGCAGGCCGGTGGCGACGAGCAGCATCACCACGAAGCCGGCGAGCACGACCATGCCCATGGCGTCGGGCCAGCTCATGCGCGGGGCGAGCTGGAGGGCGACGACCGTGTTCACGCCGAGGCCGGCGGCGAGCGCGATCGGGACGTTGCCGATGACACCCATGAGGAGGGTGGTGAAGGCGGCCGTCAGGGCGGTGGCCGTCACGAGCTGACCGTTGTCGAGCTGGTGCCCGTACATGTCCTTCGCGCTGCCCAGGATGATCGGGTTGAGCACGATGATGTACGCCATCGCGAAGAAGGTGGCGAAGCCGCCGCGGACCTCACGGGCGACGGTCGAACCGCGCTCGGAGATCTTGAAGTAGCGGTCGATTCCTCCGGAGGGCCCCTGGAGGGAAGGGCCCGGGGCCGTGGCCGTGGGGGTGCTCATACGGTCCTCATTGGGTGGTTCATACGAAGAAAATGGGCCACGCCCAAACCGTTTCAGTATGAACACATGAGCGAAGGGCCGTCCATCTCCGCGCGTAGACCACGGAGCCGCGCGCCTAGACTTGCCGCATGGCGAAATGGACTGCGAAGCATGAGGCGCCCGAGCCCCTGGAGGGCCCCGTCGTCGCGACCGTCACAGGTGGCACGATCCTGTGGTTCGCCCTCTTCCTCGTCCAGCTCCCCTTCTACGGGTGGTTCGCCGACCGCGGCCAGCTGTGGTGGGTCTGGACCTGCGCGGCCGGCGGCTTCCTCGGCCTGATCGGCATCTGGTACGTCCGCGGCCGTGACGCTGCGCTCAAGCGGCACGCGGCCGAGACTGCTGCGCAGGCCGAGCAGCCGCCCCAGACCCCGCAGCCCTAGCCGAGCTCCCGCCCGGGGCTCCGCCGGCGAGGCTGAAAGACCGGGGCTCCGCCCCGGACCCCGCGCCTCAAACGCCGGCGAGGCTGGAGTAGTGCGGCGAGGCTGGATGGTGCCGCTCAAAGATCGGGGCTCCGCCCCGGACCCCGCTCCTCAATCGCCGGAGGGGCTGGATTTTGGTGCGGCGGGGCTGGAGTTGGTGCGGCGTAGCCGAATGACCACAGAGCCTGGGATCGAAGCGGGCCGGTTGGGGCGGGGTCGGGTGTGTGTCGGGGTGATCCCCGCAGGGCGTCGAACGCACTGCCGCCGAGCT
>NZ_JBEZKE010000075.1:0-5032 GCF_040651555.1 Streptomyces sp. NPDC048424 | reverse complement strand
ACGGCGGCGATGTCGAGGTGTCCGTGGTGGGTGGGGAGGGTGGCCAGGATCTCGGTTTCGGTGGCTTCGATGGCGATCATGGCGCCGCCGGTGGGCGCGGACTGCATCAGCCGGCCACGGACGGCCACCAGGGTGCAGGCGTCGTCCAGGGAGAGGACCCCCGCGACGTGCGCGGCGGCCAGCTCGCCCACCGAATGGCCGAGGAGGTGGTCGGGGGTCAGGCCGTAGTGCTCCACCAGCCGGAACAGTGCGACCTCGACGGCGAACAGCGCGGGCTGCGTGTACTGCGTCCTGTTGAGGAGAGCGGCCTGCGCGCTGCCCTCGCCGGCGAAGACCAGCTCCTTGAGCGACAGGCCCAGGTGGGCGTCCATCCGTGCGCAGACGGCGTCGAACGCCTCGGCGAACACCGGGTGGGTCTCGTACAGTTCGCGGCCCATGCCGGGACGCTGACTGCCCTGACCCGTGAACAGGAACGCGAGCCCGCAGGCCCCGTCGGCCCTGCCGGAGTCCCCGGTCACCAGCTGCGGCGCGGACTCGCCCCGGGCCAGTGCGTCCAGGCCCGCCAGCAGACCCGCCGGGTCGTCGGCGAGGACGACCGCACGCTCCGGGAGCGCCGCCCGCGTGGTGGCGAGCGCGTGGCCGACGTCCAGGTGCGCGAGGTCGAAGCCGCCCTCCGTGCCGGCCTCGGCGGCCAGCCGCCGCAGCTGGGTGGCCCGGGCGCGCAGGCCCTCCGTACCGCGGCCGGAGACCACCCAGGGCAGCTGGGCGGGGGTCGCCGGGTCGCGGGACTCCGCGGCCTCGGCGATGGGGGCCTGTTCGAGGACGACGTGGGCGTTGGTGCCGCTGATCCCGAAGGAGGAGACGGCGGAACGGCGCGGCCGGTCGGTCTCGGGCCACGGGGTCGCCTCGGTGAGGAGCGACACCGCGCCGCTCGACCAGTCCACGTGCGGGCTCGGCGCGTCCACGTGCAGCGTGCGCGGCAGCACGCCGTGGCGCATGGCCATGACCATCTTGATGACGCCGCCGACGCCGGCGGCGGCCTGGGAGTGGCCGATGTTCGACTTGAGCGAGCCGAGGTGGAGGGGGCGGTCGGCGTCGCGGTCCTGGCCGTAGGTGGCGAGGATGGCCTGGGCCTCGATGGGGTCGCCGAGGGTGGTGCCGGTGCCGTGGGCCTCTACGGCGTCGACGTCGGCGGGTGAGAGTCCGGAGGCGGCGAGGGCCTCGCGGATGACCCGCTCCTGGGAGGGGCCGTTGGGGGCGGTGAGTCCGTTGCTGGCGCCGTCCTGGTTGACGGCGGAGCCGCGGACGACGGCGAGGATCTCGTGGCCGTTGCGGCGGGCGTCGGAGAGCCGTTCCAGGAGCAGGATGCCGACGCCCTCGCTCCACGTCGTACCGTCCGCCGAAGCCGCGAACGACTTGATCCGCCCGTCGGGCGCCAGCCCGCGCTGGCGGCTGAACTCGACGAAGGGCCGCGGAGTGGCCATGACGGTGGCGCCGCCCGCCACGGCAAGGGTGCATTCGCCCTGGCGCAGGGCCTGGGAGGCCAGGTGCAGGGCGACGAGGGAGGAGGAGCAGGCCGTGTCGACGGTGATGGCCGGGCCCTCCAGCCCGAAGGTGTAGGACAGCCGTCCGGAGGCCACACTGCCGGCGCTGCCCGTGCTCAGGTAGCCCTCGTACTCGACCGGAACGGCGGACAGGCGGGAGGCGTAGTCGTCGTACATGGTGCCGACGAACACACCGGTGCGGCTGCCGCGCAGCGTGGTCGGGTCGATGCCCGCGTGCTCGAAGCTCTCCCAGGTCGTCTCCAGCAACAGGCGCTGCTGCGGGTCGATCGCGAACGCCTCGCGGGGCGAGACGCCGAAGAACTCGGCGTCGAACCGGTCGGCGTCGTAGAGGAACCCGCCGTGCCGGGTGTAGCTCTTGCCGGCCCGGGTGGGGTCCGGGTCGTAGAGGTGGTCGAGGTCCCAGTCGCGGTTGGTGGGGAAGGGGCCGATGGCGTCGGTGCCGTCGGCGACGAGCCGCCACAGGTCCTCGGGGGACCGGGCGTCACCGGGGTACCGGCAGGCCATCCCGACGATCACGATCGGGTCGTCCTGGCCTACGCCCGCGCCGACCGCGGCCTGCCGGACCGGCCGGGCGGCGGCCTCGCCGGCGATCTTGGCGAGCTCGGCGACCACGAAGTCGGTGAGCGCACCCGGCGTGGGGTGGTCGAAGACGGCGGTCGCGGGAACCGCGATCCCGCTGTCCGAGGCGAGCCGGCGGCGCAACTCCATGCCGGTGAGGGAGTCCATGCCCAGCTGGATGAAGGGCCCGCTGTCGTTGACGGCGGCGGGGCCCGCCAGGCCGAGCACGGCCGCGACCGTCGTCCGTACGAGCTCACCGGCGGCGCGCCGGCGGTCGGCCGGGGGCAGTTCGGCGGTGCGCTCCGCCCACGAGGATCCGGTGGCCGAGGCGGCGCGCCGGCGCGGGGCGCGGACCAGGGTGCGCAGCAGGGCGGGCGCGGACTGCTCCGGGGAGCGCAGCGCCTTCAGGTCCAGCTCGATCGGCACCAGCTCCGGCTGACCGGCCGTGAGCGCGGCGTCGAACAGCTCCATGCCGCGTGCCGGGGTCAGCGGAAGGATGCCCTTCGCGGCCCACCGCTTGATGTCGGCCTCCGAGAACTGCGCGGCCATGCTGCCGGTGCTCGTGTCCCAGAGTCCCCAGGCGAGGCTGGTGGCGGGGAGGTTGTGGTGGTGGCGGTGGTGGGCGAGGGCGTCGAGGTAGGTGTTGGCGGCGGCGTAGTTGGCTTGGCCGGGGTTTCCGATGAGTCCGGCGATGGAGGAGAAGAGGATGAAGTGGGTGAGGGGGAGGTGTCGGGTGAGTTGGTGGAGGTTCCAGGCGGCGTCGGTTTTGGGGTGGAGGACTTGGGTGACGTGGTGGGGGGTGAGGTTGTCGAGGGTGGCGTCGTTGAGGGTGCCGGCGGCGTGGATGACGGCGGTGAGGGGGTGGTCGGTGGGGATGGTGGTGAGGAGTTCGGCGAGGGCGTCTCGGTTGGCGGTGTCGCAGGCGGTGATGGTGATGTGGGCGCCTGCTGTGGTGAGTTCGGTGGTGAGTTCGGTGGCGCCGGGGGCGTTGGGTCCGGTGCGGCTGGTGAGGAGGAGGTGTTTGGCGCCGTGGTGGGTGACGAGGTGGCGGGCGAGGATGTGGCCGAGGCCGCCGGTGCCGCCGGTGATGAGGATGGTGCCTTCGGGGTCGAGGGGCTTGGCCGGGGTGGGGTTGGTGGGGGTGTTTTCGAGGCGGGGGGTGTGGAGTTGGCCGTTGCGGAGGGTGAGTTGGGTGTCGGGGGTGGTGGCGGCGGTGTGGGCGGCGGCGGCCAGGGCCTCAGCGGTGTCGGTGTCGGTGCTGAGGTCGAGGTGGGTGAGGCGGCCGGGGTATTCGTTTTGTGCGGTGCGGATGAGTCCGGTGAGGGCTGCGGCTGCCAGGTTGTGGATGTCCTCGTCGGTGGTGAGGGCGGTGGCGCCCTGGGTGAGTACGACGATTCGGGTGGAGTCGAGGGTGGTGTCGGCGAGGAGTTCCTGGAGGGTGGCCAGGGTGCCCTGAACCGCCGCATGGACTTCCGAGCTCGGCTCGGTGAGCGCGATGACACCGGGGACCGGACCGCCCGAGGCGAGCGCGGTCCGCAGCGCGCCGGCGTCCGCGTACGCCTCGCCGGAGACGGCCGCGGCCAGAGCGTGCGGGTCCGAGCCGAGTACCGCCCACGGCCCGGCGGCCGGCTCGGCGGCCTGCGGGACGGGCTTCCACACCAGGCGGTAGAGCCCGTCGATCCGACCGCTGCGGTCCTGTAGGTCGCCGGCCGGTCGCAGGGCGATCTCGTCGACGGTGATGACGGGCCGGCCGTCGGCGTCCGTGGCCGTGAGCGAGGCGGCGCTCCTACCGCTCGGAACCAGGTGCACCCGCAGCGCGGTCGCACCGGCGGCGTGCAGGGTGACCCCGTTGAACGAGAACGGGATGGTCAGCTCGTCGGAGTCCTCGATCAGCAAGGTGTGGAGGGCGGCGTCCAGAGCGGCGGGGTGGAGGGCGAACCCGTCCCCGTCGATGCTCTCCGGCAGCGCGATCTCCGCGTACAGATCCGTGCCCCGTCTCCACGCGCTCCGCAGGCCCTGGAAGGTGGGGCCGTACGTGTATCCGCGCTCGGCGAGGCGGGCGTAGAGGTCGCCGACAGGTATTTCAGTGGCTCCCTCCGGCGGCCAGACGGCCGAGCCGGTCGCGGGAACCGGAACCGGAACCGGGCCCGCCGCGGCGAGCACACCGGAGGCGTGCCGGGTCCATTCCTCCTCCGTCCGGCCCTCGGCGCGGGAGTGTACGGAGACGGAGCGGGTCCCCGACTCCTCGGCGCCCAGCGCCACCTGCAGGTGGATGCGGCCGTCCTCGGGAACGATCAGCGGCGCCTCCAGGACGAGCTCCCGGAGCCGGTCGTAGCCGAAGCGCTCGCCCGCCGCCACGGCCATCTCGACCAGGGCGGTGCCGGGCAGCAGAACGGTTCCGGAGACGGCATGGTCGGCGATCCACGGGTGGGTGCTCCGCGAGACACGGCCCGTGAGCAGCAGTCCCTCCCCGCCGGCGAGGCTGGTCACCGCGCCGAGCAGCGGGTGTTCCGCCGACGTCAGGCCCAGGCTCGCCACGTCCTCGGGCGTGGCCGGGCTGTTCAGCCAGAACCGGGCGCCCTGGAACGCGTACGTCGGCAGCAGCGCCCGCCGCGCTCCGGGGAAGAGGCTCTCGACGTCCAGAGCCGCACCCCGTACGGCCGCGTGGCCGAGGGCGACCGCGAGGGTCTGCGCCTCGGGGCGTCCCTTGCGCAGGACGCCGACGGTCGACACCGCGCCCTGGGCGATCTCCTCGCCCAGGCAGCCTCGGGTCATCGCCGTGAGCACCGGGTCGGGGCCGATCTCGATGTAGCCGGTGACGTTCTGGTTGTGGAGGTACTGGATGCCGTCGTTGAAGCGGACGGTGTGGCGGAGGTGTTGGACCCAGTAGTCGGGGTTGGTGAGTTGTT
>NZ_JBEZKE010000074.1:0-3302 GCF_040651555.1 Streptomyces sp. NPDC048424 | reverse complement strand
GGGATGCTTGGCACGTTGTTGGGTCCTGAAGGTACGGCCGTAAGGTCATGTCTTCAGTGCCGGCCCCAGTGAACTTGTTCCGTAAGGAGCAGGGTGATGGGTGGCTGGTCGTTGTTTGAGAACTACACAGTGGACGCGAGCATCTGTGGCCAAGTTTTTAAGGGCGCACGGTGGATGCCTTGGCACCAGGAACCGATGAAGGACGTGAGAGGCCGCGATAGGCCCCGGGGAGCTGCCAACTGAGCTTTGATCCGGGGGTGTCCGAATGGGGAAACCCGGCAGTCGTCATGGGCTGTCACCCACTGCTGAACACATAGGCAGTGTGGAGGGAACGAGGGGAAGTGAAACATCTCAGTACCCTCAGGAAGAGAAAACAACCGTGATTCCGGGAGTAGTGGCGAGCGAAACCGGATGAGGCCAAACCGTATGCGTGTGATACCCGGCAGGGGTTGCGCATGCGGGGTTGTGGGAATGAGCTTGATCGGTCTGCCGGCCGGTCGGCGAGTCAGAAACCGTTGATGTAGTCGAAGGACATGCGAAAGGTCCGGCGTAGAGGGTAAGACCCCCGTAGACGAAACATCAGCGGCTTGCTTGCTCATCTCCCAAGTAGCACGGGGCCCGAGAAATCCCGTGTGAATCTGGCGGGACC
The DNA here is from genome assembly GCF_040651555.1 of Streptomyces sp. NPDC048424. Lineage (NCBI taxonomy): Bacteria > Bacillati > Actinomycetota > Actinomycetes > Kitasatosporales > Streptomycetaceae > Streptomyces > Streptomyces sp. NPDC048424. The sequence continues at coordinate 2,653 of NZ_JBEZKE010000074.1, read as the reverse complement.
ACCCGCTAAGCCTAAATATTCCCTGGTGACCGATAGCGGATAGTACCGTGAGGGAATGGTGAAAAGTACCGCGGGAGCGGAGTGAAATAGTACCTGAAACCGTGTGCCTACAAGCCGTGGGAGCGTCGCTGTATGTGCTTGCACATACAGTCGTGACTGCGTGCCTTTTGAAGAATGAGCCTGCGAGTTAGCGGTGTGTAGCGAGGTTAACCCGTGTGGGGAAGCCGTAGCGAAAGCGAGTCCGAATAGGGCGATTGAGTTGCACGCTCTAGACCCGAAGCGGAGTGATCTAGCCATGGGCAGGTTGAAGCGGAGGTAAGACTTCGTGGAGGACCGAACCCACCAGGGTTGAAAACCTGGGGGATGACCTGTGGTTAGGGGTGAAAGGCCAATCAAACTCCGTGATAGCTGGTTCTCCCCGAAATGCATTTAGGTGCAGCGTCGTGTGTTTCTTGCCGGAGGTAGAGCACTGGATAGGCGATGGGCCCTACCGGGTTACTGACCTTAGCCAAACTCCGAATGCCGGTAAGTGAGAGCACGGCAGTGAGACTGTGGGGGATAAGCTCCATGGTCGAGAGGGAAACAGCCCAGAGCATCGACTAAGGCCCCTAAGCGTACGCTAAGTGGGAAAGGATGTGGAGTCGCAGAGACAACCAGGAGGTTGGCTTAGAAGCAGCCACCCTTGAAAGAGTGCGTAATAGCTCACTGGTCAAGTGATTCCGCGCCGACAATGTAGCGGGGCTCAAGCGTACCGCCGAAGTCGTGTCATTGCAGCAATAGGGCCAACGCCCGCTGTGATGGGTAGGGGAGCGTCGTGTGCCGGGTGAAGCAGCAGCGGAAGCTAGTTGTGGACGGTTCACGAGTGAGAATGCAGGCATGAGTAGCGATACACACGTGAGAAACGTGTGCGCCGATTGACTAAGGGTTCCTGGGTCAAGCTGATCTGCCCAGGGTAAGTCGGGACCTAAGGCGAGGCCGACAGGCGTAGTCGATGGACAACCGGTTGATATTCCGGTACCCGCTTTGAAACGCCCAATATCGAATCAGGCGATGCTAAGTCCGTGAAGCCGTTCCGGACCCTTCGGGGAAAGGAAAGTGGTGGAGCCGACGAACCAGACTTGTAGTAGGTAAGCGATGGGGTGACGCAGGAAGGTAGTCCAGCCCGGGCGGTGGTTGTCCCGGGGTAAGGGTGTAGGCCGAGGGGTAGGCAAATCCGTCCCTCATATAAGGCTGAGACCTGATGCCGAGCCGATTGTGGTGAAGTGGATGATCCTATGCTGTCGAGAAAAGCCTCTAGCGAGTTTCATGGCGGCCCGTACCCTAAACCGACTCAGGTGGTCAGGTAGAGAATACCGAGGCGTTCGGGTGAACTATGGTTAAGGAACTCGGCAAAATGCCCCCGTAACTTCGGGAGAAGGGGGGCCATCACTGGTGAAGGAACTTGCTTCCTGAGCTGGGGGTGGCCGCAGAGACCAGCGAGAAGCGACTGTTTACTAAAAACACAGGTCCGTGCGAAGCCGTAAGGCGATGTATACGGACTGACGCCTGCCCGGTGCTGGAACGTTAAGGGGACCGGTTAGTGCGCTTTCGGGCGTGCGAAGCTGAGAACTTAAGCGCCAGTAAACGGCGGTGGTAACTATAACCATCCTAAGGTAGCGAAATTCCTTGTCGGGTAAGTTCCGACCTGCACGAATGGCGTAACGACTTCTCGACTGTCTCAACCATAGGCCCGGTGAAATTGCACTACGAGTAAAGATGCTCGTTTCGCGCAGCAGGACGGAAAGACCCCGGGACCTTTACTACAGTTTGATATTGGTGTTCGGTTCGGCTTGTGTAGGATAGGTGGGAGACTTTGAAGCAGCCACGCCAGTGGTTGTGGAGTCATCGTTGAAATACCACTCTGGTCGTGCTGGATGTCTAACCTCGGTCCGTGATCCGGATCAGGGACAGTGTCTGATGGGTAGTTTAACTGGGGCGGTTGCCTCCCAAAGGGTAACGGAGGCGCCCAAAGGTTCCCTCAGCCTGGTTGGCAATCAGGTGTTGAGTGTAAGTGCACAAGGGAGCTTGACTGTGAGACCGACGGGTCGAGCAGGGACGAAAGTCGGGACTAGTGATCCGGCGGTGGCTTGTGGAAGCGCCGTCGCTCAACGGATAAAAGGTACCCCGGGGATAACAGGCTGATCTTCCCCAAGAGTCCATATCGACGGGATGGTTTGGCACCTCGATGTCGGCTCGTCGCATCCTGGGGCTGGAGTCGGTCCCAAGGGTTGGGCTGTTCGCCCATTAAAGCGGTACGCGAGCTGGGTTTAGAACGTCGTGAGACAGTTCGGTCCCTATCCGCTGTGCGCGTAGGAATATTGAGAAGGGCTGTCCCTAGTACGAGAGGACCGGGACGGACGAACCTCTGGTGTGCCAGTTGTCCTGCCAAGGGCATGGCTGGTTGGCTACGTTCGGGAGGGATAACCGCTGAAAGCATCTAAGCGGGAAGCCTGCTTCAAGATGAGTATTCCCACCTCCTTGAGAGGGTAAGGCTCCCAGTAGACGACTGGGTTGATAGGCCAGATGTGGAAGCCCGGTAACGGGTGAAGCTGACTGGTACTAATAGGCCGAGGGCTTGTCCTCAGTTGCTCGCGTCCACTGTGTTAGTTCTGAA
>NZ_JBEZKE010000073.1:0-5880 GCF_040651555.1 Streptomyces sp. NPDC048424 | reverse complement strand
GAAGGACGGGCAGGACGGGCAGGACGCAATGGAATGATCATGCCGTGGCTGGTGTGATCACGGCGTCTGAGCCGTCCTGGATAGCCCCGTTCACCGGGCTGAGCCCGCGCAACTGCGGCAAGCTGGTGACGGTGTTGCGGCGCGACGGCGCGGATGCGGTCCGCAGGGGGCCGGCCGTGGAGCCTTGCGTTGGAGGACCGTGCACTGCTGGTGGCCGCTTACTGGTGCACGAACTTGACGATGCGGCAGCTCGCTCCGCTGTTCGGGGTCTCGAAGTGGGCGGCGGACCGCATCATCGACCACCTCGGGCCGATGCTCGCGCTCCGGCCCCGCAAGCGATTCGCCGATGGCACCGTGCTCATCGTGGACGGCACGCTGGTTCCCACCCGCGACCACTCCGTGGCGGAGCAGTCGAAGAACTACCGGTACTCCACCGCCCACCGGGTCGTCATCGACGCGGACACCCGTCTCGTCGTCGTGGTCGGCCGGCCTCTGCCGGGCAACCGGCACGACTCCCGCGGATGGGAGGAGTCCGGTGCCAAGGCCGCCATCGGCAACACCACCACGATCGCCGACGGCGGCTACCAGGGCACCGGACTGGTCATCCCGCACCGACAGGCGAAGGGCCGGGCAGAACTCCCGGAGTGGAAGACGGAACACAATCGGTCCCACAAGCAGGTCCGAGCACGCGTCGAGCACGTCTTTGCCCGCATGAAGACCTGGAAGATCCTCCGCGACTGCCGCCTCAAAGGCGACGGCGTCCACCACGCCATGCTCGGCATCGCCCGGATGCACAACCTCGCCCTCGACGGATAGGCGAGCGGGCCGCACGGCGGTTCACCATGCCCGAGGCAACAAGAAGATCACTTACGGGACAACCCTTAGTAGCCGATTCTCCGTCGCTCGACGCGGGCGCGGGTCCGGGTGGTAGCGAGGCGGTAGGAGTCGGTGCCGGTGGGCGGGTACGGCGGCTCGGCGGGGCCGTGGGAGTGGTGGAGCGGAAGCGGAGCGGGGCCCGGGCGGGGAATGGGCGCGCAGCGGGGCAGGGTCTTGGGGGAAGGGATCTCTTCAGAGGGATCCGACTGTCGAAGGAGTGTGCCGTGGCCCTGTCCCGTACCGAACGTGAGCAGTTCCTCGCCGAGCCCCATGTCGCCGCGCTCGCGGTGAACGCGGGAGCGGAAGGTGACCGTGCGCCGCTCGCGGTCCCCATCTGGTACCAGTACGCACCCGGGGGCGATATCTGGATCATGACCGGACGGGACTCGCGCAAGGCCGATCTGATCCGGGCCGCAGGCCGGTTCACCCTGATGGTGGACCGTCTGGAGCCCACGATCCGGTACGTGTCGGTCGAGGGACCGGTCATCACCACCGTTCCCGCCACGCGCGAGCAGCTGGTGGAGCTCTCCGCCCGCTACCTGCCGGCGGAGAAGGTCGAGGGCTACGTCGACTTCGCCTGGAAGGAACACGGGGAGCAGCTCGTCATCCACATGCGCCCGCAGCGATGGGTGAGTTCGGACCTCGGCAACGTCTGAGAACGCCCGTCGGACGGGCTGCCGGACGGGCGCGCCCCCTCAAGGTCGCGAAGGCACCGTGCGGCGCAGGAGACGTCCACTGCCTGCGTAAGAGGAGAGGAAAGGGGGGCCCCGACCAGCCCGGGGGGGAAGGGCCAGGTCGGGGCCCGCGCCCCGACCGGCGGGGGGGTGCCGGGCGGGGCGGTCAAGGCGTGGGGACGGGAAGGGCGGTCGCCTCGCGGCGGAGGGCTCTGGGGGGCTTCAGCCGAACGATCTTCCCCACAGGCATAGGTCGGGCCCGGGGACACAGCCCTTCCCGCACCCCACAGATGTACGAACGGTCAGCCAAGACGGAATGTTCCCCACCGCCCGACGCCCGGCCTTCCGATCCTGCTCAGAGGGCGACGGGAACGCGCAGGCCCGACCGCAGCAGCCGGCCGCGGGCCGACACCCCACGCGTACGCCAGCCAGCTCGGCCCGCGAAGGCCCTGGCGGCCGCCGCATGCAGCTCGGCCCGCTCGCGGTGCTGGGGGGCGTCAGGATTCGCGTACGGCGTGGACGGCATCGTGATGGACCGGCCGGCCACCGCCAGGAGCTGTGGAGTGGAGACTGGCGCAGTACGGCTCCGGCGGCCTCGGGCCCTCGCCCGCCCACTCCCCGCAGCGACGAGGTGGCCGCCTTGCAGAGCGGCGCCGCGCACCACCTGAGGAAAACGCTGGTGGAGGCATGGCATCAGCAGCGCCCTGGAACGGGTCGGGGACCGCCATCTGCGGGTCCCCGCCGAACGCAAGAACGCGGCTGCCCTGCGGGCGGCGGTGCTGGACGGGCTGGAGCCGGGGGCGCTCTACAACACAGGAGACCACCCGCTGTTCACGGACCCCTGCTCCGGGTGCTCCCCGCCCGTGGACAGCAGCCCGGACATCCACGAAGGGCCGGGCCTCGGCGGCTTCTGAGATCATCAGCTCGCCCGAGGTCGCGGGATGGGGCACACGACCACTTGCCCGCCCTCGTTCGGCCGTGCCAGTTGGGCGGATCAGGCTGCGCCGGCCCCGTCGGTACCGCTCAGAGGTCCAGCATGACGGCGTAGGCAAGGAAGAAGAGGGCGCAGACCAGGGCCAGCAGGCAGATCAGCACGAGAGGGCCCATCGCCCAGCCGCGAGTGAGGGGGCGGTAGGGACCCGCGCCGGAGCCGGTGCTCGACTCGCAGGGCGGAGTCTCCCCCGGCGGTACGCCGCCACCGTACGGTCGGGGCGTGATCCGCGGCCCTGAGCCTGGAGCTGGACCTGGAACATGTGCGGACATTGTCTGCCTCCTCACCGCGAAAGCCGGGCCCGCCCTTCCGGCAGGCCGGCCGGGGCTGCCCGGCACCTACCCGCCGCCTGGTGGCCCACTCCTCAGGACCACCCGCCAGACCCGGATCCCACCACCGCGAGCGGGGCGCCGGGCAGGCTCAGCAGGGCGTCCGCCGCCCCCGCAGACACGACTCCGCGACCTCCCCCGGCCGCTCCGGGTAAGGGCCCCGACCAGGTCCTCGTCGACCACGGGCCGTTCATCCTCACAAGCGAACCGGACGGACCCGGCCCGCGGCGTGGCACCGCTCCAGGACCGGCGGACGACTGCGACGGCCCCCATCCTCCGGTTACCGCAGCCGCGAACACCGGACGCGCGTACCAGGGCCGGGAGGGCGCCACGGCGGCCGCGCGGGCGGAGGGAGCGGCGGTGTGGCGGCGGGCGCGTTGCGGGTGGAGTCGCCCGCGCTGGCCCGGCTCCGGCACCGCATGACTCGGTCCCCCGAACCTGCTCTACCCTGCGACGTAGGCGCCTTCCCCGGCGGCAAGGCTGGTCCCACCTCGCCCAGACGGCAGCCCATGGGCGGCCCGGCTCAGGGACGCGGGCCGAAGGTGGGCAGCCCGGCCGAGTAGCCCGCGCTGCGGCCGCGCCGAGCGGCCCGCCCGTCCTTGAGAAACCCGTGCGCCCGCGCGCCCCACACCTGCGCCTCATCGACTCGGTGGGACTCGCGGTGTAACGCAGCGCCGCAGAGCATGGCCGGGGCGCCAGGACTCCAAGACACGGACCACAGGGCGTCGACTCGCACGACCCCGGGGGCCCCTCGCCAGCACAACACCAGGCGTCGGTCCGGCACGACGCCGTCGACGTCGCGTACGTACACGCGGGCGCGGGACAGCCCCGTAGCGATCTGAGCGAGGCCAGCCGACTCCGGCCACGTGCGCGGCAGCGGAACAACCTCCAGCACGGCGTGCGGTGCCGCCCGCCACGGGGCCTCACCCGGGGCCCAGCCCTCCCGATGTACCCGTACACCGATCACCGGCCCGCGAGGACCCGCCGGCCAGCACCGGAGGACCGATCTCGTCCCCCGCCACCTGGTCCTCCGTACCGCTCGGATCATCTCCTCGCCGTATCACCGCCCGTACCGGCCGGCACACGGTGGAGACCCGGGCGCAGTTCGGGTACACCGCACCAACCGGCCCGTATTCCTGCGTCGCCGTGGTGACGGATCCGGGTCGTCATCGCCCCGTCGAAGGGTCCCAACGCGTACGTTCAGGAAAGCCGAGCGGCCGCGCCGGGAACAGCCGGTCCTGTCGGCGCGGTTGCATCGACGGAGGAACCGGAAACACGGACGGGGAGCACGGAGACCACGAGGCCATCCGCCCCACCGGGATCCAGGCCCCAGAACTATTACTACAGGAGGACTGTTTTATGACCGACCGGCCCTTGACGCTCATGGCAGTGCACGCCCACCCCGACGACGAGGCCACCGGAACCGGAGGGGTGCTCGCGCAGTACGCGGCGGAAGGCATCCGCACGGTTCTCGTGACATGTACCGACGGCCGTTGCGGTGACGGACCGGGCGGTGTCAAGCCGGGCGACCCCGGGCACGATCCGGCGGCCGTCGCCTTGATGCGCCGTCAAGAACTCGAGGCGAGCTGTGACGTCCTGAAGATCAGCGATCTGGAGATGCTGGACTACGCCGACTCCGGAATGATGGGCTGGCCGAGCAACGACGCCTCCGGATCCTTCTGGCAGACCCCCGTGGAGGAAGGCGCGGCCCGACTTGCGGAACTCATGCGGCACTACCGACCCGATGTGGTCGTCACTTACGACGAGAACGGCTTCTACGGCCACCCCGACCACATCCAGGCCCACCGCATCACGATGGCTGCGCTGGAGATGACCGCGCTGACACCGAAGGTGTACTGGACGACGATGCCCCGCTCGGTGATCCAGCGGTTCGGTGAGACCCTGCGCGAGTTGAATGAGGACATGCCGGAACCGGATCCCGCCGAGGCCGCCGCGATGGCCGAGATCGGCCTCCCCGACGACGAGATCACCACGTGGGTGGACGCCACCGCATTCAGCGGTCAGAAGTTCGATGCGCTGGCCGCGCACGCCAGTCAGGGCGAGAACATCTTCTTCCTCAAGATGGGCAAGGAGAAGTTCGGTCAGTTGATGGGCATGGAGACCTTCGTACGCGTCAAGGACGCCACCGGCGCGGCCGTACCCGAGAACGACCTCTTCGCCGGACTGCGCTGATCCGCCCGTCCAACCGGGGCCCAGGACATCGCCCGCACGGCGCGATCGAGCGAGCCTGGGACCTCCCCACTGCCAGCGGCTCCCTGCGGGAGCGCTGAGCTGCTACCACTCCCGACCCGATCGCCGCTCCCCGTGAGGTGCCGGCCGCCCGGCGGGCGGACGCTGCCCTCGCGGATGCGGCGGAGCGGCAGACCCGGGAGATGCGGGAGATGCGGGAGCTCAGCCGGCGCGCGTTCCCCGAACCGGACGTCGTCCCGCAGGACGCACCGTCGCCGATCGAGGACACCTCGGCCGGGACGCTGACACGGAACGTCGGTTCCGCCTCGGCCGGGCTCGCCGCGACCACCACCGCGGCCGGAGGGACGGTTCTCCAGCTGTCCAACATCCACGGTGACATCGCCATGCGGCTTCCGCTGGATTCCGGGGTCGCCCCGGTCGCGCTCGACTCGGACGAGTACGGCAACGCGCGCGCCGGCGGCGCCGCCGCCCGCTACGGCTGGCTGGGCGCGAGCCAGCGGTCCGCCGAAACCCTGACGGGCATCACGCTGATGGGCGTCCGGCTCTACAGCCCGAAGACCGGCCGCTTCCTCTCGGTGGACCCGGTGCCCGGGGGCAGCTGCAACGCCTACGACTAAGGGCTGTCCCGTAAAGCTGACGGGGTCGCCGCGACTCGGACCTTGCGCCTGTGGCAGCCTGCCGTCATGCCAGCCGATCTGCGAGAACATGCAGGGCGTCACTACGCCATCCAGTTTCACTACGCCCTGCCCGACGATGCCTGGGCTGTGGAGCTGAGCGAGGCTGTGCCGGCTCCAGCCGC
>NZ_JBEZKE010000072.1:0-6985 GCF_040651555.1 Streptomyces sp. NPDC048424 | reverse complement strand
CGGCCAGGTCCGACGGGGCGAGCTCGACCTCCAGTCCGCGGCGGCCCGCCGAGCAGCAGATCGTCGGATGGGCGGAGGCCGACGCGTCGAGCACCCCCGGGGACGGGGGCACGGGCCGCTCGGGCCGAGGGTTACGCCTTGCGGAGGCGGAACGTCAGGGACAGGGGCTCGTCCGTGAACGGGTCACCGTACGCGCCGTCGGCCTCGCCGGACGTGAAGTCCGTGGCCAGTACCTCGTCCGCGATCAGGGCCGCGTGGTCCGTCAGGGCCGTCACGACCTCCGGGTCCGCGGAGACCCACCGCAGGGCGATGCGGTCCGCCACGTCCAGGCCCGAGTTCTTCCGGGCCTCCTGGATCAGCCGGATCGCGTCACGCGCCAGGCCGGCCAGCCGCAGCTCCGGGGTGATCTCCAGGTCCAGGGCCACCGTCGCGCCCGAGTCGGACGCCACCGACCAGCCCTCGCGCGGGGTCTCCGTGATGATGACCTCCTCCGGGGAGAGGGCCACCTCCTCGCCGTTCACCGAGACGACCGCGGAGCCCGAGCGCAGCGCCAGCGACAGCGCCGCCGCGTCGGCCGCGGCCACCGCCTTGGCGACGTCCTGCACGCCCTTGCCGAAGCGCTTGCCCAGCGCCCGGAAGTTCGCCTTCGCCGTCGTGTCGACCAGCGAGCCGCCGACCTCCGACAGGGAGGCCAGCGAGGAGACGTTCAGCTCCTCCGTGATCTGGGCCTGGAGCTCGGGGGACAGGGCGTCGAAGCCGGTCGCGCCGACCAGCGCCCGCGACAGCGGCTGGCGGGTCTTCACGCCCGACTCGGCACGCGTCGCGCGGCCCAGCTCGACCAGGCGCCGCACCAGCTGCATCTGCTGCGAGAGGGTCCGGTCCACCTGGGCGCCGTCCGCGACCGGCCACGTCGACAGGTGCACCGACTCCGGGGCGTCCGGGGTGACCGGAACGATCATGTCCTGCCAGACCCGCTCGGTGATGAAGGGGGTGAGCGGGGCCATCAGGCGCGTGACCGTCTCGACGACCTCGTGCAGGGTCCGCAGCGCGGCCTTGTCGCCCTGCCAGAAGCGGCGGCGCGAGCGGCGGACGTACCAGTTCGACAGGTCGTCCACGAAGGCGGACAGCAGCTTGCCGGCGCGCTGGGTGTCGTACGCCTCCATCGCATCCGTGACCTCGGCGACGAGGGTGTGGAGCTCGGAGAGCAGCCAGCGGTCGAGGACCGTGCGGTCCGCCGGGGCCGGGTCGGCCGCGGAGGGCGCCCAGTTCGACGTACGGGCGTACAGGGCCTGGAAGGCGACCGTGTTCCAGTACGTGAGGAGGGTCTTGCGGACGACCTCCTGGATCGTGCCGTGGCCGACGCGACGCGCCGCCCACGGGGAGCCGCCGGCCGCCATGAACCAGCGCACCGCGTCCGCGCCGTGCTGGTCCATGAGCGGGATCGGCTGGAGGATGTTGCCCAGGTGCTTGGACATCTTGCGGCCGTCCTCGGCGAGGATGTGGCCCAGGCAGACCACGTTCTCGTACGAGGACTTGTCGAAGACGAGCGTGCCGATCGCCATCAGCGTGTAGAACCAGCCGCGGGTCTGGTCGATGGCCTCCGAGATGAACTGCGCCGGGTAGCGCTTCTCGAAGATCTCCTTGTTCTTGTACGGGTAGCCCCACTGCGCGAACGGCATCGAGCCCGAGTCGTACCAGGCGTCGATGACCTCCGGCACGCGGACCGCTTCGAGGGAGCAGCCCTCGGCGGTGCAGGTGAAGGTCACGTCGTCGATGTACGGGCGGTGCGGGTCCAGGTTCGAGTGGTCCTGGCCGGAGAGCTCGGAGAGCTCGGCGCGCGAGCCGACGCAGGTGAGGTGGTTCTCCTCACACCGCCAGATCGGCAGCGGGGTGCCCCAGTAGCGGTTGCGGGAGAGCGCCCAGTCGATGTTGTTGTTCAGCCAGTCGCCGAAGCGGCCCTGCTTGACCGAGTCCGGGAACCAGTTCGTCTTCTCGTTCTCCCGCAGCATCGCGTCCTTGACGGCGGTGGTGCGGACGTACCAGGACGGCTGCGCGTAGTAGAGCAGGGCCGTGTGGCAGCGCCAGCAGTGCGGGTAGCTGTGCTCGTAGGCGATGTGCTTGAAGAGCAGGCCGCGCGCGTCGAGGTCGGCGGTCAGCTTCTCGTCGGCCTTCTTGAAGAAGACGCCTCCGACCAGCGGGACCTCCTCCTCGAAGGTGCCGTCGGGGCGGACCGGGTTCACGACGGGCAGGCCGTACGCGCGGCAGACCGCGAGGTCGTCGGCGCCGAAGGCGGGGGACTGGTGGACCAGACCGGTGCCGTCCTCGGTCGTGACGTACTCGGCGTTCACGACGTAGTGGGCCGGAGCCGGGAACTCCACGAGGGAGAACGGGCGCTCGTACGTCCAGCGCTCCATCTCCTTGCCCGTGAAGGTCTGGCCGGTGGCCTCCCAGCCCTCGCCCAGGGACTTCTCCAGCAGCGGCTGGGCGACGACCAGCTTCTCCTCGCCGTTCGTGGCGACGACGTACGTGACGTCGGGGTGCGCGGCGACCGCCGTGTTGGACACCAGGGTCCAGGGGGTCGTCGTCCAGACCAGCAGCGCCGCCTCGCCCGCGAGGGGGCCGGAGGTCAGCGGGAAGCGGACGTAGACGGAGGGGTCGACGACCGTCTCGTAGCCCTGGGCCAGCTCGTGGTCGGAAAGGCCGGTGCCGCAGCGGGGGCACCAGGGGGCGACGCGGTGGTCCTGGGTGAGCAGACCCTTGTTGAAGATCTCCTTCAGCGACCACCACACGGACTCGACGTACTCGGGGTCCATGGTCCGGTAGGCGTCGTCCAGGTCGACCCAGTAGCCCATCCGGGTCGTGAGCTCGGTGAACGCGTCGGTGTGGCGGGTCACGGACTCGCGGCACTTGGCGTTGAACTCGGCGATGCCGTACGCCTCGATGTCCTGCTTGCCGTTGAAGCCGAGCTCCTTCTCGACGGCGAGCTCGACGGGCAGGCCGTGGCAGTCCCAGCCGGCCTTGCGGGCCACGTGGTAGCCGCGCATGGTGCGGAAGCGGGGGAAGACGTCCTTGAAGACGCGGGCCTCGATGTGGTGCGCGCCGGGCATGCCGTTCGCGGTCGGCGGGCCCTCGTAGAAGACCCACTCGGGGCGGCCCTCGGACTGCTCCAGGGTCTTGGCGAAGGTCTTGCTCTCGCGCCAGAAGTCGAGGACCGCGTGCTCAAGGGCAGGCAGGTCGACCTGGGCGGGTACCGGGCGGTACTGCGGCGGTGTGGTCATGAGGCTGAACTCTTCCTCCGGCGGGGTGTCACTTCCGTCCGGAGGGACGAGAGCCGTTCTGGAGAATCCAGGACGCCTGCTCCCGCGGTACCACCCTCCTTGGCCGCCGGACGGATCCGGTGGCCCCCTCATTGGGGTGCGAAGCCGGTTCTACTCGCCGTACGGGGATCCGTGCGGGCTTTCTTCCGGCGGCTCAGGGGTGATCCTTCGCATCGCGCTCGCCCCCGGGCTCTCACCGTCCCCGGGTCGCTCCTGGCCGCGTACGGTGCTACTCGTCCCCGTCCATGCCTTTCGCTGGGCCCAGTGTACGGGCCGGGGGCCCGCGCGGCCGACCGCTTTACGGGGGCCCGTGCGGGGGGCGGCGGCACGGCGTGGCGGGGGCGCGGCCGGAGCGCGGCCGGGGGCGCGGGGCGGGCCGTGCGTGACCCGAATGGACCCGGGGCGCCCGTACGGACGCGGGTGGGGCGGGAGTGGCGGATTACCGGGGCTCCGGCTGGGCACAACGGATGCAGGTTGACCTCGATGGATGCGTGCCCCGTTGCCGCGGGGCTGGAGTCGATTTATCGTTCCGGCACGATTCGCGAGCAATGATCACAGTATGTGAAGGGGCCGCGGCCATGGTGGCGAAGAAGACCGCCGGGAGTACTGCCAAGAAGGCTGTCGGGAAGGCAGCAGGGAAGGCGGAGGCCTCCGAGGGCACGGCTCCCGCGAAGAAGGTGACCGCCGCCAAGAAGGCGACCGCTGCCGGGAAGACCGCCGCCGCCACGAAGGCTCCGGCGAAGAAGACCGCGGCGAAGAAGGCTCCGGCCGGGAAGGCGCCGGCAGCCAAGGCGACCACCGTCACCAAGACGACCGCCGTCGACGAGCGGACGGTCACGGCCAAGCAGGCCGGGACCGAGGGGGCGGCGCACGCCGCGAAGAAGACGGGAGTCCGGAAAGTGGTTGCCAAGAAGAGCACGGGAGCGGCGAGGAAGACGGCTGCGGCCGCCACCAGCGGGCTGCCCAAGGCGCGGGCCACAGCGGCCCTCACCCCCGGGGAGCTCGCCGTACGGCCCGGCGAGGACCCCTGGACCCAGGCGGAGGTCGACGAGGCCCGCAGCGAGCTGATGAGCGAGGTGCTGCGGCTGCGCGCCGAGCTCGACGCCTCCGAGGTGGCGATCAGCGGCCTGATGCGGGACTCGGGCGACGGCGCGGGTGACGACCAGGCCGACACCGGCACCAAGAACATCACCCGGGAGTCCGAGCTGGCGCTCGCGGCGAACGCCACCTCGATGCTGGAGCAGACCGAGCGGGCCCTGGAACGGCTGGAGGCGGGCACGTACGGACTCTGCGAGAACTGCGGGCAGCCCATCGGCAAGGCCAGGATGCAGGCCTTCCCACGGGCCACCCTGTGCGTGGACTGCAAGCAGAAGCAGGAGCGGCGGCACTAGGGGGCGGCGCCGGGCGCGGAATCAGGTGGAGGTGGGGCAGGCGGTGCGCGGGGGCCCTGACGTACCCTCGTGTCTCGTCAGGGTCCAGGAGGAGCCTGGTTCGAGCTAGTTCGAGGGACTCACGTGGCAGAGGCGGAGCGCATCATCGGTACGCCGGAGGTCGGGGACGACGCCCAGCCGGAGTCCGCCGTGCCCAAGGGGCGCCGGCGGATCGCGGCGCTGCTCGTCGTGGCGGTGCTCGCCTACCTGCTGGACCTCGGCACCAAGATGCTGGTCGTGGCGAAGCTGGAGCACCAGCCGCCGATCGAGATCATCGGTGACCTGCTGAAGTTCGAGGCGGTCCGCAACCCGGGCGCCGCCTTCGGCTTCGGCGAGGCCTTCACCATCATCTTCACCTGCATCGCGGCCTCCGTGATCGTGGTGATCGTGCGGCTCGCGCGCAAGCTCTACAGCCTGCCGTGGGCGATCGCGCTGGGCCTGCTGCTGGGCGGTGCGCTCGGCAATCTGACCGACCGGATCTTCCGCTCGCCGGGCGTGTTCCGGGGCGCGGTCGTCGACTTCATCGCGCCGGCCCATTTCGCGGTCTTCAACCTCGCCGACTCGGCGATCGTGTGCGGCGGCATCCTGATCGTCCTGCTGTCCTTCAAGGGCCTGGACCCCGACGGCACCGTCCACAAGGACTGAGCGCGGGACGGGTGCGCCGTCGAGTCCTGCATACTCGACAGGTGAGTACGATTCCCGAGATCCGCACCCTGCCCGTTCCCGAAGGCCTCGAAGGCGAGCGCGTCGACGCCGCCATCGCCCGTATGTTCGGTTTCTCCCGGACGAAGGCGGCCGATCTCGCGGCCGCGGGGAAGGTGTCGGTCGACGGCAGTGTCGTCGGGAAGTCCGAGCGTGTGCACGGTGGCGCCTGGCTCGAAGTCGAGATGCCCGAGCCGCCGCGGGCGGTCGAGGTCGTCGCCGAGCCGGTCCCCGGCATGGAGATCGTCCACGACGACGACGACATCGTGGTCATCATGAAGCCGGTGGGCGTCGCCGCCCACCCGAGCCCCGGCTGGACCGGCACCACCGTCATCGGCGGGCTCGCCGCGGCCGGCTACCGCATCTCCACCTCCGGCGCCTCCGAGCGCCAGGGCATCGTGCACCGCCTCGACGTCGGCACGTCCGGCCTGATGGCCGTCGCGAAGTCGGAGCGCGCGTACACCTCGCTCAAGAACCAGTTCCGCGAGCGGGTCGTGGACAAGCGCTACCACGCGCTGGTGCAGGGCCACCCGGACCCGATGAGCGGCACGATCGACGCGCCGATCGGCCGCCACCCCAGCGCGGACTACAAGTGGGCCGTGACCCAGGAGGGCAAGCCCTCCGTCACCCACTACGACCTGATCGAGGCCTTCCGCGCCGCCTCCCTGCTCGACATCAAGCTGGAGACCGGCCGTACGCACCAGATCCGCGTGCACATGTCCGCGCACCGGCACCCCTGCGTCGGCGACCTGACCTACGGCGCGGACCCGACGGTCGCGAAGCGGCTGGGCCTGACCCGGCAGTGGCTGCACGCGGTGCGGCTCGGCTTCGAGCACCCGTCCGACGGCCAGTGGGTGGAGTTCGAGAGCGGCTACCCGGCGGACCTGCAGCACGCGCTGGACGTGATCCGGGCGGAGAGCGAGTGACCGCCGTCGGCTTCGAGGTGCGGGTCGCGGACTCCGAGGCCGACATGGCGGCGTGCTTCGCCGTGCGGACCGAGGTGTTCGTGGTCGAGCAGTCCGTGCCGGAGTCGATCGAGTACGACGCGTACGACGCGGGCGCGGTGCACGTACTGGCCGTGGGGCCCGACGGGGAGCCGCTGGGCACCGGCCGGCTGCTCCACGGCGCTGCCGCGCGGGCCAAGACGGGCGACCCGGCGGTCGGCGCGCTGGGCCGGCTGGCCGTACGCAAGGTCGCGCGCGGGCTGGGCGTGGGCGTGGCCCTGGTCCGGGCGATCGAGGCCGAGGCGGCGCGGCGCGGGCTGACGGCCGTCGATCTGGGCGCGCAGACGCATGCGCTCGGCTTCTACGAGCGCCTCGGGTACGTGGCCTACGGGCCGGAGTTCCAGGACGCGGGCATCCCGCACCGAGCGATGCGGCGCCCGTTGCCGTAGCAGCCCTGCGGCCCGGCTGCCGGGGCTCCGCCCCGGACCCCGCGCCTCAAACGCCGGCGGGGGGGGGGGTGGCCCGGGGTTTTGGGGGGGGGGGGGGGCGGCCGGGGGGGTGGGGGCCGTCCCCCGCGGGGAAGACGCCGGGG
>NZ_JBEZKE010000071.1:0-7639 GCF_040651555.1 Streptomyces sp. NPDC048424 | reverse complement strand
ATTGCGCTTCGCGCAATGCGGGCCCACTTCAGCAACATCCAGCCCCGCCGGCGTTTGAGGCGCGGGGGCTCGGGGGCAGCGCCCCCGCAACGGCGCCGCACCGGCTACGCGGGCGGGAGCCAAGGCACACACTCCAGCCCGCACCGGAGGTGACTCGGCGGTACGCTGACCTCGCCCCACCCCAGAACCATCCGCATGCCCGAAGGGAACCGCCCCATGCCGCTCGAAGCCGGCCTCCTGCAGATCCTCGCCTGCCCCGCCTGCCACTCGCCCCTCGAGGACAAGTCGGCCGACGAGACGGCCCCCGAGCTGATCTGCACCGGCCAGGACTGCGGCCTCGCGTACCCGGTCCGTGACGGCATCCCGGTGCTCCTGGTCGACGAGGCCCGCCGCCCCGCCTGATCGTTCCGCAACCCTGGATCCGTCAAGACCGCCGGAGGCCGCCATGCTCGACGAGTCGCTCCTCGACGCACCGGACGATCTCGCCCGCGTAGACCGTCGGGGCCTGCTCCGCGGCGCGGCCGAGGCCGGGGCGAGAGTCCGTACCGCGGCCCGGCACGCGAACGAGGCGGGCCTCGCGGAGCTGCGGCCCGACGGCCGTCCCCGCGCGGTCCTGATCGCCGGGCCCGGCACCGCCGCCACCGGCGTCGCCGACCTGCTGGGCGCCCTCGCCGGCGCCTCCGCACCCGTGATCCGGCTCGACCCCACCGGCGTCGCGCACGCCGCCGGCGCACTGCGCTGGGCGCTGCCCGGCTGGGCCGGCCCGGTCGACCTGCTGCTCATCGCCACCACCGACGGCACCGAGCCCGGGCTGGCCGTCCTCGCCGAGCAGGCGTACCGGCGCGGCTGCACCGTCGTCGCCGTCGCCCCCGAGCGCTCACCGCTGAGCGAGGCCGTGGACGGCGCGCACGGGCTCCTCGTACCGATGGCCAAGGCCCCGTACCAGGAGTACGACGAATCCGCCGCCGCCGGCCCCGGTGCCCTGTGGGCGCTGCTCACGCCCCTGCTGCTGCTCCTCGACAAGGTCGGCCTGATCACCGCCGCCCCCGACACACTGCAGCTCGTCGCCGACCGCCTCGACCGCACGGCCGAACGCTGCGGGCCCGCCATCGCCACCTACTCCAACCCGGCCAAGACCCTCGCCTCCGAGCTGGCCGACTCCCTCCCGCTCATCTGGAGCGAGGGCACCGGCGCCGCACCCGCCGGCCGCCGCTTCGCCGCCACCCTCGCCGAGCTCGCCGGCCGCCCCGCACTGGCCGCCGTGCTCCCCGAGGCGCTGCCCGCCCACGGCATCCTGCTCGCCGGGGCCTTCGCGGCCGGCGCCGACCCCGAAGACTTCTTCCGTGACCGGGTCGAAGAGCCCCAGGCCCTTCGTGCCCGCATCGTCCTGCTGCGTGACCGGCCGGCGGGCGGCCTCACCGCCGCCCCCGCCGCACGCGAGCTCGCCCTCAGCCACGACACGGCCATCAGCGAGCTCGAACCGGAGGAGGGCGTCGAGCTGGAGCAGCTCGCCGAACTCCTCGCCGTCACGGATTTCGCCACCGCCTACCTCGCGTTGGCGTCCGGCGGACACGGCTGAGGTACACGCACCTGCCCCGGCTCTATCCAGGAAGACGACGATGGACCGCCTGACCAACACGATCCGCCCCTACGCCTGGGGATCCACCACGGCCCTCCCCACGCTCCTCGGTGTCGAACCCACCGGTGAGCCCCAGGCCGAGCTGTGGATGGGCGCCCACCCCGGCGCGCCCTCCCGCCTCGACCGCGGCGCCGGCCAGGTCGCCCTCTCGGACGTCATCGCGGCCGACCCCGAAGGCGAGCTCGGCGCGGCCACCGTCGCCAAGTTCGGCCCCCGGCTGCCCTTCCTCCTCAAGATCCTCGCCGCGGGCGCGCCGCTCTCCCTCCAGGTCCACCCCGACCCGGCCCAGGCCAAGGCGGGCTACGAGGACGAGGAGCGCCGAGGGATCCCGATCGACGCGGGGCACCGCAACTACAAGGACCCCAACCACAAGCCCGAAATGATCTGCGCGCTCACCGCGTTCGACGGGCTGTGCGGCTTCCGCGCGCCGCTGGACGCCGCCGAACTCCTCGCGGGCCTGGAGGTGGACAGCCTCAAGCCGTACGTCGACCTCCTGCACGCGCACCCCGAAGAGGCGGCCCTGCGCGAGATGCTCACCGCCGTACTGACCGCGGACCGCGCCGAGATGGCCCACACCGTCCACGAGACCGCGGCCGCCGCCGAGCGCCTGGGCGGACCGTACGCCCCGTACGCCACCCTGGCCCACCACTTCCCGGGCGATCCGGGGGTCATCGCGGCCATGCTGCTCAACCACGTCCGACTCCAGCCCGGCGAGGCCATGTTCCTCGGCGCGGGCGTCCCGCACGCCTACATCGACGGCCTCGGCGTCGAGCTGCTCGCCAACTCCGACAACGTGCTGCGCGCCGGACTCACCCCCAAACACGTGGACGTGCCCGAGCTGCTGAGGATCGCACGCTTCGAGCCGGGCGACCCGAACGTGCTGCGCCCCGAAGGCGACGGTGGCGAGGAGGTCTACGAGAGCCCCATCGACGAGTTCCGGCTCTCCCGCTTCCTCCTCGCACCCGGCGGCGTCTCCCGCGTGCTGTCGCAGGACGCCCCGCAGATCCTGCTCTGCACGGCCGGTTCCGTGACGGCAGGCTCCGTGGCGGCCGGCGAACTGCCGCTGGCCCCCGGTGAATCGGTTTTCGTACCGGCGGGAGAAAAGGTCGAACTGTCCGGAAGCGGCACGGTCTTCCGGGCCACCGTGGTGGTCTGACGCGGCGTCCGCCCCGGTGGCTGCAACAATGTGCGGCCGGTAGTCAGTGGCTAGGAAGGACATCCTGCACCCATGAGCGCGTCGGGCGGTACCAGGGCGATCGTGGCGGCACTCGCCGCCAACCTCGCCATCGCTGTAGCCAAATTCGTGGCATTCCTCTTCAGCGGCTCCTCGTCGATGCTCGCGGAAAGCGTCCACTCGCTGGCGGACTCCGGGAACCAGGGGCTGCTGCTCCTCGGCGGAAAGAAGGCCAAGCGCGAGGCGACCCCGCAACACCCCTTCGGATACGGGCGCGAGCGCTACATCTACGCCTTCCTCGTCTCCATCGTGCTCTTCACCGTCGGTGGCATGTTCGCCATCTACGAGGGCATCGAGAAGATCAACCACCCGCACCCGATCGAGGCCTGGTACTGGCCGGTCGGCGTGCTCCTCTTCGCGATCGTCGCCGAGTCCTTCTCCTTCCGCACCGCGATCAAGGAGTCGAACGAGATCCGCGGCAAGCAGACCTGGACCCAGTTCGTCCGGCGGGCCAAGGCCCCCGAGCTGCCCGTCGTCCTCCTGGAGGACCTCGGCGCGCTCGTCGGCCTGGTCCTGGCGCTCGGCGGCGTCGGCCTCGCCCTGCTGACCGGCAACGGCGTCTGGGACGGCATCGGCACCCTGTGCATCGGCACCCTGCTCATCCTGATCGCGATCGTCCTGGCCGCGGAGACCAAGTCCCTGCTGCTCGGCGAGGCCGCCGGCATCGAGGAGATCGAGAAGATCAAGACCGCGCTCGTCGACGGCGACGTCGTCACCGGCATCATCCACATGCGGACCCTGCACCTCGGCCCGGAGGAGCTGCTGGTCGCCGCCAAGATCGCCGTCGAGGGCCACGACACCGCGAGCGAAGTGGCGGACGCGATCAACGCCGCCGAGGCCCGCATCCGCGAGGCCGTCCCGATCGCCCGCGTGATCTACCTGGAGCCGGACATCTACCGTCCCGAAGCCGCCAAGTAACCCACGGACGTACGAAGGCCCCCGCGAGCACCGGCCCGCGGGGGCCTTCGCACACCCGGCCCTAGGCCCCTCCCGAGGCGCCGGGTGCGGCGCCCCAGGCGGGCTGCGCCGGTGCCGGTTTCCTGCGCCGCGCCGCCAGCGCGACGACCCCCAGCACGCCCCCGACCAGGAAGACGACGGCGCCGACGAACTGGACGCCGCCCGTGACGATGAGCTCCGTCGGCTCCACGACGGCCTCGCCGCGGACCGCCGACAGGGGGACGGTGCCGCCGTCCTCGGAGAGGTGCATCGAGGAGTCCGCGGAGTTCCCGCGGTTGTCACCCATGAGGAACGTCCGCCCCTCGGGAACCGTCACGTCGAACGGCACGACCGCCGGAACCGACCGGTCCAGGACGTACGGCTCGTCCAGCGGCTCCCCGTTGAGCCGCAGGGTGCTCTCGCCCGGCCGGTGCTCGATCCGGTCGCCGCCGCGCGCCACCACCCGCGACAGCATGAGCGGGCCGGGCCTCCACTGCGGAACCGATACGAGGACCACGTCGCCGCGTCCGATCTCCAGCTCCTCGCCGGCGGACCCCATGGAGAACCAGCCGGTGTCCCCCGCCGCGTACGTCGGCCGCATGTGGTCGCTCGGTATGCGGTGCTTCTCGTACGCCACCTCCGTGTGCCCGGCGGACACGGCTGCGTAGACCGTCCCGCCGAGCACCAGCACCCCGCCCGCCACCAGCAGCACGATCGCCCAGATGCCCCGTCTGCGGCCCCGCCTGCGCTCCATCGGCCCCACCCCTTCGATCCGTTACCGTGCGCGCCGAAGCGTACGGGCGATGCGGCGGGGCCGCGATCAGCGGATCTCGCGCAGTACGTCCAGGATCGCGGGCGCGTCGGGGGCGGTCAGCAACCGTTCCCGGAAGCCGGTGTCCATCAGCTCGCGCGCGAGCAGGGCCAGGATCCGCAGGTGTTCGTCGCCCGCCGAGGCCTCCGGCACCGAGATCATGAAGACCAGCCGGGCCTTCGTCCCGTCCGGCGCACCCCACTCGATGCCCTCGTCGGACCGGGCGAAGCCCACCGTGGGCCGGGTCACCGCGTCCGTCTTGGCGTGCGGGATCGCGATCGACTCGCCGAGACCGGTCGTGCCCCGCGCCTCCCGCGCGAGCGCGACCCGTACGAGCTCGTCGACGTCCCGGACGTTGCCGGTGGCGGCGAGCATCTCCGCCATCTCGCGGATCGCCGCCTCCTTGGAGCCGGAGACCAGCTCCGTCCTGACGGTCCGTCCGGTCAGGTACCCGGAGAGCACCTCCGACGGCGCGGCCTGCGCGGGTATGTCCGTCCCCCTGATGCCTACGCCCACGCCCACGCCCACGAGTTCCGGCTCGGGGGAGCGGGCGGCGGGCCCGGCGCCCGCGTTCTTCCGCTCCTTGAGTCCGATCAGGGCGTTCGTGGTCAGCGCCGTCACCACGGTGCCCGCCGCGATCGCGATCAGGAACCAGCCGACGCCGCCGACCGCGCCCAGGGCGGCCACGACCGGCCCGCCGTGCGGCACGTGGTCGCCGACCCCCGCCACTCCGGCGAGCGCACCGGCCACCGCGCCACCCAGCATGTTCGCCGGGATGACGGCGGCGGGCCGCGCCGCCGCGAACGGGATCGCACCCTCCGAGATGCCGAACGCGCCCATGAAGAGCGCGGCCATCCCCGTCTCGCGCTCCTGATCGGAGTACGACCCGCGGCGCAGCACCGTGGCCAGGCCCTGGCCGAGCGGCATGACCGGGATGGCCGCCGCGCACATGCCCATCACGGCGTAGTTGCCGGACGCGATGAGCCCCGTACCGAAGAGGAAGGCGGTTTTGTTGACCGGACCGCCCATGTCGAAGGCGATCATCAAGCCGAGCAGGGCGCCGAGCAGGACCGCACTGGTCCCGGTCATGCCGGACAACCGGCCGGTCAGGCTCTCGAAGACCCACGAGACGGGCCCGCCGATGACGTAGATGAAGAACAGGCCGAGCGCGGTGGTGGCGACGATCGGGATCACGATGATCGGCATGATCGGCCGGACCACCTTGGGCACCCGGACCTTCCTGATCCACAGGACCAGGTGGCCGGCCAGGAAGCCCGTCACGATCGCGCCGATGAAGCCCGCGCCCGACTCGGAGTCGTAGAGCGCGCCGGTGTTCGCGATGAAGCCGCCGATCATGCCGGGCACGAGCGCCGGCCGGTCGCCGATGGCGTACGCGATGTAGCCGGACAGGATCGGGATCATCAGGGTGAAGCCCAGTACGCCGATCCGGAAGACGTGGTCCCAGAACGTGCCCGGCGTCGTGGCGTACCCCTCGGCCGTCGCGTGCCCGCCCAGCGCCAGCGCGACGGCGATGAGCAGACCGCCCACCACCACGAACGGGATCATGTACGAGACGCCGTTCATCAGGGCCTTGTACGCGAGGCTCCGTTCCTTGCCGCTGCCACGGCTGCCGCCGCCACCAACGCCACCACCGCCGGAGGCCCCCGCGGTCGCCGTCCCGGTCTGTACCGGCGCGCTCCGCACGCGTTCGATCAGCTCCTCCGGCCGGTGGATGCCGTCCGCGACGCCCGTGGAGAGGACCCGCTTGCCCGCGAACCGCTCGCGGTCGACTTCCCTGTCGGCGGCGATGATGATGCCGTCCGCCTCCCTGACATCGTTGTCAGAGAACACGTTCTCGGCCCCGATGGAGCCCTGGGTCTCCACCTTCATCTCGACACCGAGGCGGTCGGCCGCCTGCTGGAGCTTCTCCGCGGCCATGTAGGTGTGCGCGATCCCGGTGGGGCACGCGGTGACGGCGAGCAGCTTGGGGCGCCCCGGCCCGCCCGCGGGCCTGCCCGCGCCCCCGTCCACGGATGGGTCTGCCGGACTGGTCACTGAGATCTCCTTCGTGCCACGGGTTCGGCGGATCAAAAGTCCGAAAGGCCCTGAAAGTTCCTACAGGAGGGCCTGACATCACCACACGCCTTCTTCCTCGTCTGACTGGGGCTCACTCCACCGATCGGTGTAGATTCGTCGTCAGTGTCAGGCGTCGCTGCTGATGGCGGGTCGGGCGGTCCTCGCGACCGGCCGAGGGGAGAGAGGACCCCCGACGGACTGTGCTCGGTGTCCCGTCCCCAGGACGGCGCACGGACCAGCCGTACCCACCTCTCGAACCATGAGGAGCAGCACCCATGGACTTCAAGGTCGCAGACCTGTCCCTTGCCGCGTTCGGCCGCAAGGAGATCACCCTGGCCGAGCACGAGATGCCGGGCCTGATGTCGATCCGCCGCGAGTACGCCGAGGCGCAGCCGCTCGCCGGCGCCCGCATCACCGGCTCGCTGCACATGACGATCCAGACCGCCGTCCTGATCGAGACGCTGGCCGCCCTCGGCGCCGACGTCCGCTGGGCCTCCTGCAACATCTTCTCCACCCAGGACCACGCGGCCGCCGCCATCGCGGTGGGCCCGAACGGCACCCCGGAGAACCCGCAGGGCATCCCCGTCTTCGCCTGGAAGGGCGAGACGCTGGAGGAGTACTGGTGGTGCACGGAGCAGGCGCTGACCTGGCCGAACACCCCCACCGGCGGCCCGAACATGATCCTCGACGACGGCGGCGACGCCACCCTCCTCGTCCACAAGGGCGTCGAGTTCGAGAAGGCCGGCGCGGCCCCGGACCCGTCGACCGCGGACTCCGAGGAGTACGCCCACATCCTCACCCTGCTCAACCGCACCCTCGGCGAGTCCCCCCAGAAGTGGACCCAGCTCGCGTCCGAGATCCGCGGTGTGACGGAGGAGACCACCACCGGTGTCCACCGCCTCTACGAGATGATGTCCGAGGGCACGCTGCTGTTCCCGGCGAT
>NZ_JBEZKE010000070.1:0-7729 GCF_040651555.1 Streptomyces sp. NPDC048424 | reverse complement strand
ACGTCATGGCGGTTCCCCCGACTCCGAAGACGAAGAGCTGACTGTGGCCGTGGCTGTTGGTGTGGCCGTGGCCGTGGACATGCAGAGGAGGTGGCTGCCCTTCGGCATGGGGCCCTTCGGCAGCG
Organism: Streptomyces sp. NPDC048424; assembly: GCF_040651555.1. Lineage (NCBI taxonomy): Bacteria > Bacillati > Actinomycetota > Actinomycetes > Kitasatosporales > Streptomycetaceae > Streptomyces > Streptomyces sp. NPDC048424. The sequence goes on along the minus strand of NZ_JBEZKE010000070.1, from coordinate 7,604 downwards.
GCATGTTGCTCATGAGGTCACCCATGGCGCGCAGCTTGTCGTTGATCTCGGTGATCTGCGGGCCGGCCAGCACGCGCGGCAGCTTGAGCAGGGTGGTGCGCACCTTCTTGAGCGGCACCTCGCCCTCGCCCGTGCCCACGATGAAGTCGTGCACCGGCACGTCCGGCATGATCCGGGCCAGCTTCTTCTTCTCGTTCGCGAGCAGCGGCTTCACCCGGTTGGGGTTGCCCTCCGCGATCAGCACGACGCCGGCCTTGCCGACGGCCCGGTGGACGATGTCCTGCTGCCGGGTCATCGCGACGGCCGGAGTGGTCGTCCAGCCCCGGCCCACGTTGTCCAGTACGGCCGCGGCCGCGCCCGGCTGTCCCTCCATCTGCCCGAAGGCAGCCCGCTCGGCCCGTCGTCCGAAGACGATCGCCATCGCGAGGAACGCCACGAGGAGGCCCAGGATGCCCAGGTAGAGCTCGTGCCCGATCAGGAAGCCGATCGCAAGAAGGACACCGAAGGTGACAATTCCCACGCCCGCGACGATCAGACCGACCTTCGGGTCGGCCTTGCGCGTCATCTTGTACGTGAGGGCGATCTGCTTCAGTCGCCCAGTGTTCGCAGCAGTCTCTGCGTTTGACTTCCTCGCCATACAGCGAGTTTACGTGGCCTGCGGGGTTCGGGTAGCCGCGGCCTCAAGTACGTGTTCGGTTTCGACCCTGTCCTTGGCCCTGCGGCGGTCTTCGAGCACCGCCGTCCAGGCGTTCCGGCGGGCGCCGCTCATCAGCAGCGACTCGATGCCCCGGAAGGCGTCGGAGAGGGACGGGATGGCGATGGCGCGTACGGGCGCGGCCTGCATGATGTCGATCCCTTTCACGGAACTCACGTCGGCAGTGCGTGTAGCGAGCGTGCGTGCTGCGGTGCGTGCGCACTGCGGTGTGTGCGGTGCGTGGACCTAGCGTCACTGATTGGTGTTACCAGCGCATGACCTCGCGGTCAAACGTGACGAAACATTGACGCGGCCCGCCGGGCTCTTCCTTGAAAGAGCCTAGGGGCCGCGTCGCTGCGGTGTTACCGACTAGTAAGCCTTTGTGCGCGAGTTCACACGCGCGGTTCACACGCTCGCGGCGCGCTTCTCCATCGCCTGGGTGTACAGACGTCCCGCCCGGTACGAGGAACGGACCAGCGGGCCCGACATCACACCGGAGAAGCCGATCTCCTCGGCCTCCTTCGCCAGCTCGACGAACTCGGCCGGCTTCACCCAGCGCTCGACGGGGTGGTGCCGCGGCGAGGGCCGCAGGTACTGGGTGATGGTGATGAGCTCGCAGCCGGCCTCGTGCAGCTCCTTCAGAGCCTGCGAGACCTCCTCGCGCTCCTCGCCCATGCCGAGGATCAGGTTCGACTTGGTGACCAGGCCGTAGGCGCGGGCCTGCCGGATCACGTCGAGCGAGCGCTCGTAGCGGAAGCCGGGGCGGATCCGCTTGAAGATGCGGGGCACGGTCTCGACGTTGTGCGCGAAGACCTCGGGGCGGGAGGCGAAGACCTCCTCCAGCAGCTCCGGGACCGCGTTGAAGTCGGGGGCCAGCAGCTCGACCTTGGTGTGCCCGCTCTCGCGGCCCGCCGTCTGCTGGTGGATCTGGCGCACGGTCTCCGCGTACAGCCAGGCGCCGCCGTCGGCCAGGTCGTCGCGCGCGACGCCGGTGATGGTGGCGTAGTTCAGGTCCATGGTGACCACGGACTCGCCGACACGGCGCGGCTCGTCCCGGTCCAGGGCCTCGGGCTTGCCCGTGTCGATCTGGCAGAAGTCACAACGCCGGGTGCACTGGTCGCCACCGATGAGGAAGGTGGCCTCGCGGTCCTCCCAGCACTCGTAGATGTTGGGACAACCGGCTTCCTGGCACACCGTGTGCAGTCCTTCGCCCTTCACCAGGGCCTGCATCTTGGTGTACTCGGGACCCATCTTCGCCCGGGTCTTGATCCACTCGGGCTTGCGCTCGATGGGGGTCTGGGCGTTACGGACCTCCAGGCGCAGCATCTTGCGTCCGTCGGGTGCGACTGCGGACACGACCGGCTCCCTGTGACTTCGATTGTTCGGGCGCCCACCAGGGTACGCCCGTAATTTCGTACGCTCTTACGTCGGCCAACCTGCGAGGGGGCGGCCGCATTCCCGGGGGGTCAGGCGCCCGCCACCGGCTCTATGTCGCGGGGCCGCAGCTCCGCGTGCTCCAGTACGTCCTTCAGGTGCCGTTCGACGACCGGCAGCACCTCGGCGATGGTGATCTCGCGGCCCAGCTCGTAGGAGAGCGAGGTCACACCGGCGTCCCGGATGCCGCAGGGCACGATCCGGTCGAACCAGGTGTTGTCCGGGTTCACGTTGATCGCGAAGCCGTGCATCGTGACGCCCTTGGCGACCCGGATGCCGATGGCGGCGAGCTTGCGGTCCTCGCGGCGCTGGCCGGCGTTGGACGGCGCGTACTCGGGGCCGTTGAGCCGGGCGTCGAACTCCTCGTCGTGCAGCCGCGGGTCGAGGTCCAGCGAGAGCCCGCCGATCATGGGGCGGTCCTCGACGGGGTCGCCGAGCACCCAGACGCCGCTGCGGCCCTCGACCCGGGTGGTCTCCAGGCCGAACTCGGCGGCGGTGCGGATCAGCGCCTCCTCCAGGCGGCGGACGTGCGCGACCACGTCCACCGGGCGGGGCAGCTTCATGATCGGGTAGCCGACCAGCTGGCCCGGGCCGTGCCAGGTGATCTTGCCGCCGCGGTCCACGTCGACCACGGGCGTGCCGTCGAGCGGGCGCTCACTGGGGTCGGTGCGCCGGCCCGCCGTGTAGACCGGCAGGTGCTCCAGCAGCAGGCAGGTGTCCTCGACCTCGTCCGCGAAGCGGGCCGCGTGCACCCTGCGCTGCTCTTCCCAGGCCCGGGTGTACTCGACGGATTCCGGCCCGAAGCCCAGATGGACAAACCCAAGCTCAGCCACCGCAGCGCCTCCTCATTGAACCTGCTGTGTGCACGTACTTCACTGAGCAAGGGTACGGCGGCCCGCTCGGGCCCCTTCAGGGCCCCGGGTCGGGCTCCGCGGCGGGCCCGGGCGCGAGCTCCCGGCCGGGCGACGGCGGGGGCCACGGCAGCTGCTTCGGACGGCGCCGGCCCTTCGGCGGCCGGTCCGGGTCCTCGTCCGCGCGCGGCAGCCGACGGTGGCCCTCCGAGTGGTCGTTGACCCAGCCGCACACCCCGCACGCGTACCGCCCGTCGAGCCCCGCGATGTAGGTGCCGCAGCGGCGGCACTCCGCCTCGGTCAGTTCGGGCGGGGGCAGCGGGGCGGTGGATTCGGTTCGCTCCTCGGGGAGGTGCGCCCCGTGGGGCCGAGGGGTCATGCTCCGCAGCCTATGTGGGCGGAGGGGGTCGGTCCGTAAAGGGCCCTACTCATTCTGCACACGATCGGATGAATGTGGGGCAGAGAGGGCGGCATGGGCGAAGTTCGCCGCTACATTCACGCCGTTCACAGGGCCGGGACTCCGGTCCGTCACGTCAGGAGACCGTGGAGCCGATGACGGAACGACCTGCCCAGCGCGTCCCCAACCGGCAGCTCGCGGCGCTGATCGCGGAAGCCGGGTTCTCCAACGCCGGGCTAGCCCGCCGCGTCGATCAGCTCGGCCTGGAACACGGTCTCGACCTGCGGTACGACAAGACCTCCGTGACCCGCTGGCTGCGCGGGCAGCAGCCGCGCGGGACCACCCCCGCGCTGATCGCCGAGGTGTTCACCCGGCGCCTGGGGCGGCGGCTCTCCGCGCAGGACCTGGGGCTGGACGCCTGCGCACCCGTGTACGCGGGGCTGGAGTTCGCGGCCACGCCGGAGGAGGCCGTGGACATCGCGAGCGGGCTGTGGCGCAAGGACTCCGGCTCACACGCCGAGCTCCGGAAGATCGCCTTCACCCCGGCCGGACTGGTCGTGCCGAGCCGGGACTGGCTGATCGGGCGGCCCGACGAGCGGGTGGGCCGGGGCGCGGATCCGGCGGCGGCCCGCGTCCCGCTGCAGGGCCGGGCCACGGTGCCCCGGCAGCGGCAGATCGACCGGGGCCCCGGGCAGCGGGTGACCGGCGGGGACATCGCCGCGCTGAGATCGGTGAGCGAGCTGTTCCGCACCCTCGACCACGCCTACGGCGGCGGCCACGCCCGGCAGGCGCTGGTGCGCTACCTGGAACACGAGGCGGAGCCGATGCTCCGCGGCACCTACGGGGAGACCACCGGGCGGCGGCTGTTCTCGGCCGCCGCCGATCTGACCCGGCTCGCGGGCTGGACCTCGTACGACATCGCCGCGCACGGGCTCGCCCAGCGGTACTTCGTGCAGGCCCTGCGGCTCGCGCAGGCCGCCGCCGACCGCGCCTACGGCTCGTACGTGCTGGTCACCATGAGCCGGCAGGCGGTCTACCTCGGCCACGGCCGGGAGGCGGTGCAGCTGGCCCGGGTGGCCCAGCAGGGCGTGGGCTCCGGCCCGCCGCCGGTGGTGCAGGCGCTGCTGCACTCGGCTGAGGCGCGGGGGCACGCGGTGCTCGGCGAGGTCCGGGCGTCGACGGCCTCACTGGTGCGGGCCGAGCGGGCGCTGGGCGCGGCCCGGCCGGGGGACGACGTACCGCACTGGGCGCGGTTCTACGACGAGGCGCAGCTCGCGGACGAGTTCGGGCACTGCCACCGGGACCTCCAGCAGTACCGGGCCTCGGCCCAGCACGCGGAGCGGTCCCTCCAGCTGAGGGCGCCGGGGTACGCGCGGTCCCGGCTGTTCTGCCGGGTGGTGCTGGCCACGGCCCGGCTGGGGCTGGGCGAGCTGGACCAGGCGTGCGCGCTGGGCGCGGAGGCGGCGCAACAGGCGTCGGAGATGCGGTCGGTGCGGGCGGTGGAGTACGTACGGGACTTCGAGCGGCGGCTGGAGCCGTACCGGGACGCTTCGGCGGTGCGGACCTACCGCGATCGGGTGGCGGCGTTGTCGTGACGCTGTGCGGGCCCGGCCCCCCGAGGGGGACCGGGCCCGGGCCGAGTGGTTCTCAGGCCGCCACCGGAAGTGCGGGCTCCGGGGTGGCCGGGAGCGGGATGCCGAAGTCGCGCAGGAGGGCGCCGGCGGCCCGGCGGGCCGAGTGCAGGGCGCCCTGGACGGTGTTGGTGTCGCGGTGGTCGCCGCACACGTACAGCCCGGCCAGCACCCGCACCGGGCGCCGCAGGTCGTGGGGCGGGGGCATGGCGGGGACCGCCTCCGGGGTGTGGTGGACGGCCAGCAGCTCCCAGTCCCGGGTGGCGGTGTCGTAGAGCCGGGCGAGGCGCGAGGCGACCGTCCGTACGGGCGGTGGCGGTCCGAGCACGGTCGTGGTGACCAGGCTCCGGCCGGCCGGGGCCCGCGTCGGGTCGACCGCGCTCATCACGGCGGTGTGCGAGACGGGCCACTTGGGGTCCGCGTCCAGGAGCAGCGAGCCGTCCCGGGACAAGGGCGTGGCGGTGGCGTGGTGCAGGACGGTGACCTCGTGGAAGGCGGGCACGCGCAGGCCGGGCAACAGCCCGGCGGCGGCGCGCGCGCCGGTGGCGAGGAGGACGGAGCGGCAGCTGAAGTCGCCGTGCTCCTCGGTGGTGACCAGGTTCGTCGCCACCGAGCGGACCCGGACGCCGGTCCGGACGGTGCCGGGCGGCAGGGCGGCGGCGAGCAGGTCGGGCAGGGCCGCCGCGCCGCCCTCGGGCACGGCGAGGCGACCGCGGGCGAAGGTCCGCAGGGCGAGGTCCGCGACCCGGCTGGAGGTGGTGAGCTCCGCATCGCGGAGCAGGGCGGCGAGCAGCGGCCGGAGCACCCCGTTGAGGGTGCGCGGCGGCAGCCCGCGGGAGCGCAGGGCGGCGTGCGCGGTGCGTTCGGGACGGGCGAGCAGTTTGTCCTCCGGCAGGGCGGCGAGCCGGCCGAGGGCGGCGCTGAGCCGGGCCTGGTCGAGGGAGCCGCTGGCCAGGGCCCGGGCCGGGGTGAGGGCCCCGGCCCGCAGCTGTTTGCCGTCGGTGTGGACCAGGACCCCGGGCACGAAGGGGCGCAGGGTCAGCCCCTGGAGGCCCGGGGTGCGTTCGAGTTCCGTGTACGAGGTGTTGAGCAGCTGGCCGATCCGGTCCAGCCGGAATCCGTCGGCCGACTCCGTGGCCATCCGGCCGCCGGGGTCGTCCGCGGCCTCCAGGACGGTGACCGTGACTCCCGCTGCGATCAGGTGCTGCGCGGCCGCGAGTCCTGAGACTCCGGCTCCTACGATGACGACGTCCGCATGGTGCGCGGCATGGTGTGCGCTGCTGAGCACGTGCCCCTCCCCGAGGTCGGCGCGGCTGTGTGGGGATCCTCCTTCCCCCAACCGGCTCCACGGGAACCCGAGTTCGGCTGGGTATTACGGTCAACTCCGGTCGCACGACGGTCGCATCCGGGTCACGAACGGTCGCACGGCGGTCGCACGCGGCGGGAGCCCCGGGCTCGCGACTCAGAGGGCGGCTCAGAGGGCGGCGCGGAGGGCCTGCTCGATGCCGGGGTCGCGGAAGACGAAGCCGGAGGCCAGCAGCCGGGCGGGGCGGGCGCGCTGACTGCCCAGCACGTCCGCGGAGAGCTCCCCGAGCACGATGCGCAGGGCCGGCGCCGGTACGGGCAGCAGCGCGGGCCGGTGCAGCACCCGGCCCATGGCCGCGGTGACCTGGCGGTTGGTCAGCGGCTCGGGGGCGGTGAGGTTGACGGGGCCTTCGATGCCGGGGGTGTCGATGATGTGGCGCAGGGCCGCGACCTCGTCCCGGAGGGAGATGAACGACCAGTACTGGCGGCCGTTGCCCAGCCGGCCGCCGAGACCGGCGCGGAAGAGCGGGAACATCCGGCCCCAGGCCCCGCCCTCGCGGGCGACGACCAGTCCGGTACGGGCGAAGGCGGTCCGGATCCCGGCCTCTCGGGCGGGGGCGGCGGCCGCCTCCCACTCCACGCAGACCGAGGGCAGGAAGCCCTGCCCGGCGGGGGCGTCCTCGTCGACGACCCGGTCGCCGGTGTCCCCGTAGTAGCCGACGGCGGAACCGCTGACGAGCACGGCGGGCGGTTCGTCGAGCGCGGCCGCGGCGCGGGCGATGGCGGCGGTTCCGAGCACCCGGCTGTCCCGGATCTCCTTCTTGTACGCGGCCGTCCACCGGTGGTCCCCGATCCCGGCCCCGGCCAGGTGCACTACGGCCCCGCAGCCGGCCAGCCCCGCGGGGTCGACGTACCCGCGCGCGGGGTCCCACCGCGCCTCGTCCCCGCCGGCCGGCTCCCGCCGCACGAACCGCACCACCTCGTGGCCGTCTGCCCGGAGGGACCGCACGAGTGCACTTCCGATGAGCCCGGTCGACCCGGTGACTGCGATACGCATGCCGCCATTCTCCCTGGCGGGTGGCCGCGCAGATGGAGTGCCGTTCGCCTCCGGGCGCGGCGCAGTGCCTTCCGCCCGTCACCCCACGGTGCTCCGCGCCCGCGCCTCAAACGCCGGCGGGGCTGGATCGGCCGGCGTTTGGCGCCCAGATCGCCACCCGGTCCCCGGGCCGGACGCCGTGCGCGATGGCCGCGCGGGCGGCGGCGGCGATCTCGGCGGCGAGCCGCGCGAAGGT
>NZ_JBEZKE010000069.1:0-8389 GCF_040651555.1 Streptomyces sp. NPDC048424 | reverse complement strand
GGCACACCGAGCGGTTCACGGCTCGTGGCCAGGATCTGCACGCCGGGGCAGCGCGCGAGGAGCTCCTCGGCCAGCTCGGCGGCGGCGCCGATCACGTGCTCGCAGTTGTCGAGCAGGATCAGGAGGCGCTGCCGTGCGCAGTGTTCGGCGAGCCGGTCGAGCGGGGCGTCCCCGGCCCGGTCGGTCAGGGCCCGCAGCTCCTCGGCGGCGGCGCCGCGCAGCTTGGTCTCCCGGGCCCCGAGCGCGGCGAGCGCGGCCTCGGCGACGTCCTCCGGGTCGTCCACGGGGGCCAGCTCGACGAACCACACCCCGTCGGGCCATCCGCCGCGCGCGTCGTGTGCCTCGGCGGCCTCCTGCGAGAGCCGCGTCTTGCCGGCGCCGCCGGGCCCGAGCAAGGTGACGAGCCGCGCCCGCGCGAGATCGTCCCCGATGACGCGGATGTCGTCCTCACGGCCGACGAAGGTGGTGAGCCGCGCCCGCAGGTTCCCCGGCTGGGCGGGATGCGGGCTCGGGCCGGAACCGGCGGCGTGGGCGGTGGCGCCCGGGCTCGGCCGGGCCGGGTGCCCGGCCGGGTGGGGCCCGGCGGCGGAGCCCTGCTCGGGCCGGGCCGGATGCGCGACGGGCCCGGCGTCGGCCGGGTGCGGGGCCGCCACGGACGGGTGCGGGGCCGGCGCGGCCGGGTGCGGGGCCGGCCCGGCCGGCGGGTTCAGGAGTTCGGTGTGCAGGGCGCGCAGGGCGGGGCCCGGGTCCGTGCCCAGCCGGGCCGCCAGGTCCCGGCGTACGGCGTCGTACGCGGCCAGCGCCTCCGACGGGCGTCCCGCGTCGCGCAGCGCCCGGATCCGCAGCGCCTGCAGCGGCTCGTCCAGCGGCTGCCGCGCGCACAGCGCGGTCAGTTCCGGCAGGGCCCGCTCCGCCTGGCCCAGGTCCAGGGCCGCCGCGAGCCCGCCCCGGCGTGCGTCCGTCCGTACGGCCTCCCAGCGCGCGGACTCCGCGCCCGGGTCGGGCAGGTCGGCGAGGGCCGGTCCGCGCCACAGGGCGAGGGCCTCCTCGTACCGGGCGGCGGCCTCGGCCGGGTCCCGCGCCTCGGCCGCGGCCCGGGCGAGTCGCTCGAAGCGGTACAGGTCGACGTCCTCGCGGTCGGCGGCGAGCCGGTAGCCGCCCTCCGCGGAGCGCACGGCCGCGTGCCCCAGGGCCCGCCGCAGCCGGGCGACCAGCGCCTGCAGGGCGGCCGGAGCGTCGGCCGGCGGGTTGCCGTCCCACACCTCGGCGACCAGCAGTGCGGTCGGGACCACCCGCCCCGGCCGCAGCGCGAGCGCGGTCAGGAGCGCCCGCAGGCGCGCTCCGCCGACGCCGACGGGGGTCCCGTCGTCGTGAATGGCCTGGGCGGTGCCGAGAATCGCGTAACGCACCGGCCCATTGTCCCCGGACCCCGGCCCGGCCCCGAACCGTTTTCCTTTCCGCGCCCGGGATAGGTTTCCGGGCATGGGTCATCAGGGCGGCCGCGGCGAGCGGCGGATCAGTTCGGTATTCCTCGGGATCTTCGCCGTCATGGCCGTCACCGGCTGGGCCGTGTGGACCGGGTACTCGACGAGCACCGGGCTGGCGGTGTTCCTCTTCGTGACGTCGGCGTGGGTCGTCTCCCTGTGCCTGCACGAGTACGCGCACGCCCGCACCGCCCTGCACAGCGGCGACCTCTCGGTGGGCGCCAAGGGTTATCTGACGCTGAATCCGCTGAAGTACACGCACGCGCTGCTCAGCATCGTGCTGCCGGTGCTGTTCGTGATCCTGGGCGGGCTGGGCCTGCCCGGCGGCGCCGTCTACATCGAGCGCGGCCGGATCCGGGGGCGCTGGAAGCACAGCCTCATCTCGGCGGCGGGCCCGCTGACGAACGTCGCGTTCGCCGTCGTCTGCACGGCCCCGTTCTGGCTGGACGCCCTCGACGGGGTGCCGATGCCCTTCCGGTACGCGCTCGCCTTCCTGGCCCTGCTCCAGGTCTCGGCGGCGATCCTGAACTTCCTGCCGGTACCGGGCCTCGACGGCTACGGGGTCATCGAGCCCTGGCTGTCGCACCGGGTGCGCCGCGAGGTGGAGCCGCTGGCGCCGTTCGGGCTGATCGCCGTGTTCGCGCTGCTGTGGATCCCGGAGGTCAACTTCTTCTTCTTCGGCGTGGTGCGCGACCTGCTGTCCGCACTCGGCGTGGCGGACGTGGAGACGGACTGCGGCCGCGCCCTCTACCGCTTCTGGCAGGACGCCGGCGACTTCTGCGAGGCCCGCTGACTCCGGGGCGCGGCTCCCGCCCGAGCGGCTACGAGGTCCGCGCGGCCTTCTCGGCCTTGGCCTTGCGCAGGTAGTACCAGGCCAGGTTGGACGTGAGGCCCGCGAGCAGCACCCAGACGATCCCGAGGAAGCTGCCCTCCACGAAGGCGACGACGGCCGCGGCCACCGCAAGAACGCAGACGACAACGGCGAAGACGGCAAGGCGGGGCATGAAAAGAGCTCCTCGGAAACACTGAAGGCGGTCGAGCCCCTCCAGTGTCCCCCATGCCCCGCAGTGGTCCCGTAAGGACGGCGGCGAACCGCGGCCGGTCCATTTCCCCCTTTGCCTGACCTCCCCTGCTGCCCGGCGCTACGGTTCGCCGGTGACGCGCCGTATCGGGGGCGCGACAGAGCGAACATCCCGGCCCGCTCCGCCCGCGACGGACGACGCCGGTGAGTGGGGGGAAGACATGCAGGAGATCTCAAAGGGTGCGAACGTCAGCCTGAGCGCCCTCAGCGAGGACGCCGGTTCCGTCGTCGTGAGTCTCGGCTGGACCAGCACCTCCGGAGCCGGCGACGCCGACGTCTCCGTACTGCTCCTGGACGAGAACGGCAAGGTCCGCAGCGAGAACGACTTCTACTTCTACAACCATCCCGCGGCCGCCGACGGCAGCGTGCAGCTCCTCGGGAAGACGCCGACCGACAGCGGGGACGAGGACCGCATCAGCGTGGACCTGACCGCCGTCGCGCAGGACGTCACGCGGATCGTGGTGGCGGCCAGCCAGTACGGCGGCGCCCGCTTCGGGGACCTCGACGACCTGCGGATGACGGTCTCGGACCGGGCCGGCGAACCCCTCGTCGGATTCTCGATCGAGGGCGCGGGCGTGGAGACGGCCTTCATCTTCGGTGAGCTCTACCGCCGGGGCGACGAGTGGAAGTTCCGGGCCGTGGGGCAGGGGTACGAGACCGGTCTGGCCGGGCTGGCCACCGACTTCGGCATCGACGTCACCGAGGAGGGCGACGAACCCCCGGTGTCCGGGGAGGCCGGTGGATCCGGCGCGCCCGCCGAACCCGGTGAGCCGGTTGCTCCCGGAGCGGCGCGAGCGCCCGGGACCAGCGCACCGGTCCCGCCCGTACCCCCGGTCGCGCCGGCCGATGGGTCCCCTTCCGGCCCTGCCGTCCCCACCGCGGAGCCGGCACCCGCTGCCGCCGCCGTGCCGGCCCAGACGCGCGGTCGCGGTCCGCGCACGACGAGGAAGAAGGTCACCCTGCCCAAGGTGGCCAAGAAGTCCCTCGCCGAGAACGACTCCTGGCAGACCGCGCGGCTGTTCCCGGTCCCGTCCCTCAAGAGCGACAAGGAGCGCGAAGTACGGGCGACCTCGGTCCTGTTGTCCGTCATGGCCCAGGTGCCCGAGCTGGGGCGGCGCCTCACCGCCGCGTTCGGCGCCCCGGCCGGCCGCATGGAGACCTTCACCGAGGTGCCCCTGCCCCACGGCGACTCCCCGAAGCGCCCCGACGGCGTGATCCGGGTGGAACGGGCGGGCAGGCTGTGGACGGCGCTGGTCGAGACGAAGACGAACGGCAACCCGCTCAAGGCCGAACAGGTCCAGCAGTACATGGACATCGCCGCCCGTCGCGGCTACGAGGCCGTGATCACGCTGTCCAACGACGTGGCCCTCGAAGGTGCGGCCGTGGTCGACGTCAAGATCGACGGACGGCGCAAGCACAAGGTCAGCCTGTGGCACCTGTCGTGGGCCGAGGTGGCGCACCAGGCCCAGATGCTGATCCGCCACGAGGGTGTCGGCAACGCCGCCCACGCGTGGCTCCTCCAGGAGCTCCTGGAGTACCTGCAGCACGAGAACTCGGGGTGCCACGGGTTCCAGAACATGGGACCCGCCTGGGTTCCGGTGCGCAACGGCATCGACGACGAGACCATCGACCCCGCCGACGCCCGCGCCGTCGACGTCGTGGAGAGCTGGGAGCGCCTCATCCGGCAGGTCTGTCTGCGACTCGGCGGGGAACTCGGGCAGAAGGCGCTGCCGGTGCAGCGGGCCCGGCGCGGCAGCGATCCGCGGGCCCGGCGGGTCGCGGCGGCCGGAAGGCTATGCACGGAGGGCAGGCTCTCCGCGGAACTGCGGGTCGACGGGGCCGGATCCGTCATCGCGGTGATCGCCGATCTGCGGACGGGGAAGATCCGCACGTCCGTCGACATCCCGGCGCCGGAGGGGGCGTATCCGCTGGCCACGGTGAAGCGGCTGATGCGGCTGCTCTCCGAGGCGCCGGCGGATCTGCACGTACAGAGCCTCGTGGAGGGCGAGAACGGTCCGCGCGGCACTCTGGAGCGCCTGCGCCCCGAACCGGGCGATCTGCTGCCCAAGGACGGGGCCGTGCCCAGCGGGTTCCGGCTGTCGCTGATCAAGGGAATGGGCAACAGCCGCGGCAATACCGAGTCCGGCTTCATCCGCAGCGTGGACGATGCCGTCGCGCGCTTCCACCACGGTGTGGTGGCCCAGCTGGGGGTCGTCGAGGCGCGCCCCGGCCGACGGGGATGAGCGCGGGGCATGCCCGGCGGCCGGGCCCGAGGAGGACCGCTGCGCCGTGCATGCCCCGGCAACGGGCGTCCGTGCCCGCGGAACGTGCGGCTCAGACGTCCGTGAGGCGCAGGCCCGCGTGGGCCTTGTAGCGGCGGTTGGTGGAGATGAGGTTGGCCACCAGCGATTCGACCTGGTGGGCGTTGCGCAGGCGGCCGGCGAAGACGCCGCGCATGCCGGGGATGCGGGCGGCGAGGGCCTGGACGAGGTCGGTGTCGGCGCGGGCCTCGCCGAGGACCATCACGTCGGTGTCGATCTCGTCGATCGACTCGTCCTGGAGGAGGACCGCCGAGAGGTGGTGGAAGGCCGCCGTGACGCGGGAGTCGGGGAGCAGGGCGGCGGCCTGCTGGGCGGCGCTGCCCTCTTCGACCTGGAGGGCGTAGGCGCCCTGCTTGTCGAAGCCCAGCGGGTTGACGCAGTCCACGACGAGCTTGCCCGCGAGGTCCTCGCGCAGGGCTTCGAGGGTCTTGGCGTGGCCCTCCCACGGCACCGCGATGATCACGATGTCGCTGCGGCGCGCGCACTCGGCGTTGTCCGCGCCCTCCACGCCGAGGCCCAGTTCTTCGGCCGCGGTCCGGGCGCGGTCGGCGGCGCGGGAGCCGATGATCACTTTCTGGCCGGCCCGGGCGAGCCGGTAGGCGAGGCCGCGGCCCTGGTCGCCGGTGCCGCCGAGGACGCCGACGACGAGGCCGGATACGTCCGGCAGCTCCCACGGGTCCTTGACCGGCGGCTTCTGCGTGTTGTCTGAGGAAGTCATGGGGGCGAGGGTACTGCCGGGTAGGCCACAGTCGAAGGGGAGGGAACCCTCCCGTACTGCTCCCCTATGTCCCTTCCATGCGGGAGGATGCCCGATATGGATGCCGTGAGGGTCGCGCTGCTGCGCGAGGTGCTCGCCGGTACGCAGTGGCCGGGCGCCGCCCGGCGCTTCGCCGGCTCGCTGCGCCGGTCCGTCGTACCGGCAGGCGGGAACCTGCTGCTGGTGGGGACGGAGGGCTACGAGCCCTGGCACCTGGCGGCGCACCTGGTGGACGAGGCCGCCTGGTCGGGCCTGCCGGAGCTGGCGCCCACGCTCGTACGCCACCGGGTGCAGCCCGGGGGGCCGCCGCACCTGTCGGTGGGGCTGGGCAGGCTGGCGGCGGCGCGGCGCGGGCACACGCTGCTGGTGGTGGCGCCCGGGGAGCCCGGCGCGGCGCTGCTGGAGCGCGTTCACGAGGTCCGGCGCGCGGGGGCGACCGTACTGTCCCTGGACGGCGGGGATCCGGAACTGGGCACGCTCGCGCACGAGGTGCTGTCCGTGCCGGAGGGCGGCGGCGAACTGGATCTCGACACCGTGCAGCACCTGGTCAGCGCGGCGGCCGGGGAGAACGGCCTGCCGGCGCAGCGCGGGCCGCGCCGCTTCCGGGACCGGCTGGCGCGGCTGGCCGACCAGCTGACCGCGCCGCCGCCCAGCCGCTGGTAGCCCGACGCTACGGCGCCGTGCCCCCTTCTTCCTCGCGGGTCTTGTCGTTCCACTTGGGATCGTTCTGCCATTCGAGGTTGCGTTCCTGCGCCGTCTCCATGGCGTGGCTCGCCTCCTCGGGCGTCTCGTACGGGCCGAAACGGTCCTTCGCCGGGCACTCGGGGCCCTCTTCGACCTTGTTGTGGACCAGGCAGTAGTACCACTCGCCCGCTTTGCCCACCTGGCGCTTCTTGAACAGGGCCATCGTTGTCAGGCTCCTCTCGTTACCGCTCTCTGCCGCCATGCTGCCCCATCCCCGCTGGATACACTCGCTTGCATGTCTGGCCAGTCGCTGCTCGTACCAGGCGAGCTTTCTCCCGTCCGTTCCGTTCCCGGAAACATCCGCCGGCCCGAGTACGTGGGCAAGCCCGCGCCCACTCCGTACACCGGACCGGAGGTGCAGACGGCCGAGACCATCGAGGCCATGCGCATCGCCGGCCGGATCGCCGCCCAGGCGATGGAAGAGGCCGCCAAGCTGATCGCGCCGGGGGTGACCACCGACGAGCTCGACAAGGTCGCCCACGACTACATGTGCGACCACGGCGCCTATCCCTCGACGCTCGGCTACCGCGGCTTCCCGAAGTCGCTGTGCTCCTCCGTGAACGAGGTCATCTGTCACGGCATCCCGGACTCCACCGTCCTGCGCGACGGCGACATCGTGAACCTCGACGTGACCGCGTACATCGGCGGTGTGCACGGGGACAACAACGCCACCTACCTGTGCGGGGAGGTGGACGAGGAGTCGCGGCTGCTGGTGGAGCGCACCCGCGAGGCACTGAACCGCGCCATCAAGGCCGTCAAGCCGGGCCGCCAGATCAACATCATCGGCCGGGTCATCGAGTCGTACGCGAAGCGCTTCGGCTACGGCGTGGTCCGGGACTTCACCGGCCACGGCATCAACTCCTCCTTCCACTCCGGCCTGATCATTCCGCACTACGACAGCCCGCACGCCACCACCGTCATCGAGCCCGGGATGACCTTCACCATCGAGCCGATGCTGACCCTGGGCACCCACGAGTACGACATGTGGGCGGACGGCTGGACGGTCGTCACGAAGGACCGCAAGCGGACCGCGCAGTTCGAGCACACGCTGGTGGTGACGGACTCGGGGGCGGAGATCCTGACCCTGCCGTAGCGGATCGCCGGGGTGGATTTTTTTACCGACAAGACGTCGGGAACACATTGACTTAGGCAAGCCTAAGTAGGAGTATCAGGCGTGGCGGCACTGCCGCCACGCCTGTTTCCTCTTCCTGGAGGTCCGCCTTGGACGCCTTCTCTACGGTCATCCGCGTCGCGTCGCACGAGCAGCACACCGAGGCCGAGACGTCGACCTTCATGAGCGACCTGCTCGGCGGACGGCTCGGCGTGGACGCGTACACGCGCTACACCGAACAGCTGTGGTTCGTGTACCGGGCCCTGGAGGACGCGGCCGAGGCCCTCAGGAACGACCCGGTGGCCGGCCCGTTCATCCAGCCCGAGCTGATGCGCGTCGCCGAGATCGAGCGCGACCTCGCCCACCTGCTGGGCCCGGACTGGCAGCAGAACGTGGTGGCGCTGCCCGCGACGCAGGCGTACGCCGCCCGCGTCGCCGAGTGCGCGGCCGAGTGGCCCGGCGGGTACGTCGCCCACCACTACACCCGCTACCTGGGCGACCTCTCCGGCGGCCAGATCATCCGCGACAAGGCCGAGCGCACCTGGGGCTTCGACCGCAAGGGCGACGGCGTCCGCTTCTACGTCTTCGCGGACATCTCCAACCCGGCGGCCTTCAAGCGGACCTACCGCGAGCTGCTGGACGCCATCGCCGCGGACGACCTGGAGAAGCAGCGCATCATCGACGAGTGCAAGCGCGCCTTCGACTTCAACGGCGCGGTCTTCCGCGAGCTGGGCGAGGAGTTCCGCCTCAGCGCGTAACCCCTGCGGGGAGCTCCACGGAGCCGGATACGGATACGGATACGGCCGCGGGGCCGGCCCTTCCGGGCCGCCCCGACCTCCGCCGACGACGTCGCCCTGATCGCCTTCACCTCCGGGACCACCGGACGCCCCA
>NZ_JBEZKE010000068.1:0-10218 GCF_040651555.1 Streptomyces sp. NPDC048424 | reverse complement strand
CGGACATCCACGCCGGCATTACGACGGCGGTGATCGTGAACACGGCGATCGTGGTCCTCGGGACCCTCACCACCGCCCTCTTCCTCCGCAACAAGGCGGCGAAGGACCTCACCACCGCCTGAGCCCCCGCGGCTCAGGGTTCCCCCCAGGAGGCGGCCCCGGCACGCCCACCCCCGCCGTGCCGGGGCCCCCTCCCCCTCCCCCCTCCCCGTCCTCCTCAAGGTCTCCTCTTCCCAAGGAACGTGATGGACCTCCGTATCGAAGACCGCGTGTACCTCGTCACCGGCGCGTCGTCCGGGATCGGCGCGGCCACCGTCCGACTGCTGGCCGCCGAGGGCGCCATCGTCGTCGGTGTCGCCCGCAAGCCGTGGAACACCGAAGCCCTCGGCGACCGCGTCAGCACCGTCGCCGCCGACCTCACCGACCCCACCGCCGCCCGCCACGTGGCCGACACCGTGATCGAGCGCCACGGCCGCCTCGACGGCCTCGTCAACAACGTGGGCGCGCTGGAATCCCGTACCGGCTTCCTCGACGTGACCGACGAGCAGTGGACGAGCACCTTCGACGTCAACTTCCACTCCGCCGTCCGCATGACCCGTGCGGCCCTGCCCGCGCTCCTGGACACGGGAGCGGGCTCCCTCGTGCACATCGCCAGCGAGGCCGCCCGTTTCCCCGACCCGGGCATCGTCGACTACGCCGCCTCCAAGACGGCGCTGCTGTCCGTGTCCAAGTCCCTCGCCGCGGAGTTCGGCGTACGCGGGGTGCGCTCCAACGTGGTCTCGCCGGGCCCCACCCGGACGGCGCTCTTCGACGCGCCCGGCGGCTTCGCCGAGCAGCTGGGGGAGCGGTTCGGCCTCCCGGCCGACGAGGCCGTCCAGCACTTCATCCGCGTGGTGCGCGCGCTGCCGAGCGGCCGCATCGGCACGCCCGAGGACGTCGCGGGCATCGTCGCGTACCTGCTGTCACCCCTCGCGACCCAGGTCACCGGCGCCGAGTGGAGCGTCGACGGCGGCGCCCTGCGGCAGATCTGACCCGGGCCGATGCGTGCTTCCCTGCTCGCCCTCGCCATCGGTGCCTTCGGCATCGGGACCACCGAGTTCGTCATCGTCGGCCTGCTCCCTGAGGTCGCCGACGACCTGTCCGTGTCCATTCCCTCCGCCGGCATGCTGGTCACGGGCTACGCCCTCGGCGTGGTGGTCGGCGCGCCGCTGATGACCGCGGCCGGCGCCCGTCTGCCGCGCAAGACCATGCTCGTCGTGCTCATGGGCATCTTCATCGCGGGCAACCTGCTCTGCGCCCTCGCCGGCGACTACACCGCCCTCATGGGCGGCCGGCTGATCGCCGCCCTCACGCACGGTGCCTTCTTCGGGATCGGGTCCGTCGTCGCCGCCGACCTGGTGGCCCCGGACCGGCGGGCCAGCGCCATCGCCCTGATGTTCACCGGGCTCACGCTGGCCAACGTACTCGGCGTACCACTGGGTACCTTCCTGGGCCAGGAGTTCGGCTGGCGCTCCACCTTCTGGGCGGTCACCGGCATCGGGATCGTCGGCCTGCTCGGACTCGTCACCCTGGTCCCGGCGCAGCCGGCGCCGGAGCGCGGGGCGCTGCGCGGCGAACTCGCCGTCTTCCGCAAGCCCCAGGTGTGGCTGGCGCTGACGACGACGGTGCTCGGCTTCGGCGGCGTCTTCGCCTCCTTCACCTATCTCGCACCGATGATGACGGAACTGGCCGGCTTCTCCGACGGTGCGGTCGCCTGGCTCCTCGTCCTCTTCGGTGTCGGACTGTGCGTGGGCAACGTGCTCGGCGGGCGGGCCGCCGACCGGGCGCTGATGCCCAGCCTGTACCTCATCCTGGGCGGCCTTTCCCTGGTGCTGGTGGTCTTCACCTTCACCTCGCAGGCCGCCGTGCCCGCCGCGATCACCCTGGCCGCTTTCGGGGCGATCGGCTTCGCGACGGTGCCGCCGCTGCAGGCCCGCGTGATGCAGCAGGCCGCCGGGGCCCCGGCGCTCGCCTCCGCGGCGAACATCGCGGCCTTCAACCTCGGCAACGCCCTCGGGGCCTGGCTCGGCGGTCTCGCCGTCGCCCACGGCCTCGGATGGACCGCGCCGACCTGGATCGGTGCCGGGCTCGCCGCCGCCGGTCTGGGCACCGCGGCGCTCTCCGGCCGGCTCGACCGCAGGACCCGCCGGCCGGGCCCGCTGCCGGAGGCAGAACTCCCCGCCGAGCCGCAGTCCGCACAGCAGAACTCCGTACAGCAGAACGCCGAACAGCAGCACCCCGCACAGCACCCCTCCGCCGGTGCCGGGTACGGCACCCACTCCATCGTCGAAGAGAAGTCGAGGTAGACCCACATGAACGGTGTCGATCGCCGGACCATGCTCACCCGCAGCGCCGCCGTCGTCGGAGGCGCGGCGGTGGCCGGCGCGCTGGCCGGCCCCGCGGCCGCCGCCACGGCTCCCGCCTCCTCCGGAGCCCCCGGCACGGCCGTCGGAGCCGGATCCGTGGTACGGCCGGGCGACCCCCGCTACGAGATGCTGACCACCGGCAACAACCAGCGCTTCGTGGCCCGCCCGGACTACATCAAGATGGTCCGCTCCACCGCGGACGCCGAACGCGCCCTGAGAGACGCCGTCCGCGCGGGCAAGCGGGTCTCGGTGCGCAGCGGCGGCCACTGCTTCGCCGACTTCGCCGCGCACCCCGACACCGAGGTCATCATCGACTTCTCGGAGATGACGCACGTCGGGTACGACCCGAAGTTCCGGGCGTTCGTCGTCGAGGCCGGGGCCCGTCTGATCAACGTGTACGAGGCCCTCTACAAGGGCTGGGGCGTCACCGTACCCGGCGGCATCTGCTACAGCGTCGGGGCCGGCGGCCACATAGCGGGCGGCGGGTACGGTCTGCTCTCGCGGGCCCACGGCCTGGTCGTCGACCACCTCTACGCCGTGGAGGTCGTGGTCACGGACGGGAAGGGCGGCGTGCGGACGGTCGTGGCCACCCGGGAGAAGAACGATCCGAACCGCGAGCTGTGGTGGGCGCACACCGGCGGGGGCGGCGGCAACTTCGGCCTGGTGACCCGCTACTGGTTCCGCTCCCCGGGCGCCAAGGGCTCCGAACCATCCGAACAGCTCATCTCCCCGCCGTCGACGGTTCTGGTGAGCGCCGTCGACTTCCCCTGGGAGCAGCTGACGGAGGCGAAGTTCACCCGGCTGCTCAAGAACTTCGGTGCCTGGCACGCCGCGAACAGCGCCCCCGAC
Organism: Streptomyces sp. NPDC048424; assembly: GCF_040651555.1. NCBI lineage: Bacteria > Bacillati > Actinomycetota > Actinomycetes > Kitasatosporales > Streptomycetaceae > Streptomyces > Streptomyces sp. NPDC048424. The sequence goes on along the minus strand of NZ_JBEZKE010000068.1, from coordinate 6,964 downwards.
TCCCCGTACCGCCATCTGTCCAGCCTGTTCAACGTCAGCTCCAAGGCGCACGGCAGCGTGGGCATGTTCACCCAGGTCGACGCGACCGTGCCGAACGCGAGAAAACTGCTCGACGACTACCTGGCGGCGATCACGGCCGGCACCGGGGTCATCCCGAAGGCGCTGACCCGCGCCACCGGTGAACTGCCCGCCATGCCGCAGTTCGCGGAGCCCAGAACCCTGCCGTGGCTCCAGGCGACCCGGCTGGTCGGCACCAACAACCCGACCATCACCAATCCCACCTCACGCGGCGCGCACAAGTCCGCGTACATGCGCAAGAACTTCACGGACCATCAGATCGCCTCGCTCTACCGGTACATGAGCCGGCCGGACTTCAAGAACCCGGACACCATGCTGGTGCTGTTCTCCTTCGGCGGTCAGGTCAACGCCGCGGCGCCCGACGCGACGGCCAACGCGCAACGGTCGTCCATCTTCAAGATGTGCTTCCAGACCTTCTGGCAGGAGGAGAGCGAGGACGAGTTCTACCTGGGCTGGCTGCGCGGCCTGTACGAGGACTTCTTCTCGGCGACCGGCGGCGTGCCCCTGATCGACGACAGCACCGACGGCTGCTACATCAACTACCCCGACCGCGACGTCACCGATCCGCGCCGCAACCGCTCCGGCGTGCCGTGGCAGACGCTCTACTACAAGGACAACTACCCGCGCCTGCAGCAGGTGAAGAGGCGCTACGACCCGTCCGACTTCTTCCGCCACTCCATGTCCATCAAGCCCGCGCGAGGCTGATGCTCCTCGCGTTCCCGCTGGTCAGAAGCCCCGTACTCCGGTCTCCGGAGTACGGGGCTTCTGTCGTTCCCGCTCAACCGTTCGAGTGGCCGCGGGTGTTCGTTGACTCCCCGGCCGGCTCCGGGAAAGCTGTCTCTTGGCCGGAAGAGGGCAGCTGAAAAGCCCCTCGCAGCGAGATCCGATCCCCTGGCCACCACCCCGAACAGGTCTGCGGCACCGCCGTGCCGCGCCCTCCCGCGTCATGCCACGGCTCGATTCCCAACGCGTCAGAAAGTAGAGGAAGCCATGCGTTCCGTCGCCGTAGTCCTCGGCACCCGGCCGGAAGCCATCAAGTTCGCGCCGGTCATCCGCGCCCTCCAGGACGACCCGCGCTTCGAGCCCGTCGTGATCTCGACCGGGCAGCACCGCCAGATGCTGGACGAGACCCTCGACGCCTTCGGCCTCACCGCCGACGTCGACCTGAAAGTGATGGCCCCCAAGCAGACCCTCTCCCAGGTCACCTACCGGTCCCTGCGCGGCCTGGACGACTACTTCGCCACCGCCCCCGCCGACGCGGTCCTGGTCCACGGCGACACCGCCACCACCCTCACCGGGGCCCTGGCCGGATTCCACCAGCGGATCCCCGTCGTCCACGTCGAGGCCGGACTGCGCAGCGGCCGGCTCGGCTCACCCTTCCCCGAGGAGGGCAACAGACGGCTCGTGGCCCAGGTCGCCGCCCTGCACCTGGCCCCCACCCCCGGAAACCTGGCGAACCTGCTGCGCGAGGGCATCGACGCCGGCAGCGTCACCGTCACCGGCAACACCGTCATCGACGCCCTGCGCTGGGCCTGCGGCCGCGCCGAGAGCTACGGCGACCCGGCCCTGGCCGACCTCGACGTGGACCCCAGCCGGATCGTCCTGGCCTCCGCGCACCGCCACGAGGCATGGCCCCACCTGCCGCAGATCGGACAGGCCCTGGCCCGCATCGCCGACGAGCCCGGCGTACGCGTCGTCGTCCCGCTCCACCGCAACCCCGTGGTCCGCGAGGCGCTCCTCCCGCACATCGGGGGCCACCCGCACATCACCGTCGTCGACCCGCTGCCCTACCTCAGCTTCTGCAAGCTCATGGCCCGCGCCGACCTCATCGTCTCGGACAGCAGCGGCAGCCAGGAGGAGGGTCCCGCGCTCGGCAAGCCCACCCTGGTCCTCGGCGACGTCACCGAGCGGTCCGAGGCCATCGTCGCCGGCACCGCCCGCCTCGTCGGAACGGCCACCGAGGGCATCGTCGCCAGCAGCCTGGAGCTCCTGCGCGACCAGGCCGCGTACGAGCGGATGGCCAACGCCGCCAACCCGTACGGCGACGGGCAGGCCACCGCCCGCACCGTCGCCGCACTCGCCCACTTCTTCGGCCTGGGGCCCGCCCCCGAGCCCTTCGTCCCCGACAGCGCCGCCGACGAGCTCAGCGTCGAGCTCGCCCGTACGGCCGCCTTCGCCCGCACCTGACCGAGAGGAAGCCCGCATGACCGCCACCCCGTCCGCCATCGAACGCCCGCTGAACTTCAGCACCCCGTACCTGAGGGCCGACCTCGTGCGCGACGCCGTGGACTACACCGTCGAAGGCCGCACCATCGTGGTCAACCCCGGCAACACCCCCGTGATCGTCGCCGAGGACCTCCGCAAGGCCATCCCCCCGCTCTCCTCCACGGTCCTCGCCGACGCCCGCATCGAGAAGGCCGACGCGCTGCTCCTGCTGCGCCCCGCCGAAGAGGGCGGCGAGGTGTCCGGCGTCGCCGAGGCACCCGGCTGGGCCCACCTGGCCGATCTGCTCGGCCCCGACGGGGACTTCCCCCGCGAGACCCCCCTCTTCCGGAGCCCCCAGGACGAGATCACCACGGTGGTCTTCGACCCGGCGCACGTGCTGGGGGAGCGCGAGACCGCCATGGTCCAGCGGGAGTTCACCGTCCGCGCCAACCTCTGGTTCGCGCCGGCCGGGACCAACTGCTTCATCCACAACCAGCACGACTTCATCGAGGTCCACACACAGGTCCACGGCCTCGGCCGGATGCAGCGGTTCCGCAACCACGACCAGGCCTCCCTCTACCAGGACGTCCTGATGAGCCCCGGCTACACCACCCAGGACCCCTTCTGCGCCACCGGCCCGCAGTGCACCTACCACTACCCCTTCCACCAGTACAAGGCCGACACCGACTGCATCTGGCTCGCCATCGAGTACCACCCCGTCCCCCGCGCCGTCCGCCTCGCACGCTCCCAGGAGAACCACTGATGACCACCACCGGCAAGAACAACGAGACCGTCCTGCGCGCCCCGAAGTTCACCGCCGAGGTCGTCGCCGACCAGCTCCGCGACGGCTACTGGCTGGAGGCGCCCGACATCGACGGCGACGGCAAGCCCGACCTGTTCGGCTACGGACTGCGCCTCGGCGAGATCTACTGGTACGCCAACGACGGCGACTGGACCCGCCGGCTGATAGCCGACCGCATCAAGATGCCCGTGGGCGCCGACTTCGCCGACGTCAGCGGCAACGGCCACCCCGACGTCATCGTCTGCTACGACCTCTACGGCCCGATCGGCACGATCCACGACGCCAACACCGAGGGCGGCAAGATCGACTGGCTGGAGAACCCGGGCACCCCCGACAAGGACGAGTCCCGCTGGAAGCGGCACTACGTCGGCCGCGCCACCGGCATGCACCGGCTGCGCGCCGGCCACTTCACCCGCACCGACCGGCTCCAGATCATCGGCCTGCCGATCGTCGCCAAGGAAGACGTCCACGCCGTCCTGCCGGTGGTGCTGTTCACCCAGCCCGACGACGTGCACACGGCCGAGGAGTGGCCGATGACCGTCATCGACGACAGCCACTTCCGGATGATCCACGGCGCCGAGAAGAAGCGGGGCCTGGTCCCCGGCTCCGACCTCGAATCCCTCCTGCTGGCCTCCGACGAGGGCGTCACCTGGCTCTGGTTCGACGAGAACCGTCAGGAGTGGGTCCGCGAGCTCATCGGCACGGGCGAGCTCACCCAGTTCGAGCAGACCGGCTTCCGCGGCAGCGGCGACCTCAACGCGGGCCGCCTCGGCGACGACCCGATGGCCTACGTCGCCGCCATCGAGCCCTTCCACGGCAACACCGTCGCCGTCTACACCAAGGCCGCCGAAGGCGAGGGCTGGAACCGCGTCCTGCTGGACGTCTACGGCGACCCCAACGAGAACGGCGAGGGCCCCGGCCACCAGATCGTCTGCGCCGACTTCGACGGCGACGGGGACGAGGAGTTCCTGGTGGCGCTGCGCGGCCCGTGGCCGTGGCAGGGCGTCATGTACTACAAGGCGATCGACGCGGCCAACGGCGTCTGGGCCAAGTGGCGCGTCTCCGAGGAGTCCGTCGCCCGCATCGCCACCGCCGACTTCAACGGCGACGGCCGCCTGGACTTCGCCACCATCGCCTACTCCGTCCAGAACTACTACGTGGCCAAGGACGCCAAGCTCATGGTCTACCGCAACCAGATCGAGCAGTAGGGGGACGCCCGCGCCGGGCCGGGCCCCCGCGCCCGGCCCCCGCGCCCGGCCCCACGCCCGGCCCCGCGCCACCCCGAGCCCCGACGGGCAGTCCCGCCTCCCGCGACGCCCCTGCGCGCGCCGCCCGGGACCGTGGCCCCGCAGCACGGCGGACCACGGCCCCGGCGGCCGTCCTTCACGAAACCTCTTCCGCACCTCTTCCGAAAGAGCGATTCCCTGTGGCCTCCACGACGTCTCCCGGCGCCGAGAAGCGGGCGAAGCTGCCCTCACTGACCGGCCTGCGGTTCTTCGCCGCACTCTCCGTCTTCTTCTTCCACTCGTCCCTGACCGACTCCCCGATCCCGCCGAACGCGCCCATCAACCCCTTCGCCGACGCCACCCTCGCGGACGGGTTCTCCACCGCCTTCGGCAAGGCCGGCTACCTGGGAGTCTCCTTCTTCTTCGTCCTCTCGGGGTTCGTCCTCGCCTGGGCCGCCAAGCCCGGCGAGCGCGTCACCGCCTTCCTCCGCCGCCGGCTGCTGAAGATCTTCCCCAACCACCTCGTCGTCTTCGCCGCGGCGATGGTCCTCTTCGCCGGCTCGGCCGTCACGGGCGTCGCCGAATGGCTCCCGAACCTCCTCCTCATCCACACCTGGTGGCCGCAGCCCACCATCAACCTCAGCGTCAACCCGCCCAGTTGGTCTCTCGGCAGCGAACTGCTCTTCTACATGCTCTTCCCGGCGCTCATCGTTCCGATCCGCAAGCTCCGCGGCCGGACCGCCCTCTGGGGCTGGAGCGCCGCGATGATCGCGGGGATGATCGCACTCCAGCTGATCGCCACCTACTTCGTCCCCGACACCCCGAAGTCCACCATCACGCCCATCTCCGGGATGCAGTTCTGGTTCGGCTACCTGCTCCCGGCCGGCCGCCTCTTCGAGTTCGTCCTCGGCATCCTGCTCGCCCGCATCGTCCTCGCGGGCCTGTGGCCGCGCCGCATCGGCTTCGGCGTCTCCCTCGTGCTCACCGTTCTCGGCTACGCCGCCGCGCTCGTCGCCCCGTTCCAGTACGGGTTCGTCGTCGCGACGATCATCCCGGTCGCCGCGCTCATCGGCGCCACCGCCAGCGCCGACGTGGAGGGCCGCGCCACCTTCCTGCGCAGCCGGCCCATGGTCTGGCTCGGCGAGGTCTCCTTCGGGTTCTACCTCGTCCAGGGCGTCACGATCTTCTACCTCCGCTCGCTGCTGGGCGAGAACACCTACGGCGTCCCGGTGGCCCTCCTGGTGATCGCCGGCTTCTTCGCCGCGTCACTGCTCGGCGGGTGGCTCCTCTTCCGCTTCGTCGAGATGCCCGCCATGCGCCGCTTCGGCCGCGCCAGGCCCCGTACGCGGCCCGCCCCGGACGCGGCCCCGGCCCCCGTCCCGGCCCCCGAGCCTTCCGGCGACCGCACCCCGGTCACCGCGGCCGCCCGGGACTGACCCGCCGCCCTACCGCTCCCCGCCCGCGTCGGCATCCGCCGACGCGGGCCTCGGCGTTCCCCGGCCCGGGGCGGTGGAACCGGCCGTCAGGCTCGACAGCATGCGCAGGGCCGCGTCGGACGGGGAGGACTCGGGGGCGCTGTAGAGCAGCATCCGGTGATTGGTGCCGTCCGTGAGGTGCAGGTTCTCGAAATCGAGGGTCAGCGGGCCCACCACGGGGTGGTGCAGGGTCTTGGTGCCGACGGTGCAGTCCCGTACGGGGTGCTTCGACCACAGCGAGGCGAAATCGGGGCTCTGCAGCATCAGCGACCCGATGAGCTCGGCGAGCGCGCGGTCCTCCGGATTGCGTCCGGCGACCAGGCGCAGCGCCGCCAGGGCCACCCGGGCCTCGCCCTTCCAGTCCGTGTAGAGCTCCCGGGTGTGCGGGTCGAGGAACAGCATCCGCGTGAGGTTGGGACGTACGGCGGGATCCTCGGGGCTCGCGAGGTCGACGTGCCCGGCGAGCAGGGCGTGGCCCAGCGGATTCCAGGCGAGCACGTTGTTGCGGCCGTCCAGGACGACGGCGGGCACCTGCGGCATCGCGCCGATCAGCCGGCGCGTGGTGTCCCGGGCGTACTCGGGACGGGGCGACTGGGCCCGCTTGGCGCGCGGCGGCCGGGCCAGGTTGAGCAGGTGCGCGTGCTCGTCCGGAGACAGGCGCAGGGCGCGGGCCAGCGCGTCGAGCACGCTGTCCGAGGCGTTCGTGCTCTGCCCCTGCTCCAGGTGCGTGTAGTACGTGATGCTCACGCCGGCCAGCAGGGCGAGTTCCTCGCGCCGCAGTCCCGGTACGCGCCGGCGGGTGCCGTGCGAGGGGAGACCGACGTCCTCGGGCTGGAGCTGGGCGCGACGGGTGCGGAGGAATTCGCCCAGGGCAGTGGGAGTGTCCATGCGTTCCAGTGTGCCGGGGGAGGGCGCGGAACGCTGCCCGTGAAGGTGGCCCTGGCAGTGCTAGCTTGCCCGGCGCCAGCACAACCAGGGGGCTGGGTAACCCCCTCCGACCAGTCCAGAGTCGATGACGCAACAGCTCGTTGCGTGATCGAGAGGAAGTGTCGCGATGTCGGTTGTCGAGGGTGCGCGTGTTGGTGCGGGTGCGGGGGGTGGTGCTGGGGGTCCGGTCCGTTTGGACGGGCGTCTGAAGTTGGTGTTGGTGGTGCTGCTGGTGGCGCAGTTCATGCTGG
>NZ_JBEZKE010000067.1:0-10854 GCF_040651555.1 Streptomyces sp. NPDC048424 | reverse complement strand
CCCCCCACACCCCCGTGCAGAGGTAAGTCCGCATAGTCACCAGTCACCACGCGGGTGCTGAACTGGGCTGGGGAGTGGTAACTGCCGCAGCGCCTTCCCCGGCAGTTTCCCCCTCAGGTTCCCCCCTGGCTTCTCCCGCAGTTTCACCCCCAGCGTCCCCCTCCACCGACCGTCGGAGCACTCCAGGTATCTCCGATACGTGATCTTGGAACGGGCGTCGGGCAGGTTCGCACGTGTCTGGCCTTCGCCTCATGCGGGCACTCCACAGGGCCCCGCACTTCCAGTCTGCTGCGGGGGTACTGGGGGCGCTACTGGGGCTTGCCCAGGGTCCGGGGAGGCTTGCCCAGTGGAGGCTTGCCCAGGGGGTGGCCGCACCCGTGCGGCGACGTCTGAAGGTTGCACCGGAGGGCGGCTGGACGGTTGCGTGCAGAGGCGGACTAGGGGTTGCACCGGAGGTAGGACCGGCGGTGGGACCCCCCCTCCCGGCGATCTCGGCGTCGTCGCCGGTCAGACCCCGTGGGCAAGCCCGAATCGGAGAACGACACCTCTTTCTGCGTCAGCCAGAGAGAGGTTTCTCGTCGCCATCGGGGCGGCAGGGAGCCAGCCCGGTAAGCGGTCGTCCGGGGTCTTGCCGGGGACGCCCCGGGCATGATCAAACGTGGTGAGTGGACAAAGGGGGTTCCCCAGGGCTGGGGAACTCCTCGACGAACGGCAGACTTCCGTCATGAGCACCACGCGCCGCCCGCTGGGCACCGGTCCGACGACGAGCACCAGGAACACGGCGACGCCGTCCTCGAATACACGGCGCCTCGCCGCAGAGCGCATCGACGTCGAGCACCAGGACGTGGCCGATGGCGATCCGGCGCTGCACATGCTGCGGGGCCGGCGCACCCTCGGCACCGGCCCCGCAGGTGGAGCGAGTTAGTGCTCATTGGAACGATGAGCAGACCGGTGAACGCGTGACGACCCCGACCAAGGATGGCCGGGGTCGTCGTGTTCTGCGTTACGCGGCAGGTTGGCGCTTGGCCCGAATCGGCTTCTTCAAGCTGACCTTCACTCGGATCGGCTCCTTCGGGTTGCGGAAGCGGTGGAGCGCGGCGGCGACGTCGTCCTTGCGCACCTCGTTCGCGGCGCGACGCGCGGCCTTGAACTCCGCCTCCTCCTTCGGCATCACCTGGAACGCGAGCTGGTCGGCGTCGAGGTCGCCAGGGGCTACAGGCGTCGCGGTCCCGGCCGGAGGGTCGAGGACGTCCTTGCCCCACACCAGGTCCCAGGACTCGACCAGGCGCCGAACACCGGGCAGGCCGTAGACCTCTGCGACCTTGATGAGGTCGAGGCGACGTCCGGGGCGCCGGGCGATGTGTCGGTACCAGGTGCCAGCGGGGATGACCGCAATGGCCGTCAGGCCCTCGGTGTCGTCGGTGATCTCTTCGTCGGTTCGGGTGTCCTGCGGGATCTCCAGCGCCTTGATCAGCTTGTTGAGGTTCTGGGAGCGATAGTGCTTGCGGACCTGGAAGACGCCGAACTCCCGCTCTCGGTACTTCTCCACGAGCGGCCCCGGCTGACCGAGCTGCAGCAGTTCGGCTGCCGCCGCGTCGCCCAGTTCCAGCGGTCCCATGCGCCCGAAGGCCCGGCCGCTCTTGTTGTCGGAGGCGAGCTCCAGCCCGATCTTGGCGACGCCGCCCTTGGCCTTGTCACCGTCCTTGTACAGGTAGCGGGCCGCCTGCCCCTCCTCGCCAGCGTTGAGCGGGCGGAGGTCGAACCCGTGGCCCTTGCCTCCGCAGGAGCAGTTCGGGCGGTCGCAGGTGTCGCTGACCTTGTAGCCGCCCGCGGCTTCTACCGACTCGGCCCACGCGGTACCGAGCGCGGTCGCGAACGCGTCCTGGTCTTCGGGGGCGAGCACGGTCTCGGTGACCCAGAGCGTGTGCCAGTGGAGGTGGAAGCCGGTGCCCCACCCGAACGTGTCCTCGAAGGCCCGCTCGTAGCCGACGATCCCGAAGTCGGTCCGGAGACGGCGCCAGCGACGGCCGGCGGACCCGTACGCACCGGCCCAGCCGTCGTGCAGGACCGCGACCAGGCCGTGCCTCATCCCCTTGCGGACCGTGCCGTACTTCATCCGCTCGAAGTGCCGCAGCGTGTTCGTCCCGAGGTGGAGTCCGTACCCGGCGTCGGCCAGGCCGTCCGAGGCGAGCTGAACGTTGGACGCGCGGACCGCGAGGATGCGGCTCATGCACCACGGACAGATGTGGACGTTGTTGCACCGGCAGGTGCCGCCGAAGGTCGCCTCGCCGGGCTTCCACAGCAGTTCGGCCTTGCCGTTCGTGAGTCGGTAGCCGCAGGCCTTGAACGCCTCGCTCAGCGCGACAGTCTGGTGAGCGTCACGACGCTGGAACCTCTCGTCGCGAGGGTCCGTCTTCGGCTGTTCCTTTTTGGCTGCCGCCGGGGTCTCAGACCCCCTCTGACCTGCGGTGGACGGAGATTTTCCCTTACTACTAAAGCCCGCGTTACTTTTTGGCTCGGGCCGGTCCTGCCCCGCACCGCCGGCGGGGGGTCGAGCTGCCTCTGCCTTGGCCTTTTCCGTTGCCCGCTTTGCCCGCATTTTGCAGGCGGGGGAGCAGAAGACCTTGGGGCGCTTGCCGGGGATGTGGACCAGAGGGGTGCCGCAGTGGCACCGAGGTCCCGGCACGGCAGCGTGCTGTGGCGCGGTCGCGCGGTTCTCTCGTACGCTCGTCATCGAGCAACGTCACCTGTTCTCGTATCGGCGAGGACTGGAGGCGGACGAGCCGGGAGGTCAGAGCCCCGGCTCGTTGCCGTTTCTGGAGCTTATGGGGCAGAGCCTGGCACATGTGGCTGTCCATCAGAGCAAAGACGCTCGTAGCCCTTTGGGTCGGATGTGACTTCGACGGGCGGAAGAAGCCCGGACCGGTATCCGGTCCGGGCTGTTGTGTCAGCGCGGGGGGCTAGCCAGTCAAGGGCTGGTCTCGATCCGCCACTGCCACGGCTCGCCGTCAGCGGCGGCGCGGCCGGCGGCGGCCGCCAGCAGTGCGGCGGCCTCGGCAAGGCGCTTCGAGCGGAGGTAGTGGTTACGGGCGATCCGGCCCAGTTGGTCGGCGAGCCGTCCGGCGACGGCGGCCGGGATCGACTGCTCGGTGCCGACCTCGGCCATCTCCTGGGCGGTGAGCAGCTGCACGAGCTGGTCGCGCTCGTCGGCGGCGAGGCAGCCGCGGGCGTAGTCGGCGAGGGAGGCTAGGGACTTGGTCAGGTGACGGTCCTCGCCGAAGAAGTCGGCGCCGTGGCTGGTCGTGACGAAGGTGCTCATGCTGCGACCTCCTCAAGGTCCTTGAACTGCTTGGCGACCCAGCCGGTGGACCAGCCCGTGAGCGCGGCGACGGACCGCTGTGAGCGGCCTGCGATGACGGCGGCCGCGACCGCCTCCAAGGCGTCCTTCTCGCTCATCTTCTCGGTGGCCGGGGCGTCGTGAGCGGCGTTGTGAGCGGGGGTGCTCACGGTGGCGCTCACGGCCGGGCGGGCGGTGCTCACGGCGGCGCTCACGGGCGCCGGTCCGGTCCTGCGGGCCTCGGCGGCCTTCCTGTCTCGCTCGGCCTTCTGGGCCGCTTCCTTGGCCAGCCGCTCGCGTTCGAGGCGCTGCTGCTCATCCCGGCGGATCCGTTCGGCGCGGTCCGCCTCCTCCTTCTGGCGCCTGGCCTCTTCCGCCCGGCGCTCCCGCTCGACCTCGGCGATGTGCTCGCGCTCCTCTCGCGCCATCCGGGCCTCGTGCTCCAGGCGCTCACGCTCCAGGCGGGCCGTCTGCTCACGCTCGTGCTCACGGTCGGCCCGCTCCTGGGCACGGCGGCGATCCTCGGCCTGCCGGGCGCGCTCGCGCTCGTCGGCATGAGCCTTCTCCCTGGCCTCCCGGTCCGCCCGTGAGCGGTCTTCCTGTTCCCGGCGCTCACGGGCCAGGCGCTCACGCTCGTTGGCGCGCTCACGCTCGATGCGGGCGGTCGCCACGGTGATCGCCCGGCGCCACTTGAGCGAGGCCTCGGCTGTGACGATGAGCAGGGTCGGGGCGACCATGTGCACGCCGACGCCGACCATGTCGCCCTTGAGCGCGGAGTCCCCGACGTTGAGCAGGAGCGTCATCGCGCCGGTGAGCCAGCGCAGGACCACGGGCCAGGCGCCGGCGTCTCCGTCGAGTCGGGCGACGATCGTGTCGACGCGGACCACGATGATGACGGCGGCGTCCACGACGAGCGGGAGGATCGGCGCGGTCCAGTCCCACTCGTCCGGCGTGACCTGCTCGACGAGCGGCGTGACGGTCAGGATCGAGAACAGCACCGCGCCGAAGACGATCGCCCACACGAGCCGGAGGGTGCGCTCGGCCGAGTCGACCTGGGCTTGCGTGTCGAGCTTCACCGACGACCCCCCGTCGACTTCACCGTGTTGGTGATGGTCTGGACGACGGTCTGCGTGACCTCGAACCCGCCATCGCCCTTGCCGGAACGGCGGCCGAGGAGCGCGGCGACCAAGACCGCGCCGAGGAGCAGCATGGGCGCGGCGGCGGTGATCCCGGCCGCGACGGCGGCGGCGCCAGTGGCGAGGAGGTCGAGGGCGAACCCGAGGAGCATTCCGCCGACGCCGATGCCGACGGCGGCCACCGCGGTGCCGACGGCCCACCGGGGCACGATCGGGCTCGACTTCTCCGGGACAGCGGGGAGCCCTGCCGGGGTCTGCTGGGTGACCGTGGCTTCGAGGGCGCCCTGGCGGCGGGCGAGCTCCAGGAGCGCAGCCACATCGAGGACCGGCTGCAGGGCCGGAGCGGTGGGAGCCGGGTCGGTCTGCTGGGCGCCGGCGGGGGTGTCCGGAACAAGCGCGGCGAGGAGGTCGTCGGTCGTGATCGGGCGGTCGTGGGCGGGATACTGCGGGTTGGCACTCACGGGTTTCCTCCGAGGGTGTCGGGGCCGATCCGGGGGCTACCGGGTCGGCCCACTGCATGTGGTCAACGGGGGTCTGACGGGGGACTGACCGGTGTGACCCCGTCAGGGCGTCTGACCCCCTCCCCACCTGGGGGAGTTCGGGGGTCAGCGACCCTGACCGGTCAGAGGGGGGTCAGACCCCGGCGGTCTGGCGCGGGCGGATCTTGTAGACCCCGGGCTTCTTCGCCTTGAGGTCCTCTTCGAGGCGGCCCTCCGCCCGCATGTCGCGGATGACGTTCTTGATCCACGTGGTCTTGCGGCCGATCTGCTCGGAGTACGCGAGCAGTTCCGCCGGGGTGACCGTGCGGCGGCCCATGGCGTGCCACTCGTCGAGCAGCACCTCCATCGCCTCCCGCGCCTCTTCGGGGCCGAGGTCGGGCCGGGTGTCGGCCGGGACAAGCGGTGTGTCGTCCCCGGCCTGCGACTCGTCCAGGTCTGCGGACGGGTCCAGGTCCTCGTCCTCCGCGTCGACGAGCCGCTCGTTCACCGTGCTCTCCTCGTCGTCGTAGTAGGTCTCCGGGGCCTGCTCCTCGCCGAGGGAGGCTCCGGAGAGGGCGGCACGGTTCGTGTACCGCTGGCCCGCCACGGCGGTGGCGACGGCGGCCATGACCTGTCCGGCGTCCGGGGTGCGGACTGAGGCGAAGGTCGCGGTGACCCACTCCAAGACGACGGGGTCGTTGCGGTAGGTGCGGGCCGGGGTGATCTGGCGTGCCACCGGGGTGCCGGTCTCCACCAGGTAGCAGTAGCCCGGGTATCCGGCACCCCACTGGCCGGGGTGCGCGCCGGCGTCGAGGACGTCGCCCGGGAGCGCGAGGGTCTCGTCCCGCTCGTCCATGCCGAAGACGAGGGCGGAGGGGAGCGCGGCGCGGACGGTTGTGGACATCTGGTCGTGGCTGGGGCGCTGGAGCGAGAAGACGAGGGCGGCGCCTGTCGCGCGGATCTGGTTCGCGGCCTGCTTGAACAGTTCCTCGTCGAGGCGTGCGAACGCTTCCGCGGCTTCCTCGAACCAGGCGAGGAGGAAGGGCAGTCCGGCGCAGCCGCAGGGCTGGCCCGGCTGGCAGGAGTGCGCCGGGTCGGTCTGCCTCACCGCGCACGCGGGCTCCCACTTCCGGTAGCCGTGGCGGCGCAGCCACTCGGCGCGGTGCGGGGTGGACTGCATGACGGCCGTGGCCATCGACTCGACGTCGTCGGGCTCCAGCGCCACCCAGTCGCAGGCGGAGAACAGGCCTCCCAGGTCCATGCCGCGCTTGACCGGGTCGGACAGCCACACGGCGACGTCCGTGCGGGTCAGCACCTCGGACAGGATGTCCATGGCGGCCTCGGTCTTGCCGGATCCGGTCTCGCCCGCGATGAGCCAGTGCACGCCCTTGGGGAGGAGCATCTCCAAGGGGAGGGTGTCGTCGTAGGTGCCGATGACGAGCGGCTCGGTGATGGAGCCTCCGGGGGCCGACGGGCCCGGGTACCAGGTGGTGCCGGACAGCGGGTCCACGGGCACGCCGACCAGGACGCCGTGCCGGTGCGACTCGGGGTTCTTCTCCACCCGGAACCCTCCCGGGCGAACGTCCGTGGCGGACTCCAGGTTGGGGAGAACCTTCGTCAGCTCCTCCGCCGTGGCCCCCTTGTCCAGCTCGAAGGGGACGCGGACCTGCCCGGTGTCGGTGACCTTCGCCTTGCCGAGCTTGAGCTTGGCCAGGCCGATGGCGTCCAAAAGGCCAGCGGAGTTCCCGGCCGGGGCCGCATCCGGGTTGTGGCGCATGATCTGCCGGATGTTCCACGACAGGGCGAGCGCCCCGCCGCCCATCAGGTACAGGTCCGGCAGGGGTCCGGTGAGCGGCCCGGCCAGCGCGGCGCACGTCGTCCAGGAGGACGCGGCGGCCACAGTGATGGCGGAGTGGAGCCGCCTCTGGGGGCCAGTTGTCTTGGCCGCGAACCAGGTGGAGGCCGTGAGGCCGACGGACACCAGCGTGAGGCCAGCACCCGCGAACGCGCTGTCCGCCCACATCAGGTTCGCGCCGCCCCCGACCATGCCCGTCCCGACCACCATCAGCCACGGCGGGGTGTGCGGCTTGATCCGGTGCCACAGCCACGCCTTGACCCCGGCCGCGCTGGACTCGCCGTTGAGGCGCTCCTCGGCCACCTTCTCTACGTCCTTGCCCATGGTCTCCGCCCCCGCTCTACTGCTGGGCCCAGTCCATGCGCTGCGCCTGCGGGCGCCGGGCACGGTGGCGGACACGGTTGATCTCCTCCTCGTACTCCCGCTGGAACGCGGCGTACGTGGCGGCGGCGTTCTTAGCGGCGTCCAGGGCGGCGTCCGCGCTCTTCGAGAGCTTCCTGGCGACCTTCCAGGATCGGACCTTGGAAGCCCCGATACGGCCCTCCGGGTCGGGGACCTGCGCCAGGGTGGCCTTCATGATCTCGGCGGCCATGGCCAGCTCGAACGCCATCATCGACATCGCGGCGCGCACCGCGTTGCAGTAGTTCCGGACCTGCGCCGGGGAGGCGAACTCCGGGGCGGGGAGCAGGGACTGGCTGGAGCCTCCCGGCGCTCCGGCGGAGCCGCCGCCCTGGGAGGGCACACCGTTGGTCTGCCGGTTGGCGTTCACGTTGACCGTGAAGCCCATCTGGGGGGAGAACCCGAAGTTCTTCGTGTTGTTCGCCTTCGCCTGCGTGCCGTTCGCACCCGCCGTGGGCGGGGTGGACGGTCGCGGCGGAGGAGTACCGGTGCTGGCCATGTACGTGCCCTCCGAGCGTGGAAGTGATGGCCCACCAGATGCCTTGCTCTGGCGGCCTGTTGCCTCCATCACGGTAGAGCACTGGACCTCTCAAAGTCCAGCACTGGATCCAGTGCTGTACCGCAAGGGGAAAGTGGTCTACCGTCGGACGTACACAGCTGGACTCACCAGGAGTCCAGCACGAGCTCCGAGGGAGAGACTGATGAGCGAGGGCGAGGGGTACGCGGGCATCGCCGCGTTCTACGCCGGACGTATCCGGACAGGCGTCATCCCGGCAGGCGCGACGCTCCCCTCACTCCGGGAGGTCTGCGACGCGCACGAGGTGAGCATGAAGACCGCCGTGAGGGCGTACGCACAGCTCAAGGCTTGGGGGTTGACCATCGCGAAGCCTGGCGTCGGTACGGTCGCCGCCGCGCCTGCCAGCGACAACATCGCGGGTCGCGTCCGGAACTTTGCTGAGACCGGCAAGGCGTTGTCGGAGGGGGAGACCTCCCAAATCCTGGAGATCGGCACCGTTGCCGCGGACGAGATCGTGGCCAGCCGCCTTGAGGTCGAGCCGGGGACCCCCGTGGCGGTTCGACGCCGGGTCGTCAGCCGCGCCGGCGTTCCGGTGCACTACTCGTCCAGCTACTACCCGGCATACGTCATCGACGTCGTGCCCGAACTCACGGAGCCCGTCAGCACGGGCGGCTCTCGCGAGCTCGCGTCCGCTCGGCTCGGCAGCCCTCAGAAGGGCGTCCTCGAAGAGGTCACCATGAGGAACGCGACCGAGATCGAGAAGGCCGCGCTCGGCCTCACCGGAACCGTCGGCGTCAGCCAGGTCGTACGGACCGTCTACCTCCAGGACGGCCGCATCGTCGAGGTCGGCGTCAAGGTCGTCTCTGGCTCGACCGTCCTCCGCTGGTGGACCGACCTCTAGCCCTAAGCCCCTGTCAAGCCTGAGAGCCCCTGCCGATCCTGGCGGGGGCTCTCTGCTGTCCTGGGAGCCTCTGGGGCCCAACAGGCCCGCTCAGGACCGCCCGCGAGCCTCTGGCGGGCCTACAGACGCGCCTACCGTCAAATGGCATGCGCGGCCACCTCCGGGCGGCGACTGCGGGCGCGCTCGGATCAGCAAAAGCGGCCAGCGGCGGAAGGGGTGGGGGTGGTGGCCCTGAGCGGCCGTGTACCAGCCCGGCGTTGGGGCTGGGCGCCGTACCCCCGCCGTCACGGATGCGGGCGCGTGAGGCGAGCGCACCGCCCGTCTGGGGCTGGCGGGGAGCAGCTGCTGCCGCGCTCCGTCTGAGCCCGTCACGGTCGCTCCGCGTCGGTGCGGGTCTCGTTGGGGCTGGACTGCGTGTCGTCCGTTGTCTCCCGCACCGCCGCGGGGACCCACGGGCCTAAGCGCCGTGGGTGGGCGGGTTGCTCTCTCCGGCCACGTGCTCCTGGTCCTCGGAGGGCGACGCCTGCTCCATCACCTGTGCCGCCCGCTCGACGGCACGGATCCACGGGTTCGAGGCCGGCTCCCCCGAACCGGTGGGGGTCTCCGGCAGAAGCGGTATGGCCGACGCCGTCATGGAGCTGCGCCGGCGCCGGGCCTTATACGCCGCAGCGGCCTCGATCGCTTCCCTCCGGGCCTCCTCGACCGCCGACACCGGGTGCACGACAGGCACCACCGCCGGGGGATCGGGCTCAACCGCAGGAGCGGGAATCACTGGGTTGACCTGCACAGACATCGTTTCGTCAACTGACGATTTAGGGGCCGGAATTCGATCGTCAGTTGACGAAATGGAGCGATCGTCAGTTGACGAAACAAGAGCGGCGGCGACCGCTGCGTCGATCAGCTTCTGCTGCTTGCGCTGCCGGTAGGCCAGCTCTCGGCAGCCCTGCTTGCAGTACTCCTTGGCCCGGCCGACGCCGGACTGCTTGACCGGGCCGCCGCACCACGCGCACAGGCGAGTGCCGTCCGACGACCTGGGTGTCTCGTAGCTCATGCCGACGACCGTACGCCGCCCGCCGGGGCCGGCAAGGGAGTGGGGTGCGCGAACTGGACGCGTACGCGGTTCATCCTGCTCTTCGCCGGGGCCGAGACGCCGGTGAACCTCATCGGGAACGGCGTGCGGACGATCCAGCGCGGCCGCCGGGCTACTACCAACGGTTGACGGAGTAGGCCTGTACGGGTCAGCACTTCACGGTGGGGGGCCACCGAACCGTGCTGGAGACCGGCCTCCCGGATCGCGCGGTAGAACTTTCTCTACTCGGTCAAGACCGGCGGCGCGGCCGCCGTCGGCGGCCCTTCCGCCGGCCGACCGCTCCTGTCTCCGCCCCGCTCCCGGCCGGCACGGCCCGCCGGTGATGACTTCCGCTGGCTTCCCCCCATAACCAAAGTCGGGGGTCCTCACCTGGAATCTGCCCTTCTGATCCAGCGCCGGCGCGCGGAGGTGGCAGTTGCCGGGGCCCGTTGTTCCCCGATGTTCCTAGTTGGGAATCGGGGAGGATCCTGCGCATTCTTGGGGCTCCCTCAGCGCCAGCCCTGTCCGCGGCGGAGCGAGACCGCCGAAGGGATGGAGGGACTTGCGCGGCTAAGTGGCCGCTCCTCCAAGGTGATCCCCCCCACCACGGCCTGACCGGGTGGGCCACCCTTTCCGGCACCCATGGAGGCACAGCCATGCCCAGCGACAACCGCACGACCATCGCGACCGCGCTCATCGGGGCAGTCCTCGGCGGCGTCATCGCCGTCAGCTACCCGGCACTGATTCCGGCACTGACCGTAGCCCTGGCCGCGTTCGGCGCGCTGTACATGTTCCTCAAGCTCTGATCAGTGGCCGGCGCACGCCGGGCCGCGCAGCACAGCGCGAGCCCGGCCGCCGACGAGCACCAGGAGCACGAGCAGCTGCACCCCGCCGAACCGAACTCGTGCCGCGCGTACCGCGTGCACCCGTGCACGTGCCCACGCGTGCACGCGAGACCGCCCCCGCCACAAGATCAACACGATCACAGCTCATGCATTACGGCCCCTGGTACAAGCCTCAGTACAGAACACACCTAGGCATTCTCGATACGTCGGCTCCTCCTCCACCCCCCACACCCCCGTGCAGAGGTAAGTCCGCATAGTCACCAGTCACCACGCGGGTGCTGAACTGGGCTGGGGAGTGGTAACTGCCGCAGCGCCT
>NZ_JBEZKE010000066.1:0-11014 GCF_040651555.1 Streptomyces sp. NPDC048424 | reverse complement strand
TTGATTTTTGGCACGCTGTTGAGTTCTCAAGGAACGGACGCTTCCTTTGTACTCACCCTCTCGGGCTTTCCTCCGGGCTTTCGTTCTGTGTTCTTGCGTTTCCGACTCTATCAGATCCTTTCGGGCCTGACCCCCAGTCAGCGGGGTTTGTCTTCCGGGCTGTTGGGCCCTTCCGACTCCCGAACTCTAGTGGGTTTCCCCGGCGATTCATAATCGGCCTTCGGAAATAAATTCGGGCACGCCGAATTCGTTCCCAGTGGGAGATCGTGCTGAGTTGGGTGCCGCAACGAGGCGGCGGGATTCGTTGCCGCCTCAACCTTCCGGCTCAGGGACAACTCGAAGAACCTTACGGATCCACGAGGGTCGTGTCAACCCCGGTGGTCAGCTGGGGGACTGGAGGTCCTCCACGCGGTCCAGCAGCCGGGTGAGCATGTCGCCCAGCACCCCGCGCTCCGCCGTGGAGAGGTCCTGGAGGAGGTCCTCCTCGAAGACCGTGGCCGCGCGCATCGCGTCGAGCCACTTGCTGCGGCCCTCGTCGGTGAGCTCCACGATCACGCGGACCCGGTTGGACTCGTCCCGTTCGCGGGTGACCAGTCCTTCCGCGGTCATGCGGTCGATCCGGTGGGTCATCGCCGCCGGCGTGAGGCCCAGCTGCTTCGCGAGCTCGCTCGGGCCCATCCGGTACGGGGAGCCGGAGATGACGAGGGCCTTGAGGACCTCCCACTCCGCGTTGCTGATGCCCAGGGCCGCGGTCTGGCGTCCGTACGCGACGTTCATCCGGCGGTGCAGCCGGCTCAGTGCCGACACGACCTTCTCGACCTGGGGGTCGAGGTCCTGGAACTCGCGCTGGTAGACGGCGATCTGCTCATCGAGGCTCGGCTCGTGGACGGGCGTAGTGCCGTCGGGGGTGTCACCCATGGGTCGAAGTATGGCACGAACCCGTTGGCGTCTAACTCCTTCGATGTGTAGAGTTAAGGATCGAAGTTTAGATGTGAAGTTCTGAAGTCTTCAGTCTTCGGCTCTCAAAGGCAGGTGAGAAGTGACCAAGGTGATGGGCGCTGCGTTGCGGCGGATCCAGGCCGGGAACGCGCTGACCGCGTTCGGCATCGGTTTCACGGTTCCGTTCCTCTACATCTATGTGGCGCAGGTGCGAGATCTGGGCTCCATGGCCGCCACGAGCGCGTTCGTGGCGTTCGCCCTGGGCGCTCTCGTCGCGCTGCCCTTCACCGGTCGGGTCATCGACCGACGTGGTCCGGTGCCCGTGGTCATGGGTGCGGCCGTCGCCGCGTCGGCCGGTGCGCTCTCGCTCGGGCTGTCCACCGGCATCGTGCCCATCCTGCTGTCCGCGCTGACGCTCGGCGCCGGGCAGGCCGTGATGCAGCCGGCGCTGGCCACGATGATCGTGTGGTGCTCCACGCCGTCCACCCGGACCCGTGCCTTCGCCCTGCAGTTCTTCATGCAGAACCTGGGTCTGGGCATCGGCGGTCTCATCGGCGGCCAGATCGTCGACGAGAGCCGGCCCGGCAGCTTCACCCTGCTGTTCGGCATCGAGGCCGTGATGTTCCTGGTGCTGGCCGGCGTCATCGCCACCGTGCGTCTGCCGCAGGTGCAGGGGTTCAAGGACGCCCGGCCCAAGGACACGGCACAGGCGGGCGGCGGCTGGAAGCGGCTGCTCCGGCACAAGGCCATGGTGCAGCTGTGCGTGCTGGGCTTCGTGGTGTTCTTCGCCTGCTACGGGCAGTTCGAGTCGGGTCTGGCCGCCTTCGGTACCGAGGCCGCCGGGATCTCCCCGTCCACGCTCGGTTTCGCGCTGGCCGCCAACACCGGTGCGATCGTCGTCGCGCAGTTCGTCGTGCTCAGGCTGGTCGAGAAGCGCCGGCGGTCCCGGGTGATCGCGCTCGTCGGTCTGATCTGGACCGCGGCGTGGGTCATCGCCGGTTTCTCGGGCCTGGGGCACGGCAGCGCCATGATGGCCGCCGCCGCGTTCATCAGCACGTACGCGCTCTTCGGCATCGGCGAGGCCATGCTGTCGCCGACCCTGGCGCCGCTGGTGGCGGACCTGGCTCCCGAGGGCTCGGTGGGCCAGTACAACTCGGCCTTCGCGCTGGTCAAGCAGATGGCGCTGGCGCTGGGGCCGCTCGGGGTGCCGCTCGGTGCGGGCGTTCCGATGCTCTACATCGGCGTCTTCGTGCTCGTGTCGCTGGGGATCGCCGGTCTGGCGCTGCGGCTCGGCAGGCGGCTGAGCCCGGCGCAGGACAACCCGTGGCTGGCGAGCCGGGTCGTGGCGCAGGGCGGTCCGGTCGTGGCGGCCAAGGCCGACGCCGCCGCGGAGCCCGTGAGCGCGTAGGTCACGTACGGCAGGCATGGCAGGTACGGCACGTATATACGTACGTGCGTGCGGAAGGCCCCGGTCCTTGTGGACCGGGGCCTTCCGCGTATCCGGCTGTCCGTGCGGCCGGCTACTTGTCCGGCAGGGCGAACTCGCACCAGACGGCCTTGCCGCCGCCCGGGGTGCGGCGGGAGCCCCAGGACGAGGCGATGGTGGCGATGATCGAGATGCCGCGGCCGGTCTCGTCGCCCGGTTCGGCGCGGCGGCGGCGCGGGAGGTGGTCGTCCCCGTCGGTGACCTCGATGATCAGGCGGCGGTCGGTGCGGCGCAGTCGCAGGCGCATCGGCGGGGTGCCGTGCTGGAGGGAGTTCGCGACGAGCTCGCTGGCGGCCAGGACGCCGAGGTCGCACAGCTCGACCGGGAAGCGCCAGGAGGCGAGGACTCCCTGGGCGAAGGCGCGGGCGCGCGGGGCCGCCTCGATGCCGCCGAGGAGTTCCAGGGCGGCGTTGTGGAAGAGCTCGGCGTCCGCGCCGGTGCGGGCGGGCTGCTGGAGGACCATCACGGCGACGTCGTCGTCGTGGTCGGCGTCCACGCCGAGGGCGCGCATCAGGCGGTCGCAGATGACGGCCGGGGTGCCCTGGGCGCCGGAGAGGGCGCGTTCCAGGGCGGCGACGCCCTCGTCGATGTCCTCGCCGCGGCGTTCGACCAGGCCGTCGGTGTAGAGGACGGCGGTGGAGCCGGGGCCGAGGGCGATGGTGCCGGAGGTGTGGAGCCAGCCGCCGGTGCCGAGCGGCGGGCCGGTGGGGTCGGCGGCTCTGCGTACGGTGCCGTCCTCGTCGCGGACCAGGATCGGGAGGTGGCCGGCGGAGGCGTACGCGAGGAGGCCCTCGTTGGGGTCGTGGACGGCGTACACGCAAGTGGCGATCTGGCTGGCGTCGATCTCGGCGGCGAGGCCGTCGAGGAGCTGGAGCACCTCGTGCGGGGGCAGGTCGAGGCGGGCGTACGCGCGGACGGCGGTGCGGAGCTGGCCCATGACGGCGGCGGCGCGGACCCCGCGGCCCATGACGTCGCCGATGACGAGGGCGGTGCGGCCGGCGCCGAGGGTGATGACGTCGTACCAGTCGCCGCCGACGGCGGCCTCGGTGCCGCCGGGCTGATAGGTGGCGGCGACGCGCAGGTCGTCGGGCTGTTCCAGTTCCTGCGGGAGCAGGGAGCGCTGGAGGGTGACGGCGGCCTCGCGCTGGCGGCGTTCGCTGGCGCGGAGCCGTTCGACGGCTTCGGCGTGGTCGGTGACGTCGGCGAGGTGGATGAGGACTCCGGTGTGGTGGACCTCCGCCTCGCTCCCCGCTTCCGTGCTCGGGTTCGTGCGGGGCTTGGCCTCGGGGAACTCGACGGGGGTGCAGGTGACCGTGTACGAGTGGGCGCCGCCGGGTGCGGTGCGGTTCTTGGCGGTACGGGACTTGCCGCTGCGCTGGACCTGGTCGAGGAGCGGGAGCAGGCCGAGCTCGCCGAGTTCGGGGAGGGCTTCGTGGGCGGGGGCGCCGGGGGTGCGGGCGCCGAAGCCTGCGGTGTAGGCGTCGTTGACGTAGGCGACGCGGTGCTCGGGGCCGTGGACGAGGGCGACGAGGGCCGGGAGCCGGCCCAGGACCTCGCGTACGGAGAGTTCGTCGAGGGAGGGCACGGCGGCGAGGACGCCGGTCCGCTGGGCCGTGGTCGTGCCGCTGCCGGTACCGGCGCCTGTGCCTGATCCGCCGCCGGGGCCCGTGCCGGTTCCGGTTCCGGCGACCGTGGGGTCGGCGGGCTTGCCGTCGGCGGGCGCGGCCCGCTCGGTTCCGGGGTCGGCGCGGCCGCCGCGGGCTGCCGGGACCGCGCCTTCACCCCGCTTGGCCTGGGCGGCGGCGTGTTCGGTCCGGGCGGCGGCGCGGCGCTGCGTTCCGGGAAACCGGGCGCTCCAGCGCGTGAAGTTCACTGCGTTCAAGCCTCGTGGTGTCGCGAGTGGTCGCTGTGTCGCTCGTGGGCGGTCGCTGACTGGACGATGTCACTCTGTGCAGGGGTGAGCCCACCTATGGTCACACGTCCAGTGTGGCCGACCGCACTGACAACGTCAGCCCTGGCCGTTCTTCGGGGGGTTGGGGGCGGGGGGCGGGGGAGGGGGCTTCGGGCCGCCACCTGCGGCCAGTTCGAATTCTGCCCTGGGGTGTTCGAGGGATCCCAGGGAGACGATCTCACGCTTGAAGAGGCCGGAGAGCGTCCATTCGGAGAGCACGCGCATTTTCCGGTTGAAGCTGGGGACGCGGCTGAGGTGGTAGGCGCGGTGCATGAACCACGCCGGGTAGCCCTTGATCTTGCGGCCGTAGATGTGGGCGACGCCCTTGTGGAGGCCGAGGGAGGCGACGGAGCCCGCGTACTTGTGGGCGTACTCGGTCAGGACCTCGCCGCGCAGGGCGGCGAGGAGGTTGTCGGCGAGGACCTTGGCCTGGCGGACGGCGTGCTGGGCGTTCGGGGCGCATTCGGCGCCCTTCTCGGCCGCGGTGATGTCGGGGACGGCGGCGGCGTCGCCCGCGGCCCAGGCGTGCTCGACTCCTTCGACGGTGAGGAAGGAGGTGCAGGCCAGCCGGCCGCGCTCGTTCTTGGGGAGGTCGGAGGCGGCCAGGACGGGGTGTGGTTTGACTCCGGCGGTCCACACGACGGTGCGGGTGGGGAAGCGGGCGCCGTCGCTGAGGACGGCGACGCGGTCCTCGCAGGAGTCGAGCCGGGTCTCCAGCCGGACGTCGATGTTGCGGCGGCGCAGTTCGCGGACCGTGTAGACGCCCATCTCGGGGCCGACCTCGGGGAGGATCCGGTCGCTGGCCTCGACGAGGACCCATTTCATGTCCTCGGGCTTGATGTTGTGGTAGTACCGCGCCGCATAGCGGGCCATGTCCTCCAGCTCGCCGAGGGCTTCGACGCCGGCGAATCCGCCGCCGACGAAGACGAAGGTGAGGGCGGCGTCGCGGAGGGCGGGATCGCGGGTGGAGGAGGCGATGTCCATCTGTTCGATGACGTGGTTGCGCAGGCCGATGGCCTCTTCGACGGTCTTGAACCCGATGCCGTAGTCGGCGAGCCCGGGGACGGGGAGGGTGCGGGAGATGGAGCCCGGGGCGAGGACGAGTTCGTCGTACTCCATCTCGACGGGGCCGGTGCCCTCGTCGGCGGTGGCGAGGGTGGCGACGGTCACGGTCCGTTTGGAGTGGTCGATGCGCTGGGCCTCGCCGATGACGATGCGGCACTTGCCGAGGACGCGGCGCAGGGGGACCACGACGTGGCGGGGGGAGATCGCGCCGGCGGCCGCTTCGGGGAGGAAGGGCTGGTACGTCATGTAGGGCTCGGTGGAGACCACCGTGACCTCGGCTTCGCCGGCTCTCAGCTTTCGCTGGAGCCGGAGCGCCGTATACATGCCGACGTAGCCGCCGCCGACGATCAGGATGCGCGTACGGGGCGGGGTACCGGGGGCCGTGCCCCGGGAGTTAGCAGCCTTCACCATCCCATGACGCAACGTGGCCGGGAGTTTGTCCACAGGCCCGACAAATTGTGTGACCGGAGGTGGTGCTGGGGCGGGGTGGAAGAGGACGTTCGGTGTGGGCGTAAATCCGCAGGTCAGGGCGTGCGGAATGGGAGATTCCGGGGGTATGGAACGGAAAAGTGGGGGTGAATGCTCCGATCGGGCGGTGGTCCGTCCGGGGCTGCCTCTTCTGAATTGACTCTGGCTCAACTATGTTCGTATCTCGTCGAGGAGTAGTACGACCGGGCCCGAGACCGTGGCCCCCTCGACGTGAAGGCGGGGAGTGTCTCCGGGGGGAGACAAATGATTACCGGGGGAAACATATGAACATTTCCGATTTCCATGGTTCTGCGACCGCGCTCTCGGTCGAGAGCAACGGTCGCGCGCTCGCGGGCGGCACCACGCACGGCGTAGGCCGGTCCACGCCGCTGCGCGTCGACGCCCAGCGCAACCTGGAACACGTGCTGCGAGCGGCCCGCGAGGTCTTCGGCGAGCTGGGCTACGGGGCTCCGATGGAGGACGTGGCGCGGCGCGCCCGGGTCGGTGTCGGCACCGTGTACCGGCGCTTTCCGAGCAAGGACGTCCTCGTCCGGCGGATAGCCGAGGAGGAGACCGCGCGACTGACCGAGCAGGCCAGGACCGCACTGGGCCAGGAGGAGGAGCCGTGGCAGGCGCTGTCGCGCTTCCTGCGCACCTCGGTGGCCTCGGGCGCCGGGCGGCTGCTGCCGCCGCAGGTGCTGCGGGTCGGTTCGGCGAGCGAGGACGGGGCCGAGGAGGCCGAGGAGGCGCGGGTTCCGCAGCAGCGCCAGTCCACCGTGGCCGCCGGCTCCCCCGATCTGCGGGTCGTGGGCGCGCGGAGCGCGGCGGAGGACGAGCCCTCGGACGACGCGGGTGCCGGTGCGCTGCTCGAGGTCGTCGGACGGCTGGTGCACCGTGCGCGGGAGGCCGGTGAGCTGCGCGCCGACGTCACGGTGGCCGATGTACTGCTGGTGATAGCGACGGCGGCGCCCGCGCTGCCCGACCCGGCGCAGCAGGCGGCGGCTTCGACGCGGCTGCTCGACATCCTGCTCGAAGGGCTGCGGTCCCGGACGGCGTGACCTGCGCGGGTCGGCATCGGCTCGGCATCGGATTCGGCATCGGCATCGGCTCGGCGCCCCTTCGGCGCCGGGCGGATGCCCGCCCACCTCGAACGGGCGGGCTCTCATGCCGTTCGGCCGTTCGCACGCCGGGGCGATCATAGGGCGATTCGCCGAATGGTGCCCGGACGAGTGGATGGCGCGCAGAGGGGTTCGACGCGCGTCCGCCGTGTGACACGCTTGATTGGTGTACCGGTTGAGTGTGTCGTGCGGGGGCTTCCGCGATGAGCGTTGACGGGCGGGAAGAGCCACTCGGTGGCGGCGGCAGCGAGGTCGAGGCGGGCAGCCTGCCCGCACGGCAGGTGCCGGCCCAGCGCGAACCGGGCGGGCGGCACGCACGCCCCTCGGGCTCTTCCGGACCCGGCGGCATCGGGAGCGAAATCCCTCCGTCCGACGGCGACTTGATCGCACGGATGCGGGGCGGGGACGACGGCGCGTACGAGGAGCTGTTCCGTCGCCACGCCGATGCCGTACGGCGCTACGCGCGGACCTGCTGCCGGGACGGGCACACCGCCGACGACCTGACCGCCGAGGTGTTCGCGCGGACCCTGCAGGCGGTACGGGGCGGGGCGGGGCCGGACCAGTCGGTGCGCGCCTACCTGCTGACGACCGTGCGCAGGGTCGCCGCGGCCTGGGCGAAGACGGCCAAGCGGGAGCATCTCGTCGAGGACTTCGCGGTCTTCGCGGAGCAGGCGTCCACGGGTGCGGAGAGCGGAGCCGGGCTCTCGGGGCTGTCCGGGGACGACACGCTCGAACTGGGCGCGGACGTACGGGCGATGCACGAGGCCGAGCAGTCGCTGGCCATGCAGGCCTTCCGCAGCCTGCCCGAGCGGTGGCAGGCCGTGCTGTGGCACACCACCGTCGAGGAGGCGTCGCCGAGCGCGATCGCCCCGATGTTCGGGCTCAGCGCCAACGCGACGGCGGTGCTGGCCAGTCGCGCCCGGGAAGGGCTCAAGCAGGCCTATCTGCAGGCCCATGTGAGTGCGGCGCTGAGCGAGGGCGGCGACTGCGCGCGGTACTCGGACCGGCTGGGCGCGTACGCGCGGGGCGGGCTGCGGATGCGGGCGGAGCGGGGGCTGCGCAAGCACCTGGAGGAGTGCGTGAAGTGCCGGCTGGCCGCCGGGGAGCTCGAGGACGTCAATGCGGGGATTCCCGCGCTGCTCCCGGTCGCGGTCATCGGGTGGTTCGCCGCCGGGTACGCGGCCAAGGCCGCCGGGGTGGTGGCCGGTGGAGCCGTTGCCGCGGGCGGGGCCGGGGCCGCGGCCGCCGCCTCCGGGGGGTCGACCGCGGGGGCCGGGGCTGCCGGTGCTGCCGGGACCGCGGGTGGTGCCGCCGCGGGTGGTGTGGCGGGGGCCGGTGCCAGTGGCGGGGCCGCCGGGAGCGGGGGCGGGGCCGGGGGTGCGCTGGCTTCCGAGGGGCTCGGGCTGCCGGCCAAGGCCGCCATCGCCGCCGGGATCGCGGTGGCCGCGGCCGCCGGGGTGGTGTTCGCGCTCGCCGGGGACGATCCCGAGCCGCCGGCCCGGGCGAAGCCCGCGCCCGGTGTGGCGGCGCCGGTGGTGCCGGACGCGCCCGCGTCGCCCTCGGCCGAGCCGAGCCCGCCGGGGGAGCCGCCGCGCGCGCGGGGCTCCGTACCGCCGGCGCGGGTACCGTCGCCGACTCCTTCGGCTCCGGCTTCCGTGGCTCCCCCGGTCTCTTCGCCGTCCTCGTCTCCGCCGCCGTCGCCCTCACCTTCGCCGAGCCGGGAGAGGCCTGCGCCCAGGCCGTCGCCGAGCTCGCCGAAGCCGACCCCGCCGCCGTCGAAGCCGCCGCAGGGGTTCCAGCTGGCCCTGCTCGGCCAGTCGGCCTTCGGGGACCACAGCGGGCCCGAGGTGCAGACCTGGCGCAGCAGCTGGGTGTGGCAGCGCTGGGGGCTGGAGGTGGGCGGCCGCCGCTTCGCGCAGGGCATCACCGTGAACTCGCGTTCCTCGGTGGAGATCGCCCTCAACCGGCAGTGCACGAGCTTCTCGGCGCAGGCCGGGGTGGACGGGCTGTCGCTCCACACCGGCGGCTCGGTGCGGTTCTCCGTCTACGCCGACGGGCAGCGGCTGTGGCAGTCCGCCGCGGTCGGCGACGAGGACCCGCCGGTGGGCGTGCAGGTGTCCCTCGCCGGCCGCAAGACGCTGCGGCTGGTGGTGGAGAAGGCCGGGCCGGGCAGCCTGCCGACGCTGGCGAGCTGGGCCGACGCCGTGATCAGCTGCCGGTGAGCGTGGCGGTGAGGGCCGCGGCGAGCTCGGCCGGGGTCAGTGCGGCCCCGGCGGACTCCTCCCGGGCGTAGCGCGCGGGGCCGAGCAGGGCGCGGGTCCGTTCCGGGAGCCCGTCCACGGCGCCGCTCTCGGGGACCGCGCGCGGATGGCCAGCGCGCCAGGCGGTGGCCGCCGCGAGGGCCCGTACGGCCTCGGCGGGCCGGCCGTCGTCGGCCAGCAGCACGGCGGCCGCCTCGGCCATGCCGGCCAGGAAGCGCTCCGCGCAGCGGGCGGTGACGGCCGCGGCGAGGCCGGGCCCGATCTTGGCGAGTCCGGCGGCCGGGCCCTGTTCGTGGGCGGTGAGGACGGCGTCGATGCTGTCCAGCCCGGCGGTGAACTGTGCGGGCACGGTGATGCGCACGGATTCGGCGCGGGCCCGCTCGCACTCGATCCGGGCCGCTGCGAGGTCGCCGCGCTGGAGGGCGAGCAGGGCGGCGAGGAGCCGGGCGAAGCAGCTGACGTCGTGCACGCCGCCGTGGCGGCCGGACTCCTGGTCGGCCTGGGCCAGGAGGCGTTCGGCCTCGTCGAAGTCGCCGGCGCAGTAGGAGGCCTCGGCGATCCGGGCGAGGGCGAAGGGCGCCTCGATGTGGGCCCCGACCTCGCGGGCGAGGCGCAGGCACTCCTCGTACTCGGTGCGGGCCTCGGCGTACCGGCCGCGCGAGAGGGCGACCTCTCCGGCGGCGCTCGCCACCTGGGCGCGGGTCCAGCGGTCGCCGACGCGGTGGGCGATCTCGTGGAGTTCGGCGAGGTCGGCGTCGACGGTGGGCAGGCCGCCGATGACGTCGATGGCGACGTGGGTGCGGAGCATGAGGGCCACGCCGAGTTCCCAGTCACCGGCGTGGAGGCGGCAGTTGGCTACGGACTCCTCGAGGTCGAGGTGGAAGTCGAGGGGGTTGCCCACGAGGAAGGCGGTGGTGGGCCAGAGCATCCCGGGGAAGAGGGTGGTCTCGGGGGAGCCGTGGCGGAAGGTCTCGCGGATGCGGAGGGCGATGGCGCGGTACTCGGGGGTGTGGAACTTCGCCGCGGAATGGCTCTCCGCGAGCAGGAACATGCCGAGGACCTGGAGGCGCATGTAGCGCCAGTACGCGGGCGAGCCCTCGGGCGGTTCGGCCGGGGTGAGGGCGAGGATGCGGGCGGTCCACTGGGCGCCCTCGGCGCGGTAGTTGCGCAGCCACCAGAACCAGCCGAGGGCGAAGGCGAGGCGCTGGGCGGTCTCGATGTCGGGCCCGATGTGGGACCCGTTGTCGGACCCGTTGTCGGTCCTGATGTGCGTCTCTTCGACGGCGGTGTTGTGGAGGGCGGTGCGGAGGTTGTCGAGCTCGGTCTCAACGCGCCGGATCCAGGGGAGCTGGGCGGCGGAGCGGATCAGGGGATCGGCCTCCTCGGCGAAGGCGAGGTAGTGGGCGGCGTGGCGGCGGGCGGTGGCCCGGACGTCGGCCGGGTGGGCGGCGGCGCGCTCGGCGGCGTACTCGTGGATGGTTTCGAGCATGCGGTAGCGCATGCCGTGGCCCGGCAGCGCGAGGCCCTCGTCCGGTTCGGCCAGGACGAGGGATTTGTCGACGAGGGAGCCGAGGACGTCGGCGGTGTCGTAGGACGGGTCGGCGCACACGGCCTCGGCCGCCGCGAGGTCGCAGCCGCCCGCGAACACGGACAGCCGGCGCAGCACGGTGCGTTCGGGCTCGTCGAGGAGGTCCCAGGACCAGTCGACGACGGCGCGCAGGGTCTG
>NZ_JBEZKE010000065.1:0-11904 GCF_040651555.1 Streptomyces sp. NPDC048424 | reverse complement strand
GAAGCCGTGACCGGAATCGAACCGGCGTAACTCGCTTTGCAGGTTTGTCCACGCTGGTCGGCGGGCGAGCCGTTGTCGTTCAACCCCGTTCACCTCCGTACCCCCGCCCGGGGTGTGGACCGTTGTGAACGGCTCCGGACGGGGTTGAATGAGACGGAAACTGAGACGGAGGACCGTCCAGTTGACCTGCGCTTCCATCCCCGCTGGCGTCAGGATCGAAGGTCGTCCAGAGCTGCGATCACGGCGGCCGGATCGCCTTCGTACAACACATGTGGTTCGTCTGCTGCTGGGGGGACGAACCTCGTGCGGTACCGCTGTAGATCGCTTTCGGAGAAGTAGATCGAGTTGGGATCGTTCGCGTGGAACTCGTTCCGCTTACTGATCCTCGCCCACAGTTCCTCATGGCTAGTGGCAAGGTAAACGAGTACGGACGTTGCGCCGGCATCCGTAGCGATCGAGCGCCATTTCGTCCGGTCCGCAGGCGTCCAGAAGCCGTGATCTACAACGACATCATGTCCGGCTTTGAGTTGCTCCCGCAGGTCGGCAGCCACGTCTTCGAGCACGGGGCGCTCAAGGGTGGGGAAGACGCCTCGGGGGAAGTCCACCCCGTAGACGCCGTGCCGGCGGAACATCTCTTCGTCTGGGCATAGCCGTACGAAGCCGCGAGCGGTGAGAGCGCGGGAGAGGGTCGTCTTGCCGGAGCCGGGAAGGCCGACCATCAGGACGCAGACCGTCACGCGGTCACCTCTGATTCTGTTCGCCATGTCCGGCCCGGGCCCCCGAGGTCCACACCGTACTCAACGACGTTGCCCTCGCTGTCCACGAACTTGGCCGTCATCACGACTACCGGGTCGGTCGGCGGGTTGTCGGGGTCCAGTTCCAAGAGCTGTACGTACTCTGGCGTCAGCGGGCGGGCTGAAGCGGTGTCGACACGGTGGCTGATCGGGTGGCCCGTCACCTGGGCAATGAGCTGAAGCGACGTGCCCCCCGTCAGCCGCTCGCTCTCCGCGAGCTGGGGGATCAGCTTCCCGTAGCGAGCCGGGATCCACGACGTGCTGTGAGCGACGATGCCGTGTCGGTCGCGGTACACACGGCTACGCCGAACCACGTCTGAACCAGGCTGGATGTCCAGGGCTTGCGCCACGTCCTCGGGCGCGGGCACCACCGCCGCCTGGTGCGAGTCGGACCGCTCGCCTGCCCCCCAGCTGGACCCGGTACGGCGTCCCCGATCCTGTCGCTGGGACCCCGACGACATGGGGGCTGGCTGGTCCAGCACTTCGGTTCCGATGCCGTGGATGCCACGGACAAGCCCCTCGTTGCGCAGCTTGCGCAGCGCCTTCTCCGCTGTCGCCGTGCTCACTTTCCACTCTTCCGACATGTTCTTGATGCTCGGCAAGAGGGTCCCCGGCTGCAGCTGACCGGACGTGATCAGCTCCGAGTAGTGGGCGGCAATCCTCGCGTAAGGCGCCCGATTGTCGGCCTGGCCTGCCATGTTGTCCGCTCCTCCGCGACGACTTCCCTGGGGTTCCCTAGCTTACCGCTTGACACCGCAGGGAACCCTAGGGAACCTTAGGGATGTCCCCGCCGGACGGTTCGCCGGATGGAGGGGGCGGGACCTCAATGTGCCCTCAGTCATGGGCCGTTCGAGGTCAAGGGGCCCGGGACAGAGCGGGCCGAGGTGAACCCGGCGCCTGGTCATTAACCGGAGGGCTTAGACCGAAAGGTCACGTCTCCATACGCCTACGCCAGGTCCCAGACCTGAAGGAGACATGCGTACTGCTCAGCCCCTCCGCGCCGCTCGTGGCGCGGCCGGTTGCCTCCCCCGCCCGTCTCGAACGGGTGGGGTTGAGGGGAGCCGGAGCCCTTCCTGCTTTATCCCCAACGCAGTGCAGCCCCGGCGCGGGAACGCCGGGGGCTGCTGAGTCCCGTTCCTCTCTCGAAGGAGCAAGACCCATGAAGTCCATCGCTGCACTTCAGTACCTCGTTACCCCGTGGTCCGACGGCCTTGAGCCGACGGATGCGGAGCTGGAAGCGATCGAGATCGAGCTGCCGCTGATCCTGGCGGAACGTGACCTGCTCGACGCGCAGATCATGACGCTGGACCGGACGCCCACCGAGGTGGACGAGCAGCGGCTCCGGCGGGCCCGCCGGCAGGTGCTCGCCGCCCGGACCGCGCTGGAGAACCGGGCCGCTCACCTTCCGTCCTCGGGCGGCGCGGCATGAAGCGCAAGGCGAAAGCCGCGCTCGTCCTGGCCCTCGTCGTCGTGGTCGCCATGGCCTTCCGGGTCTCGTGGAACGCGCTGCGGGACGTGGCCAAGGCCATCGGTGCGGACGCGACGGCGGCCATGCTCTACCCGTTCGTGGTCGACGGCCTGATGGCCCTGGCCCTGGTCGCCGCGCTCACGCTCACCGGCGACGCCCGCCGATTCGCCCTGCGGGTGCTGGCCGGGTACACGCTGGCGTCGCTGGTCCTGAACTACGTGCACGGACTGCTGCCTGAGCTGCATTCCGAGTCGATCGGCTGGAGTCGACTGGCGGATGGGGACTTCACGAACTGGGT
Organism: Streptomyces sp. NPDC048424; assembly: GCF_040651555.1. Lineage (NCBI taxonomy): Bacteria > Bacillati > Actinomycetota > Actinomycetes > Kitasatosporales > Streptomycetaceae > Streptomyces > Streptomyces sp. NPDC048424. Next base: position 9,344 of record NZ_JBEZKE010000065.1, on the reverse strand, counting down.
GCTCGTGCTGCTGGCGACGTCGCTGCCGGTTGGGTCGATCTACTTTGGCTCCGATCTCGTCGCCAAGGTTCTCCACCACCGGCCGGCGATCGAGCCGAACAGTCAGGAATCGGCTCAGATCGATTCAAATCGGTCGATGTCTGACCGGGGCGAACCGGTGGCCGAGGAGACGGCTCCGGGGGCGGAGATGGACTCTCAGCTCGTCCCGGTGGTCGAGCCGATCGAGGCCCGACCGCTCGCGGTGGCGGCCGACGCGCCTACCCCTCCGGCGGCGGCTCGTGAGCGTGTTCTGAAGAGTCTGGGGTTCCCGGACACCCCGGTGCCCGAGGCAAGCCAGCCGTCCCGTCGGCCGACTGGTCGGGTCCCGCAGGCGGCTCGATCGAGTCGACCGACGCGCACGGAAGCCGAGTTGTTGGCGGAGGCGCGGAGCCTGACGGAGTCGTGGCCGATCGAGAAGTTGACCGGTGAGGGGATCCGCAAGGCTCTGCGTACGTCTCCGGCGAAGGCCCGGGTCGTGCGTGAGGCGCTGAAGGCCGAGCGTGAGCGGGACACCACCGCCGTGGCGGTGGCCGGATGAGCCTGACCTTCGCGCGCTGCTTCGACCCGGCCGGGGCCGTCCACGGGATACCCACCTTCCCCTGGCGGCTCGCCCCGGAAGGGCTGGCAACCCGCCGGCAGTTACGGGCCTTGGGCCTGCGTCCCGGCGGTCAGGACATTGCCGGTCAGGTGCTGCGGCCGCGTTTTCGGCGTGGCCCGCTGACCGCGTTCCTGTACCGCGTCGACCGTGCCAAGCCGGTCCGGCCGATGACCCCGGCCAAAACGGCCGCGCTCGCCAAGGCCAACACGGCCCGCCGCACCTGCCCCGCATGCCGCCGCGACGCCGGATACGTCATCCCGGCCTCGCTCGGCATGTGTGTGCCCTGCGCCTACCCCGACACCGACCAGCACGCTGCCTGACCTGCCCGGAAGGGGCCGTCATGTTCGCTGAGATCGCGTTCCTGCTCTACGTCGGACATCTGCTGGCCGACTACCCGTTCCAGACCGATCACCAGGCCGCCCACAAGGCCGGATGCGGCCGCACCGGCTGGACCGCCAACGCCACGCACGCCTCCACCCACGTCCTGATCTGCGCCCTGCTGCTGGCCGTCGGATCGGTGGCGCTGGGATGGGAGCTCCCCCTCCTGCCCGCCACGGCTGCGGTCCTGTGGATCGGCATCAGCCACGGGTTCATCGACAGGCGCTGGCCCGTCGCCGCGTGGATGCGGATCGCCCGCCAGACCGGCTGGGCCGCCCACGGCGGTGCCGCACACGTCGACCAGACCGCGCACATCCTCGCCCTGACCCTCGCCGCACTCTTCCTCGCCACCTGACCCAAGGAGCCCCCAGTGACCAGCCCCAACGCGTGGCCCAAGGGCGTCGTCGCCCGCTACCTGACCCGTGCCGCCGAGATCCTGTCCGACCCGAACGCCACCGTGGACGTCCGCCGCAACCGGGACTACGGCCACAGCTGGGACTGCCGCGGCTGCGGCCACGGCACCAGCAGCGGCGACAGCAACGAGGTCCACACCCGCGCCCAGGCCCACGCCGAGAAGTGCCGCGCCATCCCGCGCCCCACCTGCACGGACGGGAGCCAGCAGTGAACCACCTGCCCGAACCCGCCCGGGTCGTCCAGCTCCCCGACGGCCGCAACGTCTACGTCACACCCGACCAGCTGCCCGCCACCTACGCCGGGCCGCAGGTCGTGCACCAGCACATCCACCAGGCGGCCCCGGACAAGACCGTGCAGCGGATCGCGCTCGGCTCCGGGGTCGGTGCCGGCGCGGTCGCGGCCGGCGTGTACTTCGGGCCGTTGCTGGTGGCCGCGCTGACCTCCATCGCCGCGAGTTTCGCCTTCCTGGCGTTCCTCGCCCTGGTCTTGGGCTGGGGCGTTCACACCGTCGTGAAGTCGGTCGGCAGCCCGGAAGGTGCGGCGGCCGTGAAGAACGTGCGCAAGGCACGCCGCAAGCGCGGCTGACCCCAAAGCCCGGACATCCCCAGCTATTCGAGGAGTTCTGTGATGGCGAAGGACCCGAAGTTCACCGCTCGCGAGATCACGAAGATCGGCTGGTACACGGCCCGGATGGCCAAGCGCGGTATCGCCGGGGAGAACGTCCACCTCGGCGACCTGCAGAAGAAGGTCGATCGGATCATCGACGGCGCCCGCGAACGCGAGCAGCAGCAGGCCGCCGACCAGGCTGCGGCCGAGAAGGCCGCCCGCAAGGCCAGGGCCAAGAACCTCAAGACCAAGTAGCTGTGCCCCGGGGCGGCCGTCCCGGCCAAGGAATCAGGCCGCCCCGGGCCCTACCCACCCGCTTGTCAGCGAGAGCAGGAGTTCTCAGCATGACCGACAACGTCGTCCCCCTCTTCAAAGACCCCACCACCGGCACCCACACACTGCCCGGCACCCCGCACACCATCGCCCCGGAGGCGGTCCGGCCGGTGCGGGTGTGGAAGCGCTCCGCACGCGGCCTGCGCACGGCCGTCACCAGCGAGCGGACCCGTACGGCGGCGCGGCTGGTGGCCCGCCACGGCCTGTACGTCATCGGCGGTACCCGGATCACGGCGAAGCGGGCGTGGGACGGGCGGACCGGATCCCGCTACGAGCGGATGATCCGTGCGGCTGAAGCCGGAGGGAACTTCGAGGAGGCCAAGGAGTGGGAGGACCGCCTCACCCGCTTCCGCGCGGCCCGGCACCACCGCCGGATGGATCTGTTGAAGGCGCCGCAGGACGCGGTGAAGAGCGCTGCGTACGGCACCGGCCTCACGGCTGGTGGTCTGCTGCTGCTGGGGGTCGTGCTGGCCATAGCCAACAAGGACGCCTCCTGGATCCTCGCCCCACTGGCCTCCGTGATCGAGGCGGTCTCCTGGATCGTCTACGTCGGCACGGTCGTGTGGGGGCCGACCCTCACGGTCGGCCCGTGGCTGGCGTTACTGGCCCTGTGGGGAGTCGGCCGGCAGAAGCAGACCGCCCCCACGTGGGCGCTCCCCGCCCAGCAGCATGACCTCGCCGGTGCCCCGATCACTCCGTCGGTCGTTGTCACCGCCCTGCGTGACCTCGGTATCGCGCCGCTGCGGAACGCCATCAAGGAGATGGGCGACGTAGGCGCGGCGATGCTCGGCCCGATCCGGATCGCGGGATGCGGAGTCGAGGTCGACGTGACTCTGCCCTCCGGTGTCTCTACCGCCGAGGTTCAGGGACGGCGGCGGAAGCTCGCCGAGAACCTGGCCCGGCACGAGCACGAAGTGTTCATCACCCTTCCCACCGCCGCCCGCACGGTGCGGCTGTGGATCGCCGATTCCGGTGCTCTCGACGAGCCGATCGGCCCGTCCCCGCTGGTCACGGACGAGACGACGACCGCGAACTACAAGACCGGGAAGGCGCCGTGGGGTCAGGACCTGCGCGGCGACGCAGCACTGATCAGCCTGTATCAGCGCATGCTGCTGATCACGGGCCTGTCCAACCAGGGCAAGACTGCCGCGCTGCGGGCGCTGGCCCTGTGGCTGGCCTTGGACAAGACGGTGGAGTTCCGGATCGCCGACCTCAAGGGCGTCGGGGACTGGGACATGTTCGACGGGCTCGCCACCACCCTGATTCAGGGGCCGACGGACGACCATGTCATCGATGCCACCGAAATGCTGGAGGCCGGTGTCGTGGAGATGGAACGCCGCATCCAAGCCCCGCCCGGCACGGTCTTCCCGCCGCTGGTTCTGGTCGTGGATGAGGCGCAGGTGGCGTTCATGTGCCCGGCCGTCGGCGCGGACAAGCGGCCCTACGGCGGGTCGAAGGCCACCTCCCGGTACTTCATGGCCGCGCGGAAGATCCACAACCAGGGGCGGGCCGTGGACGTGATCCTTTGGGAGGGCACCCAGGACCCCACCGACCAGAACCTGCCCAAGCTCGTCCGAGAGGGCGCCCACACCCGCGTATCCCTCGCCCTCGGCACCGAATCCCAAGCCCGCATGGCCCTCGGAGACAAGGCAGTCGACGGAGGCGCCGCTCCCCACCTACTGCGGCAGGGCCTCGACAAGGGCACCGTCGTGGTCGCCTCCGACGGCATCACCATCGCGGCCGGGCAGGCATCCATCACCGTGCGCACGCACTACATCGACACCGACACCGCCGGCACCATCGCCGACCGCGCCAAGGCCCTGCGCAACGGCGTCGTCACCGCGCACACCGTCCCGGACGTGGAGGGGCACGACCCGCTCGCGGACATCCTCACCGTCCTCGGCACCGAGACCCGCGTCCTCACGCAAGAGGTGCTGAAGCGGCTCGCCGCGCTGAACGGCAAGGCATACGGGCGGTGGTCGTTCATCGACCTCAAGCGCGTCCTCGACGGCACCGGCGCGGAGCCGTACAAGTCCGACGGCCGCATGGTCATCGGCCGCGACCGAGTAGCCCGCGCCGTCACCAACCGCCTCGACGAGGGTTCCGCTTCCGCCGTCGACTAGAGGGAGCCGACCCCTCACACGTCAGGGAGGCAGGGAGAACTCCCTGAACCCCTCCCTGACCCGCCTCCCTGTGCTTGACCTGCACAAATGATCTGCCAGGGAGGCAGGGAGGCGCCGCAGGACAGACCCCCAAAACCCCCTCCATGCACGCCCGGCCAGAGGGTGCCCACTCCTCCCTGACCAGCCAACGGTTGGGATTCCGCATCACCCGCCCGACATGCCAAGAGCGGCCCCCCTCACGCCAATGACTGGGGCCGCTCTCATCCAGAACACTCGAAGAACTGGAGACACCAGCATGACCCACACCACCGACATCCCGCGAGACCACGAGCGTGCGGCCTTACCGGCCCACCTGCGGACCGCGCTCCAGCTCGCCGAGCTGGGCTTGCCCGTACTGCCGTTGCGAGAGGGGAAGCTGCCCTTTGGGAACTGCCGCGCCTGCACCCGCTCCGCATGCGGGGACCGCCAGAACATGAAGGCCGCCGGCCCGTGCGAGTGCCCGGCTCCGTGCCACGGGTGGGGCGCCGCCACCACCGACCCGGACATCCTCACCTCACCCGCGTGGGCAAGGGCCTGGCGGCAGGCACAGGCCGTCGCCTACCACCCCGGTGGCGCCGCGCTCACCGTCGTCGATCTCGACGATGCCGACGCCATCGTGTGGGCTCGCGAGACCCTTCCCGCTACCAAGACCGTGTCGACGACGCGCGGGGAGCACTGGATCTACCTCGGCACCATGACCTCCCCCAACAACGTCCGGCCCGGCGTCGACATCAAGTCCGTGATGTCCTACGTCCGCTGGCTTGGCCCTGGGACCGGCCGCATGCAGCTCCTGCCCGACGTCGTCCGCTCGCTCGCCGTCAAGGAGCCCACCGAGGTCAGGCCCGCACCGTGCGCCGTCACCGTGCCCGCCCCGGCCGGGGACGCGGTGTGCCGGCACCGCTCACCCGCCTATCTGGAGCGCGGTATCGCCATGGCGGAGCAGCGCATCACCGAAGCACCGGACGCCATCCACAAGACCGTGTACCGGACGTTCCTCGCCGTTCTCTCCGCGCACGGATGGTGCGGCTGCCTCACCGAGAACCACGTCGGCCGACTGTTCACCGCCGCGCAGGCCAAGGGCGAGTCCCTGCGGCACTGCGAGATCGCCTGGACCAACGCCCGCACCAAGCTGGGGATGTAGCGATGCCCGAGGACGAGAAGAACCCGGCACGCAAGATCATCACCGACTACGCCCAAGCCCACTTCCGGTACTTCCGCACCCCCGACGGCACCGTGTACGCGCAGCGCAACGGCCACCCCGTGGCCCGCCCGATCCGCTCCCAGGGCACGACTGGCAGCCACCGCCAAGAACTCATGGTCGGACTCTTCAACGACGGACTCGGCGTGTTCAACGGCACGTCACTCAAGGAGGCGTTGGACTTGATCGAAGCACTCGCGCTCAGTCAGGACGTCCAGCCCACCCACATCCGCGTCGCCCCCGGATACGACGGAGCGACCTGGCTCGACCTCGGCCGCGACGACGGCCAGTCCATCCGCATCCACCCCACCGGCTGGGACATCCTCACCCCCGACCCGCAAGAGGTCTGCTGGCGCCGCACCCAGCTCACCGGCGAACTCCCGCTGCCTGAGAAGGACACCGACGGCAAGGGCATCGACCTGCTGCTGAGGCTGTGCAACTTCGCGAACGCCGAGAGCGAGTGCCTGGCCATCGCGTGGCTGATCGGCTGCCTGGAGCCGTCCGTGCCGGTCCCGGCCCCGTTCCTCACCGGCCCCCAGGGCGCCGGTAAGTCCACCGGTGGGCGGATGCTGGTGCGGATCATCGAGGGCATGAGCGGTGACCTGCGCCGCGCCCCGAAGGACGAGGAGAACCTGATCACGGCCGTCGCCGCCGGATGGGTCACCGCCCTGGACAACCTCTCCCACCTGCCCCCGGACCTCTCCGACCTGATGTGCTGCATCGTCACCGGCGCCGAAAGCATCAAGCGAGCCCTGTTCACCGACGGAGACGTCGTCCGCTCCCGCTACCGCCGCCCCCTCCTTCTGACCGGCATCGACGTCGGCGTCATCCGCCCCGACCTCGCCGAACGGCTCCTTCCGCTGCGTCTGGAGCGCCCCCGGGTACGGCGTACCGAAGCTGAGCTGTGGGCGGAGTACGCGCAGGTACTCCCCGTCATCCTCGGCTCGCTGCTGGACCTCACCGTGAAGGTGCGGGCCACTGAGGCCGACATCCCCACCGACCTGCGCATGGCCGACTTCGCCCACCTCTGCGCCCAGCTCGACGCAGCCAACGGCCTCGGCACGCTGAACGCCTACCGGGCCAGCCTCGACGACCTCAACGACGACGTGATCGAGGGAGACCTCCTCGCACAGACCGTCCTCAAGCACGCCGCCGGCGCCGACCCCGGGGTGGAAGTCCGGATGACCTCCACCGAGTGGCTGCACGCCCTCACCCAGCTCTACGCCGGGGAGGACTGCCGGCCCCTGCCCAAGGGCTGGCCCACCACCGGCAAGGTCTTCTCCGACCGCCTCAAGCGGCTCCAGCCCACCCTCGCCGCACGCGGCGTCCTCGTCGACTGGGGCCGCACCAAAACCGCCCGCTACATCGAGATGACCCGACCCGCCGCCCCGGCGGCGCAGCAGCCGGACCCGATGTTCTAACCGGCGCCCCGGGAACCAGATGCCTATGAGCAAGAGGAGCACCCGGCCCCGCCAGGGCGTGCTCCTCTTGTTCTTCCGGCGGCTCGCCGCCGCTGCAATGGACGTGCCGCGCAGCGGCTCCCCATTCGCGTTCTGAGACGCACCGCACAACAACAGACACCCCTTCTCTTTTTCCTAAGAGAAGAGACACTGCGTCACCCGCGTCACTACCGGGATACAGACGGCCCGTGACCTGCGGCCACACCGGTGACGCAGACGGTCAACGGCTACGTCATCACGCGTCACTCGCGTCACCGGCCTGCCTGGGCCTGGTGACGGTGACGCAGGCCGGTGACACACGACTGACCTACCGCGTCACCGAAATTCGCAGGTCAGACCGGCAAATGACACAGGCGACGCGGTGACGCAGAAATCCCAGCCTCGGACACAACGCGCATCCCCGGTACAGGCCCGAAGGACTGCCCCACAGGAGTGCCCACGTGAGCATCACTTACCTGAACGACGCCAGAACCGCCCGGGATAACGACCTCGCCCCGGTTCTCCTGACCGTCGAAGAGGCCGCACGCTGCCTCCGTGTCGGGCGGACTACCTGCTTCGCCCTCATCGGCAGCGGAGAGCTGGAATCGCTGTTGGTCGGCGGGCTGAGGCGGGTCCCCGCCGATGCGCCGGCCGCGTACCTCGCCCGTCGCCGCGCTGAGCGGCAGGCCGTCTGACCTATGCACCACCGGAGCGCTGTCCCACTGCGGGCAGCGCTCCGGCCGTTTCCACCCTTCCGAACCGAAGGAGCCCGCCTGTGGCGGAGGAGAAGAAGCGCACTCGACAGCCCAACGGCCGCAGTTCCATCTATCAGGGCAGCGACGGCAAATGGCACGGCCGCGTGACTGTTGGCATCCGTGACGACGGCACGCCGGACCGACGCCACGTCGAACGCAAGACCCGCGCCGAGGTGACCGCTGCTGTCCGGGAGCTGGAGAAGCAGCGCGACGCGAAGACCGTGCGGAAGCCGGGAAAGGCGTGGACGGTCAGGACGTGGCTGACGCACTGGGTGGAGAACGTGGCACCCCTGGCGGTCAACGACAACACCATGGTCGGGTACCGCGTTGCCGTGAGAAAGCACCTGGTCCCCGGTCTGGGCGCACACCGGCTCGACAGGCTCAAGCCCGAACACATTGAGACGTTCTACGCCAAGATGCAGGCCAACGGTAGTAAGTCGGCCACCGCGCATCAGGTGCACCGGACCTTCCGCACCGCCCTCAACGAAGCGGTTCGACGCGGGCATCTTGGCAAGAACCCGGTCCAGTTGGCCAAGGCTCCGAAAACGGGGGACTACGAGGTGGAGCCCTACAGCGTGCAGGAAGTGCAGCGGCTGCTGAGCGCCGCTGAGAGGCAACGCAACTCGGCGCGGTGGGCGGTTGCCCTCGCCCTCGGGCTGCGGCAGGGGGAGGTGCTGGGACTGACCTGGGATGACGTCGACCTGGAGGGCGGGTTCCTCGTGGTCCGCCGTAGCCGCCACCGGCCGCAGTACGCCCACGGGTGCGCCGAACCGTGCGGGCGGAAGGCGGCCGGCTACTGCCCGCAGCGGCGGCGCACGAACCCGGAGCTGTCCACCACGAAGTCCCGCGCGGGCCGCCGCGCTGTCGGTCTGCCCGACCAGCTCGTCGACCTGCTTCGTGACCATCTGAAGGCACAGGAGAAGGAGCGGGCGGCGGCCAAGCGGTGGCAGGAGAACCGGCTGGTGTTCCCCGACGAACACGGCCGCAGTCCGTCCCACCGCCGGGACTGGGCCGAGTGGAAGGATCTGCTGGCCGAGGCGAACGTCCGGGACGGCCGCCTGCACGACGCCCGGCACACGGCCGCGACGGTGCTGTTGATCCTCGGGGTTCCCGAGCGCGCCGTCATGGGGCTCATGGGGTGGTCGACCACCGCCATGGCCGCTCGGTACCAGCACATGGTGGACGCGGTCCGGACGGACATCGCGAGGCAGGTGGACGGGCTGATCTGGAAGGCCGCGGCGGACCGGCCGGACGAGGGCGACGACGGCGCCGCCGGGGTTCTCGTACCGGCCAACTGAGACGGGAACTGAGACGAACAGCCAAATGGGCGGCACCCCGTGTGGGGTGCCGCCCATTCGTTTTGCCTGATCAGGCATTCAGAAGCCGTGACCGGAATCGAACCGGCGTAACTCGCTTTGCAGG
>NZ_JBEZKE010000064.1:0-13592 GCF_040651555.1 Streptomyces sp. NPDC048424 | reverse complement strand
GCGGTCGGGCAGCAACGGCTCGATCCGTGCCCATTGGGCGTCAGTCAACGACACACATCAACCAACGATCAGATGATCCGTAAGAAACGGCCTAGGTGATTTATTCGAATTCGGTCAGGTCAGTGGGTGCGGAGACTGGTGGTGTACACGTCCGTACGGTTGTGTGGTGCGTCGGAGTGGGTCTCGGTGAGCACCGCCCGTACTCCGTTGCCGTCTGCCACGAGGCCTTGGTAGTCGCCGAGGAAGTAGCCCCCGGCGAACGGTGCCTGCAGCCAGTCGAAGACCCGCGAGATCTGTCGTTCGGTCCGCAGCTTCGGGTTTCCGTGCCGCAGCGTGGCCAGTTGGTAGGCGGTGGGCAGGGTGGTGGTGTTGCCGGGCTCGAGGAAGCGCAGGTCGTAGTAGGTGAGCGCGACCGTGCCCCGCTCGGTGACCGCGATCGACGGTGAGAAGGCCGGAACGCCCTCGGGGCTGATCAGCTCCGGGGGCCCCCAGGTGCGTCCGCCGTCGGTGGACCGCACGAGCTGGACGGAGTCGAACTGTCCACCGGAGAAGTCCGAGCCCTCGTAGGCCATGTACAGCGTGCCTGTCCTCGGGTCGATGGCCGGGCTCGGCAGGGTGGCGGCGGCGCGCAGCAGTTTGGTGGGGTCGTTCAGGTCGACCTCCGGTACGGAGGTGTCCTGGGCGACGGTGACCGGGGCGCTCCAGGTCTCTGCGGCGTCGGTCGAGGTGACCACCTGGTAGCGGGCTTCGACGACGGTGCTCAGGTCGTCGGAGTAGGTGATCCGGTCGAAGAAGTCGTACAGGGTGCCGGTGCGCCGGTCGACGACGATCAGATGGCCGATGGTCTGGGTGTTGGGCACGGCGCTGGTGTCGACGAACGGCCGGGCCTCGCTCCAGGTGCGGCCGCCGTCGCGGGTGAGGGAGATGTAGCCGGGGCCGTCGAGGGAGCTGGGGCCGGGTGGGTCGTTGTCGAGGCGGTTCCAGACCTGGTAGGCGGTGCCCTTGCGGATCGGGTCGGCGGTGAGTGAGGGCTTGTCGTTGAAGAACGGCTGCTCGTCGACGTGCGTGGTGGTGAGGTTCTGCCAAGTGCGGCCGCCGTCGCGGGACGTGACGGCCAGGAGGGCGCTGCGCGTGCTCTTCGTGAAGTCGACGCCCTCCCCGCTGGCGTAGACCGTGCCGTCCGGTCCGGTGCTCACCCAGGGGTCGGAGGCCCGTTCGTAGTCCGCGCCGCCGGGGGCGCACAGGCTGAACGGCAGCGTGCTCTGGTGGAAGGTGTGTCCGTCCGTGGTCCAGCCGGCCGCCAGGCCGCGGGCGCCGCCGTCGTTCCAGCGGTCCTGCTGGAACACGGTGACCACGCGCTTGGGGTCGCGCGGATCGACGGACAGGTACGGCTCGACCTCGGTGCCCGGGTAGACGATGCTGTCGGGGGACCTCGCTCCGATGGTGCAGTTCGCGTACGGGTCACCGTGGGACACCTTGACCAGTGGTGTGCCGTCGGGGTTCTGGTCTGCTGCGGCGGGAGTCGTGCCGGTGACCGTGATGAGCAGGAGCGCGGCGGTGGTGACGGCGGTCAAGGGCAGGAAGACGCGCATGCGGGATCTCCTCCGGGCCGGTCGGCCGGGGCACGGGACCGCCGTCATCGGGGCGGCTCGGGGCGGCTTGGGGCGCGGAGGCGTACCGGAACGCGAGGGTGGGGCGACTCCGCTTGGTCCTTTTCGGCGTTGTGGCCGGTGCCCTTGATGGGCCGAACGACGGAGTCATCACCGCAGTCGTCCCCGGAGTCATCGCCGGGGTGGTCGAGGACACGGCGGAGCCGACCGGCGGGTGCGCTGTGCCGGTCGGCTCCTTGGCCGTGCTGTTACGTCGTCGTCTCGTAGGTCTGCGGAGAGGGCCGTGGGCCGTATGGCGGTTGGCGATGCGGGGTTCGTGGAGATGCCCTGACTCATCCCGACCGTGGACTGGTTGCCCAGACGTGCGCCGAGCGGTCAGGTGATCGGCTGCGAGGTCCCGTCAGGCATCGCGCAGACGACGTTGCCGGAGTAGGGGCGTGAAACGACCTGTCCGCCGGCGGCCGTGCAGTCGTCTCTGGAGATGTTCGGAGTCGAGGCGCGCGGTCCTCTAGCGCGGTTCGTGGGCCGCTGCCCGGCAGGCACCGCTCGCGGCGCCGCCCGCCACTCCGGCTTCGTTCAGCCCGGTCACACAACTCTGCAGGTCTCCGACCACGCCACGGCTGCAGGCCGCCGTGACGGAGTCGGAAGCGGTGGCACCGGCCTGTTCGGCCATCCGTGTGCAGGCGGGGATGTCCGCCCTGACGGCGGGAGCGGCGAGGACCGCACCGCCGAGGGTGAGGGTCAGGCCGGTGAGGGCACCGGCGATACGGGTCGACGTGCGCATGGGACGCACCTGCCTTCCGGGTGGTCGCGCGGTCCCGGTCCCGGTGGGCCGGGTACACGCGGTAAGGCCGGCCGGCGACGCTCGGTGAGTGGTGCTCCCGGCCGGCGGGCTCACGAACTGACCGCACGATTGCGCGTCGCTTCCTTCGAGCCGCACCGGGACGTGGTCGCCAGGCCGAAGGAGAGGGCCGCGGACCGGATGGGACGTGCTCGGACCTCCACTCGCGGGCCCTCACTCCAGCGTCGCATCCTCTCCCCCGCCCGTCCTGTGCACCCCTCCGGAGCAGCGAAGGGACCACCCGTCGGGCCGGGGGTGGTCTCTTCGTTCCAGGTCCCGTCGTGCGGGGTCGCGTCTCCGATCCCGTACCCGGCAGCATCCGCACCCGAATGGCTCAACATGACGTGCCGCCCCCATGGGTGAGAAGCTGACTAGTGCCCCAACCGAGGCAATCCGCGAAAGGGGAACCGAATGCGCATTCGACGAATGTTCGCCGCCGTCATCGCCACGGCAGCCCTCGCCGGACTCGGTCTCACAGGCGCCGCCACCGCCGCCGCCACCGCACAGGGTGCCCCAACCGTCGTCACCCCCTCTCAGTGCAAGCAGGGCGGCGGAACGCCCGCGATCAATGACGCGGGCAACTACTGCAAGGGCGGTACGTACGACGGGGAGCAGGTCGACTGATCCCACAAGGCGCCCCGCAGCCACGCGCCGCGGGGCGCTCGCGCACGAGCCCTGGCCGGGAGAGTCGCGGGGACCGCGCCGACGGCCCCTGCGAAGGCGGCCCCGGCGTTCCGGGCCTTGCGGGCCGCACGCCGGCGGTGGCGCCTTCCGGAAAGGCCCCTGGCCCTCCAGCAGTACATCCAGCTGGAAGGCTCGCCGGGGAGGATCGCTGTGAGGGTCAGCCGATGCGGACGGTGACCTCGGGGAGGGGTACGGGTATGTCGGAAAGGTTCAGCTGGAGCCCGGCCAGGGTCAGATAGGTCTGCGAGTCGGTCAAGGCGGAGGTGGTGGACGGCGCCTGGGTCTTCCCGCGCGTGCTCACCAGCAGGTACCAGCCCCCGCGCTTGTAGCTGCGGGCGGAGGGGTCGGGGCGGTCGCCGTTCGGGTTCAGCGTCCAGCCCTGGCGCTCCAGGTCGGCGCAGATCGTGTTCATGTCCGACTGTGCGGCGGTCTTCTCGCGGACGGCCGTCCAGCCCGTCCTGTTCGAGTTGGCGCCTGTCGCGCCGATCGGGCGGCCCTGCGCCGGGTCGAGGCCCGCCGCGCTGACCGCGGTCCGGATCACCTCGTCCACCTCGTCCCGTGTGAGGGGCGGCGACGTGGACTCCGGTGTGGGCGCCACCGTGGACGGGGACGGCGTGGGCGCGGGCGCGCCCAGGTGGACGCGCCCGTCGTCGTCTATCTGGACCTGGTCCGGCATGACCACGGCGGCCAGACTCACGACCAAGGTCGCGGCCAGCCCGATCCACACCCTCTTCAACAGCGCGTTCAACGCGAAACTCCCCCCGAGTGATCATTCAGAGGGAGTCTCACACATCCTGCGCGGCGCCCGCAGGACCAGGCGAACGGCGCCTGTTTCGAGGCCGCCCGGTGAGGTTCGCGTGTGATGCGGGGGCGGATGGGCACCATGGGAGACGACTGCGCAGCGCAGCGCGGCCCGTACGGCATATCGATGGGGACACCGATGGCAACAGGCATTGTGAAGTGGTTCAACTCGGAGAAGGGCTTCGGGTTCATCCAGCAGGACGACGGCGGCCCGGACGTGTTCGTCCACTTCTCAGCCATCCAGACGACCGGCTTCAAGGAGCTGGCGGAGGGCGCGAAGGTCGAGTACGACGTCACCCAGGGCCCCAAGGGACCGCAGGCCGAGCAAGTGGTACCCATCGGCTGAGGGGCCCCGTCCGCGCCCACCCGTGACGAGAGCCCCCTGCCGCAGGTCCGGCAGGGGGCTCTCGCGTGTTCCTTGGCCCCGCGGAACGGCCCCGCGGAACGCCGCTGTGGTGCGTGGCGTTACCTGTCCTGCGCGCTCAGGAGCAGGACCAGGGCCTTGGAGTGGGTGGTGCCGAGCGCGGTGGCCACCGCTTCGGCGGACATGCCGTCGTCGCACAGCGCGCCGGCGCTCTCCCGGCCGGCCCGGGCGGCGATCCGCTCCAGTACCCCGGCGGCGCGCAGCGCGGCCAACGGCGCGTCCGCGGCCGTGGCGTTCAGCTGCTCGGCCATCTCGACCAGAAGGGCGGCCAGCCGTTCAGGCAGCGGGACGGCGGCGTCGCGGACGACGGACAGGTGTGCGGTCCAGTCCGCGAGCGGTCCCGCGAGGTCGACGTCCGCTTCGTAGAGGGGCTGGTCGCCGATCGTCTCCCAGTCCAGGGGGTACTCGGCGGCGCCGCGCCATCCGCACGCGCACACGGCCCGGAGGGCCTCGGCGCGGGGGCGGCGGGACCGGCCGTCGTAGGCCGTCCAGTGCGAGGTCGACGGCACGTCCGGACCACTTCCGACATCGAAGTACACCGGGCCCGGCTCGCCGCCGCCGACCAGTACACCCACCGCGCCCGCGTGCGCGTCCCCGAAGTCCACCGTCCACCAGTCCCAGTCCACCAGCACACCGCCCTCTCCCACGTCCCTGCCCTGCCGACAGGCGCCTGCCGGATCCCGTCTGCAACCCTGCCCCGGCCGCGCACCCGCCCACACCCGGCCGGCCCCAACAACCAGTGCGGTTGGACGGGCTCCGCGGCGCACCTCGAAAACACGACACACCCGGCAGGGTTAAATCCAACGTCTGGGCGAGGTTAATTTTGCTAGGGTTCGGGATGGAGGTGGTGGAGGAAATGGCCACGCAGGAAGAGCTGTTCGACGCGGTGGACGCGCTGCTGGAGGGTGAGCCGCAGTTGCCGCCGCCGGCGGAGCGGGCACGGCTGCGTGAGGCGGCCGGTGTCACCCAGGCCCGGCTCGCGGCCGCGTTGAAATCGACGCCGCAGACGGTGAAGAACTGGGAGAACGGCCGCTCCGAGCCGAGGCCACCGCGCCTGCAGGCCTATCTGCGGCTGTTGGACGGCTGGGCCGAGCGATACCCCGCGCCGGCTACCGATCCCGGGCCCGCGCCCGCGCCTGCGGCGGTTCCGGAGGCGTTCACCGGCCCCGCGGAGCAGCCCGCCGAGTCCGCCCGGCCCGCCGCTGCACCGGATCCTCTCGTGAAGGCGCCGGTGGAGGCAGCCGGGCCGTCGGCGGCGTCGCGCCGCCCGGCGAGGAAGGCCTCCGCACTGCCGGCCGTCGACCCGCAGTTCCCGCACGGCCCGCTCGTGGTGCTGGACGGTGACGGGAGCGCGTACGGCGTGGACGGGACCGTGCTCGACTGCCCGGCCACCACCGTCGCGCAGTTGGTGGAGTGGACGCTGGCCGAGTCGGGGATCGGCGCGCCGCGGCTGAACCGCAACGGGAAGGACTCCGATCCGCTGGTCGTACTGACCGCAGAGGCCGCGGTCCGGTTCGGGCTGCCCGAGCGGCTGGAGGGTCACGAGCAGCGCCGCTCGCTGCGGCTGGCCGACGACCACCCGGTCGTCAAACAGGTGGCCAGGGCGAAGTGGAAGCTGACGCAGCGCGGCTTCGGTCCGTGGGCGCGGATCTACCGGCCCGCGCAGACCGGGCAGCGGCAGTGCGTGCAGCTCGCGGTCCTGTCGTGGGACGCCCTCGATGCGCGGTCGTGGCCGGGGGTGGCGGAGATGGAGCCGGCCGAGGTCGCCCGCGTGCTGGGTACGTACGCGGCCCGGGTGATCACACCGTGCGGCTCCACCGCCACCTCCGGGCTGGAGCTCATGACCGCGCTGCGGCCGCCGACCCGCGCTCTGAAGAACGAGAACACGGGTGAGTGGGCGTCCGCGTACAACCCGGGCTCGCTCGGCAGCGAGCCGATGGACCCCGCACCACCGGAGGCACCGACCGAGCATCCTGCCGCGCAGGGGTGGACGGGTGGGTTCTTGGACGAGGAGGCGTTCCAGTGGGTGCGGGACCCCCAACTGCTCACGGATGAGGAGTGCCTGCTGCCGTACGCGGTCGGCCTGGACCTGAACACCGCGTTCCTCGCGGCCTCCGCGCGCCTGGTCGTCGGGCTGTCCGCACCCGACCACTTCCACCGCCCGGCCTTCAACAAGAAGATTCCCGGGTCCTGGCTGGTCGACCTGTCGCACATCGAGCTGGATCCGCGGCTGCCCTCGCCGTTCACGCCGTCCGGGCAGCGGCCCGAGGGGCCGGCCTGGTACCAGACGCACACCCTCGCCTATGCGCAGGAACTTGGCTACGAGGTGCAGCCGGTGGAGGCGTTCCTGCGCAGGGAGACGGGTGCCTATCTGGATCCGTGGCACGACCGTCTCAAGACCGCGTACGCCGATACGCTCGCCGACCTCGGCGTCACCCCGGACTTGGACGACCGGCAGTTCCTCGCCGCCATGGAGCACCACAAGCAGGTCGACCCCGCGATGGCGGCCGTGCTCGCCGCGATCAAGGCCACCGTCAAGGGCGGCATCGGCAAGCTCCGCGAACGCCCCCAAGGGCGCCACTACCGGGACGGGGAACGCTGGCCGGCGCTGGAACGGCCGACCTGGCGACCCGACATCCGGGCGGCGGTCATCTCCAAGGCCCGCGTCAACATGCACCGCAAGATGGCCAACACGGCGAGGGCGACTGGGCAGTACCCGCTCGGCGTGCTCTCCGACTGCGTCGTCTACGCGAGCACCGGGCCTTCCCCGCTCGACTTCCTGCCCTACACCACCTCCGGCAAGCCGCTCCCCGGCGCCTTCCGCCTCGGCACGACGCCCGGCCTCGCGAAGGTCGAAGGCGTCCAGGAGATGGCGTGGGCCGTCGACCTCATGGAGAAGGGCCTCAACCCCGCCCGCCACATCAAGGGCGGCGACGCCGTCACCGACGAAGGGGAGTAGGCCGTGGGGGACATCGACGAGGCGATCGAGCGGGCCGACCGGGAGTCGTTCACCCGGGAGCCGCCCAAGACGCTGAAGGGCCGCATCAACTTCCTGATGGGGAAGCTGAAGACCACGAAGGCCGTGGCCGCCGAGCTCGGCGTCAGCCAGCGGTCCGTCGAGCGCTACCGCACCGGGGACCGCAAGGCCCCGCCCAAGGCGATCACGGACCGGATCGACGCCGCGGTCCGCGACCGCTGGCAGCCGGGGGTGCGTAACCGGCGGCGCAAGCAGGCCGCCGCCACCAGCGGCATCACCGTCGAGACCCGCGCCCGGTTCGGCTACACCGCACCCATCGGCACCACCGACGACGGGCGGATGCGACGGCTGACCGTCCACCTTCCACCCGCCTACGCGCAGCGCCTCTTCAACGCACAGCAGCAGGGCGCCGGCGATCCGGAACTCCGCGCGATCGTCGCCGAAGGCCTCCAGGAGACCTACTTCAAGGACGGCGGAAGTCGTGCCGACCACCTCGAAGTCGAGTTCACCGACATCGACTACATCGACGTCTCGTTCTGAGCAGGGTCCGGGTCGGGGCTCGTAGCCGGCCTGCGATGATGACGGAGTGCCAGAGCCAGGGACCACTGCCGTCGTCATCGTTCTGCCCGGTGCCGCCCCGCTCCTCGATGCGGCGTGGCGTATCGACCCGGCTCTGGTGCGTCATGGGGTGCCGGCGCACGTCTCGCTCCTCTACCCGTTCGTGCCGGAAGCGGCGCTGACGGGTCAGGACGAGAAGGGCGTGCGTTCCCTGGCGGCGAGTTTTCCGGCAGCGGATCTGGTCTTGGAGGAGCTCGTGACGGCGTCCGGCTTCGTCGGCGTCGCCGTTCCGCAACTCCAGCCGATCGTTGACGCGTTCCGTGACCAGTGGCCCGGGGTGCGCCCGTACAGGGGCCGTTTCGGGGCGCGGCCCGCCGCCCATGTCACGGTCGCCATGGGTGCGGACGACCCGACGGTCTCCGCCCGTGTCCGCGCTGCGGTCGGCAGCCTGCTGCCTCTGCGCACCCGTGCGGCCGCGGTCCAGCTGGTGGTGCTGACGGAGGAAGGCTGGCGGCCGCGGTTCACCGCGCCGCTCGGCAGCCCGGACGGCAGGTGAACAGGCCGCATCCCGAGAGCCCGTGGGCCGTCACGGGCGGGGAGCCGAGCCCGGTGTGAGAAGGGCGCGGCTCCCCTGGTTCGTGGAGACTGCGGGCCGGCGCCACGTCCGTCGCGCCGGTGCCTTCAGGGCATCAGCACTCGCGCAGGCCCGGCGCGGGGTCGACCGACGTGTGGACGTCCACGGCCGCGACGTTTCCCCACTGGCCGTTGTCCAACTGGGTCCAGTACCAGACGTTGTTGCCGCCGGCGTGCTGGTCACCGCGGCCCCAACACTGGAACCAGCTGGGGCTCGTGTTCAGCGGCCCCCGCACCGCGGAGTTGTAGCGGCGGTGCTCGTAGCCCTTGGCGCCGACCCGGTTGCCGCACCACAGTTTGCCGTCGGCACGGACCCCGCATTCGGCGGCCGAGCTCTCGCCGGTGGCGGGTGTCGCCGCGGCGGGCCCGGTCACGCCGGCCATGGCGCCCGCCAGTGCGACGGCGGTGAGCCCCAGGACGATCTTCCTGCCTGCGTACATGCTTCCTCCTCGGAAGGGCTCCCTCGGGAGCCGGGTGATGGGTGTGCGTGGTCAGTGGTGCGGATGGTGCTCAGGGGCAGGTGCGTACGCCGTCCAGCCAAGCGGCGCCCTTGATGTAGATGTTGGTGATCCACGCCCCGTAGTCGGGCAGGTAGGACCAGGCGTCGTTGGTGTAGCCCTCCGCCGTCACCGTTTCCGCGTGTTTCTGGCACTCGACGCGCACCGTGGTCGGGCCGGGGAAGCGGTGTACCCGCGGGCTGGTGGTGGACGGCTCCTTGTGGGTCCACACATCGGTGCCCCACGTGCTGAACGTGCCGGGTGCGGCGGCCGGCGCGATGCGGACCGCTCCCGCGTAGTCCCCGCCCAGCCGTACGTCGCTGACGGTGATCCGGGTACCCGATTCCCGGGCCTCGACCATCTTCCCCGCGCCCAGGTAGATCGCGATGTGGTGGACGGAGCCCCCCGACCCCCACGCCAGCAGGTCCCCCGGGAGCAGCGGCCCGGTCCCCTGGGCGGCCGTGAAACGCTGGTTCACCTGTGGCGAATGGAACTGGTGGTACGCGTTGCCGGGCAGCGGGTCGCCGCCGGCCGCGCGGGCGTAGGCGTACCGGACCAGTCCCGAGCAGTCGAAGCCGAGCCGCTCCGGGTCGTGTGCGCTGTCCGGATCGCTCGGGTCGACCTGACCGTACGTCGGCCCCGGCTGTTGCCCGTGGCCGCCGCCCCAGGTGTACCAGACGCCGATCTGTTCGCACGCGGCTCCTACGGCCCGCTCAGCCACCGGGGAGGCCCCGGGGGCGAGCACGCCACATGCCCCGGCTGCCCCCGCTGCCTTCGGTACCGCGACCGCCGTGGTGTCGCGGGCACCTCCCCAGGTGGCCAGGAGGGTGAGCACCGCCACCGCCGCGACCGCCGTTCTCCGCATCGCCATGTCCGGTCCCCCGTCCCCGCCGCGCGGTGTCCCGCGGGTCGTCGTGCCCGTCGTGGTGTTCACGGCGTGCTCGTCTACGGAGCACGGACCGGCCCTCCGTCCGTCGGTCGGGCACTTTGAGACTGTGCCCCGCCACCCCTGCGTGTCGAGGAAGCGCAGGTCGCCCACCGCAACGGGCAACGGGAAACTCCCGGGAAACCCCCACCCACCAGGCCCTTTGAACATCCGTCAACAGGCCGCTCGGTGGGGGGCGGGACGCCGGCTGCCCAACGCCGGACGTTGCCCGCGCCGCAACACGACCGTCCCGGCCGCGTTCCTCAGCGGCCGGGACGGTCGGTACGGTCGAGGACCCCGAGCTTGAAGTCCGAGAAGGGCACCCGCCGGGTACGGGGCAGCGACACCTCCACCAGCCGCCCATCGTGGATCATCCACAGTCCGAAACAGTCGCCGAACACCCCGGGCGGGGGGCCTGCCGCGGCCCCCCGCCGGTGTCACAGCCGTGCGGCGATGAGGTCCAGGTCCCCGCGGGTGAAGCCCGGGCCGTCGGAGCCGTCCGGGGCGAACGACTCGATGACGGCCTGGACGACGGGAGCGGCGTCCGTGCCGCCGACGTCGGTGAACTGCACGTTGTAGAAGACGAGCCGGCCGCCGACGTCCTCGTTGGAGATCTCGAGGACCTCGTCGAGCCAGTCGGCCGTCTTGGCCACGTTGCCCAGGGAGCGGTCCAGCTCGCGCAGAGCGCTGCGGCCGATGCCCGGCAGCAGCGTCGCGGCCAGGGCCGTGGCGTCGGCGAAGGTGCGTACGTCGGGCCAGAAGGTGTTGATGGGGCGGGGCCGGGAGGCGTCCGTGAAGTCGAAGAAGGTGAGCGTGTGGCGGACGCACACGTGGTGCACGTTCTGCTCGGCCGCCGTCAGCGTCAAGGTGACCTGCCGTCCGCCCACGGTGCCCCGTACCGTGGCGGTCGCGGCCGTCGTCGCCGAATCGGTGTACGCCGCGATCGACGGCGCGTTCGACCGGGCCTCGGCGAAGAGGCTCCGGCCCTGCTCGACCGTCGGGAACGGCGTCAGCCCCTTGCGCAGGTTCTGCTTGGTCTTGGAGTCGTACACCCACTGCTCGCGCAGGGGCGGGTACAGCACCCGCCCGTCGCGGTCGACCCGTTCGGCGGCGGTGTGCGCGGTCCGCAGGTGCCGGTGCAGGGTGGTCCACAGCGCGGCGTCGTACACGCCGCGCCCGCCGTCCGCCTCGGCGGCGGCCAGCCAGGCGGTCTCCAGCTCCTTGAGCGCGAGCGACACGGCGTCCAGTCGGCGGGTGCCCGGGCGGTCCGGCGACGGCTCGGTGTCGGGGTCGAAGTTCATGCCCGGGTCGTTGGCGGGGCTGTGCGGGCCCAGCGACACCATCAACGGCAGGTTCCACAGCAGGCGGTGCGGGTTGGGGCTGCCGCCGGGACCCGCCATGGCCACGGCCTCGGCGACCGCCTCGCCCGCCACGGCCCAGCACAGGTTCCAGAACGTCCGAGCCGCCCCTTGGAGCTGCGGGTTCTTCGAGTTCCAGGCGGGGGTGAGCTGTTCGGCGATCGAGCTGAGGCGCTCCTTGGAGATCTTGTGGTGCAGTGCGCCGGTCTTCCACTCGGCGGGTGACGCGTAGGCCTGCTTGCCGTCGTTCAGCGGCTTGACGGCCCACTTGGTCTTGTCCGGTATCTCGCGGGCGCTGCTCGGTGGTGGGGCCGGCCTGCCGGTGGCTGGAGACGTTGTCATGGCGCTCCCCTCACGGCCCGCTGAGCGCGGACCGCGCTCATCATCGGTCCCCGGGGAGCGGCCGTCCACCGGTTCCGGCGCACGGGGAAGGGCGGAGACGACGGGCACCGCAAGGGCTGCCGCTACCGCCCCGTACGCCCCAGCCGGCACGCTCGGTGACGATCCGTGAGGCAGGTCGCGCGCCGGGAAAACCGCGGGCCGCACCGGCGGGGCGCCCGCTACGATCGGCCCCTCACCCGATCATGGCGGCCGACGGAGGCACCGATGACCCTGGCCCCCGCGCGGACGCCCGCCCACCCCGAACGGCTGGGGCGGGGACACCCGTTCCGCCAGTGGAAGACCTGGCGCATACCGGGGACCGAGCTCACCCTCACCGGGTACTCGCGCGCCAACGACAAGACGTTCTTCCACATCCCGGAGTTGCGCTGCGCGCTCGACGCCGGGCTGGCGGAAGGGCGCCGGCCGGAGACGGTCTTCCTCACCCACACCCACCACGACCACTCCAAGGACCTCGACTACCTCGCCGCCCGGCCCGACGGTGTCGACATCCATCTGCCCGCCGCGTCGGTGCCGTACGTGGAGGCCTTCCTGCGGGCCTCCGCCGAACTGAACCACGGCCCCGCCCACGACCCCTCGCTCGCCGCGGGCTGTCGGCTGCACGGGGTGCGCGGCGGCGACGAGTTCACGTTCGGCCGCCGCGGGCACCGTGTGCGGGTGGTGGAGTGCGTCCACAAGGTGCCGTGCGTGGGGTACGCGTTCTCGGAACCTGGCAAGGCGCTGCTGCCCGAGTACGAGGAACTGCGGCGCGGCCTCGTGGAGCAGGGCCGGGGTGCGGAGTTCGGCCGTGTCCTCGCGGAGCGCCGCAAGGAGGGCGCCGAGGTCGAACGAGAGGTGCTCAGGCCGTTGTTCGCCTTCCTCGGGGACACCCACGTGAGCGTCTTCGAGGACAACCCGTGGCTGTTCGAGTACCCGGTGATCATCACCGAGTGCACGTTCCTCGACGATGCCGAGCTGGCGCGGGCCGAGCGGGTGGGGCACACCGTGTGGAGCCGGTTGAAGCCCGTCGTCGAGGCCCACCCGGACACCCTCTTCGTCCTCACCCACTTCAGCCTGCGCCATGGCGACCAGGACGTGCTCGACTTCTTCCGCGACGAGCGGCCGGAGAACG
Organism: Streptomyces sp. NPDC048424; assembly: GCF_040651555.1. Taxonomy (NCBI): domain Bacteria; kingdom Bacillati; phylum Actinomycetota; class Actinomycetes; order Kitasatosporales; family Streptomycetaceae; genus Streptomyces; species Streptomyces sp. NPDC048424. The sequence continues at coordinate 774 of NZ_JBEZKE010000064.1, read as the reverse complement.
TGCTGCTGTGGGCGCATCCGGAGAGCCGGCTGCCCGAACAGCACCAGCACGGATAGGGTCGGCCGCGGTCAGCCGCTCCAGGCCCTGCGCACTCTGCCGTCCTCGACCTCGAAGTTCAGCCTGCCTTCGAGGTACTCCATGGTCAGAATCGTTCCGGGCGGGACCATGCGCACAGCCGTCCAGCCGCGCGCTCGCGCCCGGCGCTCGGCCTCGCCGGCGTCGAGCCCTGCGTAGCGCGCCGGATCGTCGGGGGCGGGTGAGGAAGAGGAAGCGGAAGCAGTCATGGCTCTTACCTGCCCCGCCCCTGCGCGGAGTAGCGCACGGAAGCCGGAAAGGCTGAAGCCCCTGGGGCCCGGCGGGCCCGACAGGGGCTGATCAGCTGCATGGCGGCTTCACCGTGTGAACCGATACGGGCACGGGGAGCTACGTCGGCGGGTCTCAGGGTCAGCCGGCAGCGCCCGGGGCCGCTTCCACGGGGGCCTCACCGGTCTCCGCGGCCGGGGTCTCGGTCTCCGTCGTGGGGGCCGGGGTCTCGGTGGTGGGGGTCTCGGTGGTGGGCGTCTCCGTCTTCGGGGTCTCCGTGGTCGGCGTCTCCGTCTTCGGGGTCTCCGTCTTCGGGGTCTCCGTGGTCGGGGTCTCCGTCTTCGGGGTCTCCGTGGTCGGCGTCTCCGTCTTCGGGGTCTCCGTCTTCGGGGTCTCCGTGGTCGGAGCGGGCTTTTCGGGCTTGTGCTCGCAGTAGACGGTGCCCTTGTAGAACTTGCAGCCCGGCATGTT
>NZ_JBEZKE010000063.1:0-16569 GCF_040651555.1 Streptomyces sp. NPDC048424 | reverse complement strand
GACCAGACCCTGGCCCAGATCGAGCTCTTCACCAAGCCCGAGGAGTACCCGACCGAGGTCTACGTGCTGCCCAAGCACCTCGACGAGAAGGTCGCCCGCCTGCACCTCGACGCCCTCGGCGTCAAGCTCACCACCCTCCGCCCGGAGCAGGCCGCTTACATCGGCGTGCAGGTCGAGGGCCCGTACAAGCCGGACCACTACCGCTACTGACCGAACCGGCTACCGAAAAGATCGAGCCACCGGCTCTTGAGGTTCGCTCGAGAGCCGGTGGAAAGCCCATGGCCGGGTGTCCCCGGGAATGTCACGATCGGACGTCCGTGCCGAGGGAGAGCAGTGCTCCCACCACCCCAGACGAGGATGTCCCATGAACCCCAATCCGGCCGGCAGCCCCCAGCATTACCCCGCCGGAGGCCCGAGCCCGTACGCGCCCCAGCCCGGCCCCTACGCCCAGCCCCAGCCTCCCGCCCCGGCACCCGCCGAGCGCGGCAAGGTGGCCACCGCCCTCCTGTTGGTCTCCACGGTCCTGATGGGCCTGATGGCCGGCCTCTTCTTCGCCTTCGACGTCTCGGTGATGCCGGGTCTGGCGGCGGGCGACGAGCGCACCTACGTCACCGCGATGCAGAACTTCAACTCGGCGATCGACGGCAACGGCATCTTCGGCATGGCCTTCGTGCTCGCCCTGCTCCTGTCGGCGGCCTCGGCGGTCGTCGAGTTCCGAGGCGGCCGCCGTACCGTGGCGGTCTGGGTCGGCGCGGCTGCCGTCGTCTACCTCGTCGTCCTGATGATCACCTTCTCCGTGAACATTCCGCTGAACAACGAACTGGCCGACGCGGGTGACGCCTCGAAGCTGACGGACTTCTCGATCGTGGAGAAGTTCAAGAGCACCTGGGTCTCCACCAACATCGTCCGCACCCTGCTGTGCACGGCGGCCCTGACGGCCCTGGCCCGTGCGCTGGTCCTGTACGGCCGCGCCACCCGCTGAACCGCGGCCCGAAGTCTCCCCCCACAGCACCATCACGAAGTCCCCCGGCCACCCGACCGGGGGACTTCGTGTGTCCCGCCCCCTTTGGCCGGCCGGGGGGACGGCCGGCCAGGGGGACGGCCAGGGGGCGGCAGACTCCCTGGTGGTCAGCCGGTCTGTCCGTGCAGGTACAGGGCCCAGGACAGGAAGCCCACGGAGGCCGTGCACAGCAGGGTGCGCCACACGTTGGCCCGGGTCCAGGGGCCCTCGAAGGCGCGGCGGACGGCGGCGGGATCGGCGATGCGGGCGACGGGGCCGGCCTTGTCCAGCATGTTGTTCAGCGGGATGTTCACCTTGTTGGTGACGCCCATCGAGACGATGTAGCAGACCAGGGCCGCGATCAGCGGCGGGAGCACGTCGCGTCCGTCGGAGGGGACGTGCAGGGCCAGGGCCAGGGCGGTGAACAGGAACGCCCCGATGTAGCCGAGGACGAACCAGCCGTTGAGGATGGCCACGTTGATGCGCTGCATGACCTCGATGACCGTACGGTCGTCGGTGCGTTTGAGGCCCGGCATCACGGAGACGGAGAAACCGTAGAAGAGGCCACTGACCAGTCCCGTGGTGACAGTGGCGGCGATGAGCGAGGCCAGGCGTGCGGTCTCCATCGTGCGTCCCCCTGTTCGTCCGTCCGCGGAGTCTCTCGGTCATCGATTCTTCGGGAACGGGTCATCGAATCGTCAAGTCATGGGGATCATACGGGCGCGACGGGCTGCGGCGGTGTGCGCTTCGAGCGGCCTTCGAGTGGATCTCGAGCGGCGCGTCACCGGCGGCGCCCCCGCATCAGGCGGCGGGCGGACTCCAGTCGGCGGGCAGGCCGGACTGGGCCAGGACGGTGGCCAGGCTGTAGTGGTCCTGGTCGGAGGTGATCCGGCAGTGGTGTGCGTCGAGGTCGAGGACGGTGGTCATCGGCACGGCGAACGGCTTGGGCGCGCCCTTGAGGTGGCCGGAGTAGACGGCGCGGACGGTGACGCGGTCCCCGTCGCGGCGGGTGGCGCGGACGGTGACGTGGACGTCGGCTATGAGGGTGTCGGCGCGGGCCTTCCACCCGGCGATCTCCTGGCGGCCGCGGAAGGTGACGGCCACGGCCTCGTCGGTGTAGGTGCCGTCGGCGGTGAACAGGGCGCCGAGGGCGTGGGGGTCGGTGCCGTTCCAGGCGCGGGCCCAGGCGGTGACGATCGCCGGCGTGCGCCGGGCGGTGTCCTGCGCGGCATGGGCGGTGGTGGTGGCGGTGGCGCACAGGGCTGCGGCGGCGGTCAGCACGGTGAGGGTGCGCAGCGGTCGGGATGCCATGTCGGTACTCCTTCAAAGGGGGCGGTCGGGTGGGGTGTTGCCCTCTGCGGGTGCGGGCGGGCAACGTTCACGGCGCACAGCCTCGTGGCGGGCGCTGTCCACTCTCCAGCCCCTACGGGGGGCGGTGACTGCCCAGCCCTGTCCACCCGTGTCCACGCCCCTGCCCCGGCCGCCTCCCCCCGGGGGTGGACGAGCCGCGGGGGTGGACGCGCCGCGGGGGCGGGCCGACATGGTTGTCGGTCCGCCCCCGCGGTGGGTGAGCCGCCCGGGACTTAGGCGCCCAGGTGGTGGCCCTTCACCCACTCCTTCTCGGTGTCCGTGACACAGCTCGAGGTGTAGGTGGGGCCGGTGTAGCCCGGACGGCTCTGGGGCACCGCGGCGAGCGTGGAGCAGTTCGACGAGGAGGCCGCGTGACCGCCGGAGAAGTAGTCGATGTCGACCCCGTCGTTGGCCAGGGCGGCACCGGCCCCGCCCAGCAGGATGCCGGCGGCCAGGACGGAGGCGGTGACAGCAGAACGAATACGCATGACTCCCCTAAAGATGTCTGGAACGGCGCGCCTGTCGATGTGCGCGTCGGCCGGTCCAACCGTCAAGGGGTGCCGGCGGGAACGGTGGTTCACTCCAATGCCCGCGGCAGTATCGTTTCGACACTTCGCGCCCCCTCGCACCCCCTGCCGTACCACCGTGCGCCCCGTGCGGGCCGGGCGTGGCTAGTCGACGCTCAGCGCGGCCAGCCGCTGTGCGAACGGCACCACCTCGAAGCCGCCGGCCGGGTCCACCGAGGTGATCGCCCCGGTCGGCGAGCGGGGTGCGATCGCCGCGGCGGTGCCCAGGTCCGGGGCGGTGCCGAGGTCGGGGGTGGTGTCGTGGGTGGGGGTGGTGTCGTGGGTGGGGGGTGTCATGAAGCGGGCCAGCTCCGCGCCGGCCCGCAGGATCCGCTGCGCCAGTCCCTCCTGCCCCCAGTCCTGCGAGGCCGCGTACACGGCGGTCGGCAGGGTGAGTGCGCGCAGGTGGGTGAAGAGCGGGCGCAGGGCGTGTTCGGTGACCAGGGAGTGGCGGGCGGTGCCGCCGGTCGCGCCGAGGAGTACCGGTTTTCCGGTGAGGGCGTCCTTGTCGATGAGGTCGAAGAACGATTTGAACAGGCCGCTGTAGGAGGCCGCGAACACCGGTGTCACGGCGATCAGGCCGTCGGCGGCCGCCACCGCGTCGAGCGCGGCGGCGAGCCGGGCGGGCGGGAATCCGGTGACGAGGTGCTGGGCGATCTCGGTGGCCAGGTCCCTCAGCTCGATCACCTCGGGTTCGGCGTCCGCGCCGCGCAGGGTGGCGGCCGTGAGGCGGTCGGCGAGCAGCCGGGTGGCGGAGGGTGAGTTCAGTCCGGCCGATACGACGATGAGTTTCATGCCTGCGCGTTCTCCTTCGCGCTCTCGTGGGCCGCGGTCAGGCGGGCGGGGTGGGTCGGCGGCGCGTCCGGTACGCCGGCGGGGCGCAGGTTCGCGAACTCCTTGCGCAGGACGGGTACGACCTCTTCGCCGAGGAGGTCGAGCTGTTCCAGGACGGTTTTCAGGGGCAGGCCCGCGTGGTCCATCAGGAAGAGCTGGCGCTGGTAGTCGCCGGCGTAGTCGCGGAAGGACAGGGTCCGTTCGATGACCTGCTGGGGGGAGCCGACGGTGAGGGGGGTCTGGGAGGTGAATTCCTCCAGGGACGGGCCGTGGCCGTAGACCGGTGCGTTGTCGAAGTAGGGGCGGAACTGGCGTATCGCGTCCTGGGAGTTCTGGGCGATGAAGACCTGGCCGCCGAGTCCGACGATGGCCTGTTCGGGGGTGCCGTGTCCGTAGTGGGCGTAGCGGCGGCGGTAGAGGTCGACCATCTGCCGGGTGTGGGAGGCGGGCCAGAAGATGTTGTTGTGGAAGAAGCCGTCGCCGTAGTAGGCGGCTTGTTCGGCGATCTCCGGTGAGCGGATGGAGCCGTGCCAGACGAAGGGTGCGACGCCGTCCAGGGGGCGCGGGGTGGAGGTGAAGGACTGCAGCGGGGTGCGGAACTTGCCGTTCCAGGTGACGGTGTCCTCGTCCCACAGGCGGCGCAGCAGGGCGTAGTTCTCGACGGCGAGGTCGATGCCGTCGCGGATGTCCTTGCCGAACCAGGGGTAGACCGGTCCGGTGTTGCCGCGGCCCATCATGAGGTCGACGCGGCCGTCCGCGACGTGCTGGAGCATCGCGTAGTCCTCGGCGATCTTCACCGGGTCGTTCGTGGTGATCAGTGTCGTCGACGTGGACAGGATCAGGTTTTCGGTGCGTGCGGCGATGTGGCCGAGCAGGGTCGTCGGTGAGGAGGGGACGAACGGCGGGTTGTGGTGCTCGCCGGTGGCGAAGACGTCGAGGCCTACCTCCTCGGCCTTCTGCGCGATGGTGAGTATCGCCTTGATGCGCTCGTGCTCGCCGGGCACGCGTCCGGTGGTCGGATCGGCGGTGACGTCACCGACGGTGAAGATCCCGAACTGCATGACTCCCCTTCCCAGGATTGTTGACGGTTCAACCATGCTGGGGAACGGGGAGTCCGGCCGTGCTATTCCCTGCGGGGCGTGCCCGTCATTTGGCCTCCAGGTCGCTCCTGATCATGGAGACGGCGGCGGCGAGGCGGCTGAGGCCCTTCTGCACCTCGCGGATGCCCGCGCCGGCCCGGGGCTCGTCGTTCGCGCCGGCTCCGGCCACGCACTCGCCCCCTCCGTGCTCGAAGGCGGTCATGGCCTCCTTCCAGAACCCCTGGGCGTTCTCGTTCGGGGGCGTGCCGAACTTCTTGGCCTTCGCCACCTCGGTGAGCAGCTCCTGGCAGGCGGTGCCCCAAAGGTCCGTCGGGCGTGCGGAGACCTCGTTGACGCGGCCGGAGGTGTCGGAAAGCCCTTTGACGCGGTCGTCGCCTCCCGAGGACCACCAGTCCTCCAGCTCCTCGGCCGGGCTCGAACTGCACCCGGCGAGCAGCGCCACGGCGACGGCGGTGGCGGTGGCGGTGGCGGTGGCGGTGGCGGTGGCGGTGGCGGTGGCTAAGCGAACACGTGAACGCATGGAACCCTCCTGGTCCGGTCGCGCCGATGCTGCCAGGAACCACCGGCTGCGGCAGTGCCAACGCCGAAATCCGTCCGCCCCGCGACGCCCGGGAACCCGCCGGAGCCCGCCGGAGCCGGCCCCGCCCGGCCTGGTCGAGGCCGGGCGGGGCGGGGCGGGGGGGTCAGCTCTGGCAGAGGCCGCGGGTGTAGTCGTGCGTCGCGGTGGCCTGGGAGTAGCGCCACTGCGGGTCCAGGAGGTCGCTCCTCAGCTGTCCGGCCGCGGCCGGGCTCTCGACGATGTAGCCGAAGTCCTGCAGCCAGGACGGGTACAGGTTCTTGGAGCCGATGTAGAAGGCCGATCCGTCGACGGCGACCAGCTTGTGGTGCTGGGCGTACGGCTTGCCGTCCGCCCAGGTGGGCTGGTCGGAGGCGCGGAAGGTGGCGAGCTGGAGGTTCTCGCACAGGGCCGTCCGGGCCCGGCCGCCGTCACCGGTCAGGGCGGTCAGGCGGCCGCGCAGGGCGTCGCTGACCTCGGAGAGCGACTTGATCTGCGAGTAGCCGCCGCTGCCGATGGTGCCGCGGTTGGCCGGGTCGCTCACCACGATGCGGACCTTCACCCCGGACAGGAGCTTCGCGGCGAGGGCGTCGTAGAGGCGGATGTCGTAGCGGGGCAGCGGCGGGCAGGTGGCGTGGACGTCCTGCTGGGAGATCTCGATGTGCGAGGTCGCGCTGGAGACCAGGGCGCGCAGGGCGCTCTCCTCCGGGTTGACGGTGTCGTAGTCCCTGTCGGCGTTGGTGTTGTCGTGGATCCCGATCCCGCACTTGGTGTCGCCGGCGGTGGGCAGGACGGGGCGGAAGGAGGAGGTGGGATCGCTCTGGCGGATGCCGACGCCGAAGCCGCCGACGGCGATCGCGGGCACCTCTCCCCCACCCGCCGGGGAGGCGGGCCGGGGCAGGGAGGGCATGCAGTCCGCGCCGGGCGAGGCCGCGAACCACACCGAGGTCCAGCTGCTCTTGTTGCGGCAGGTCCAGTCCCACAGGGTGTCCAGGTAGCGGCCGGCGGAGCCCGCGGCGGGCCCGGACAGCGCGAGGTCGACGTCGCTGACCGGGTGGGAGGTCTCCAGGTAGTCGTCCTTCCAGCTGTTGATGCCGCCGGTGATCACCGAGGTGCCGTCCACGACGACCAGCTTGGAGTGGTTCCAGGAGAACGCGGTCTTCGAGGTGGTCATCGAGGCCACGTTGAGGGTGATGCTGCCCGCGGCGGCCGGCCCTAGCTTCGCGATCAGCTCGTCACGGTAGGACGAGGGGATCACCGTGGAGTGGTAGAGGGGGGCCGCGCCCACCAGGATGCGCACCTTCAGCCGGTTGCCCTTCTGGGCGGATTCCCGCAGGCCCGCGACGATCGCCTCCTGGTAGCCGCCGTTGGGGAAGGGCGCCAGCGTCGATATGTCCACCGTCTCGCGGGCGCCGGCGATGTCCTGGCGCATCTTCTCCAGCAGACGGCGCGAGCCGGGCCGATCCGCGCAGGTGGCATCACCCCAGCAGCCGGGTGTCTGCAGCAGCCAGTCGGCGCCGCCGGGGGTGGAGGAGTCGAGCCGGTTGCCGGAGGTCCGCTCCCACACCGAGCCCTGAAGGCCCGGCGAGACCTGACGCAGGGTCTGCTCGACCGAGTCCAGGTGCGGGGTGGGCGCATCCGCGGCGAACGCGGGAGCGGGGACGGCGGCGGCCAGGAGGGAGAAGCCGAGTGCGAGGGCCGAGGTGAAGACGAGGGCCGTCGTACGGACGGTGCGTGCCAATGTGGTTCCTTGACTGGGGGGTGGCTCTGGCCGGGAGCATGGTCGGCCACGCCTCCGACCTTGATCAACTCGCGTAAGTTACCAGCACGTAGCCCTCTGTTCATCCGCCCCGGGCGAGTTCCGGCCACCCGGCGCCCCCTCCGTGCGCCTACGCGGGGCCGTCCCGGTGGCCCTCCCGGTGGTCGTCCGGGTGGTCGTCCGGGTGGTCATCGGGGTGGTCGTCCGGGTGGTCGTCCGGGTGGTCTTCGAGGGCGCGGGCGATGAGGTCGTGGATCAGGAACTCCCCCGGCCCGCGGTTCTCCTTGAGGCGGGCGAGGCTCTCGCGGGTGAACCAGCCGTGGGCGCTGTGCCCGGTCCGCTCCAGCACGGGGTGGTCCAAGTCCCCGTCGACCTCGACGAGATAGTCGGCCTCGTGCCGCAGTCCCCTGCCGTCGTCCCCCGTCCAGGTCGTGGCGCCGAGGAAGCGCCGTACGCGGGTCAGACGCCAGCCGGTCTCCTCCCCGACCTCGCGTGCGAGGGCTTCCAGGACCGTCTCCCCGGCCTCGACGTGGCCGCCCACGATGTCCCAACTGTCGGGGAAGAGCCGCCGGGTTGGGCTCCTCCTCTGGGCGAAGGCCTCGCCCCGGTGGTTGAGGATGACGGCGCCGACGGTCCAGACCTCACCGGCTGCGGGATCGGGTACCTCGACGCCGTCGTCGACGGTGAACGCGTGGTGGTCGCCGGTCATGCCCGACAGCGTAGCCCGGGCGTTGGCCGGGGCAGCGGGCGTGTCCTCGGACCGTGCGGAGCTTCCCGACAGCGCAGGGCGGGTGTTGGCGGGGGCGGGGGTGTGTCCTCAGACGGTGCGGAGCTTCAGGCGCCAGGAGCCCTCGGCGTCGATGAAGCGGAGCAGGAGGGGCCCCTCGGGGAGCGGGGTGCTCACCCTGGCGCCGCGGCCGGCCTCGTTGACCAGGAGGCTCTCGGGGGCCTCCGCGATCCTCGTGTGGCCGGCGACCTCGTACCCGTACATGCAGCAGAGGCTGCCGCCGGTCTCGTCGCGGAGCCTGACCTTGAGGTCGGCCACCGGGCCCGTGTAGAGCAGCGCTTCGGGGCCGCGGCCGGTCAGCTCGCGCCCGAACTCGAGCCTGCGGGCGTCGGCGAGCGGCCTGAAGGTCAGTGTCCAGCGGTGGGACGCCTGGATGCGCAGGCGCAGCGGGCGGCCTTCGCTCGGTTCGACGGCCGCCCGGCCGCGGAAGTCCTCCAGGGTGGAGTTGAAGACCAGTTGGTCGTCCTTGTTGCGCTGGTCCAGGCGTTCCACGCAGAGGTAGTCGTCGCCTTCGTGGGTCATCTCGACCAGGACGGGACCGGGCGGGACACGGTGGTCCGCGGTGACGACCTGCCTCCCCTTGCCCTCGATGGTGTACGGCTCGAAGACCGGTCCGAAGCTCCACGCGCCGGCCGGACGGGAGTGGGACGGCGCCAGGAGGGCCGGGCCGCCGGCGGATACGGACGAGGACACCGGGAAGGGAGGCAGGTCACTGCTCTTGGACACCCCCGAGAGCAGAACGGGGCCCGATGGCGGCGAAACCAGGGCCGGGGCCGACGGCGAAACCGGGGCCGGGGCCGGGGCCGGGGCCGGGGGGAGCGTGGCCGGTACGGGTGCGGGTGCGGGTGTGGGTGTGGGTGGTGCGGCCGTCACCTCGATGCCGTAGTCCGAGGTGAGGCCCGCCAGCCCGCAGGTGTAACCCTGGCCCACCGCGCGGAACTTCCAGCCGCCCGCGCGGCGGTAGAACTCGCCGAAGACGAACGCGGTCTCCCCCGTGGCGTCGGTGACGGTGTAGCGGACGACCGAGACACCGTTCGGCGCGAACGCCTCCACGGTCGGCTGCGCCAAGGCCCCGACCGTGCCGCCGTCGGTCGAGCAGACGACAAGGACGCGTTCGATCTCCGCCTCGATGTGCGGCAGATCGAGTTCGAGCCACTGGGCGCAGGCATCGCGGGCGTCGCGCGCGTGCCGTACGGCGGCCGAGGGGTGGACCGGCCGGCCCTGGAAGACCACGTCGGCGCTCCCGCGTGCCGTGCCGTTCGCGTCCAGCAGCAGCGCGGCGGCCTCGACCAGCGGTGCTCCGGGGCGCGGTTCGTGGCGCACGGCGACGCGAAGGGCGACGGTGGGGACGTAGGTGTTGGCCCCCTTGGCTATGTGGCTCATGGCGGACATCATGCGCGATGCCCCCCGGGGAGGCGATCATTCCTCTTGAGTGTGCCGGGGCCCCGGCCCCGGGCTCCCGGGGCCGACCGGTTCCCGGTGTGGTCCCTGCCCGGTGGCGGGGTGTTCGGTCCGGGTGTTCGGGCGGGGTGTTAGGCGGGGGTGTCCCAGGCGGTCGTGAGCCCGTCCAGCCATGCGGGCGGCAGGGCCGCGGCGTCCCACTCCTCGCGCAGTTCGCGCGGCGCGGTGACCAGCCGCTCCAGCACGGCGATGCTCGTGACGGAGTGCAGGAGCGAGTAGCGGCCGTGGACCGTGATGGCGCTGCCCGGTCCGTAGGCGGCGAACAGGCGCTCCAGGCGGGCCCGGTGGGTGGCCGCGAACGCGGTCAGCCGCCCGGTGTAGCCGGCCCGCTGGCGGGGGCTCATCGTGGCCAGGACGGCGGCGAGGACCTCGTCGGTCACCTCCGGGTCCAGCTCCGAGACCGCGGTGAGCGACAGGTACAGGGGGGAGACCGCCACCCGTGTCCGCTCCACTTCCATCCGCCCCGCCCGGCGCCGCTCCCCCGCCGGGCCCAGGGCCGCGTCCGCGCCCACGACCTCCGTCAGGGTCCGCTCGGTGAGGGCGCCCAGGTCGTCCAGGAGGGCGGCGGCGCCGTCCTGCCAGGCCGAGGCGTAGTCCGGGCCCTTGGTGCCGGGCGCGTCGCGGTCGCCGCTCAGTTCCTTGTGCGCGAGGGCCAGGGCGCCCGCTTCCAGGAGCCCGATCAGTTGCCGCGCGTCGCCGGAGGGGACTCCCGTTCGCGCGAGGAGCTGGCGCAGTGTCGTCCTCGCGTTGTCGACACTGACCTCGTCCGGCCACTGCCGTCCCTCGTCGGCCGCGCTCATCGGGTCCTCCTGATCGCTCGGGTGGTGCGGTGGGTGCAAGGCATCGCTCCCTTCGATGATCCAACGTCCGGCGCCCGGGCTGTGCTCCCCGTGGCGCCGCCACCCTTTCACCTCTCACACCACCACGGGTACCGGCCTCCCACGCTCCACACATACGGGCAAGGCGCAGGCCGAGCAGAACGGTCAGGACGGGCAGGGCGAGCAGGACAAGGAGCGTGGTCAGGACGGGCTGGACGAGCGGGACGGTCAGGACAGGCTGGACGAGCAGGACAAGGAGCGTGGTCAGGACGGGCTGGCCAAGCGGGACGGTCAGGACAGGCTGGACGAGCAGGACGAGGAGCGTTGGTCAGGGCGGGCTGGACGAGCGGGACGGTCAGGGCGGGCTGGACGAGCTGGGCGGTCGGGGCGAGCCGGGTGGTGGCGAGAGGAGGGTGGTCAGGACGGCTGGGCGGGCTGGTTGAGGAGGGTGGTGGCGAGGGCTCCGCGGATGCCGGCCGTGGGTGCCAGGGCGGGGAAGAGACTGCCGGGGGGTGGCTGCGCCGAGCGCGAGGGCGCTCTGCCGGGGGGGACATGGACGGCATGCGGCCGCAGGACCGCAACCGCATGGGGCCGGCCTTCACCGATCCGCAGCACGCGCTGCTGCCGTGGTCGGCCTGCCGGCGACACCGGGGCTGATGGCGGCGAAGCTCCGGGCGGCGATGGCCGGGCATGTGACAGGGCCCGCGTGGAACGCGCCGCCCGCGCGCCTGCAAGGGGGCGACGGCGGAGTCCCAGGGAGGTGCGGGCGCGCCACGAGCTGGTCGGGCAGAACACGAAGTCGACGTACATCCGCAACGCGCGGCGCCCGCACCGGCGGCGCGATCCCGGAGCGGCCCATCACCGAGCGCGAGGAGCAAATCCTCAAACTCGCACGAGCGGAGCGGCCACGGTGAGCGCCGTGCCGCCGGCGACCGCGGCGCCGGCGGTCGCACCGGCCCCACCGACCGTGCCCGCCGCTGCCGCTCTGGGCCCGCCGCACCTGGAGCACACCACCTGGTGGCCCGGCCCGGCCCGGGCCGGGGGGCGGGGGCGGGGTCGCGGCTCGCGTCGTACGTACCACTGGACGGGAAGTCGGCTAAGCGTCCGGAGCGGTCACAGGAGCCGGCCGGGGACCGGAGCCCGGGGCCGGAGCCCCGGGGCCGGGGGCCGGGGACCGGGGACCGGGGACCGGGAACCAGAGCCGGGACCGGGGACCGGGAACCAGAGCCGGGACCGGGGACCGGGGACCGGGAACCAGAGCCGGGGCCGGGGACCGGGAACCAGAGCCGGGGCCGGGGACCGGGGACCGGGGACCGGGAACCAGAGCCGGGGCCGGGGCCGGGGACCAGAGCCGGGGCCGGGGCCGGGGACCGGGGCCGGGGCCGGGGGCCGGGGGCGGGGGTGGGGGCCGGGGGCGGGGGTGGTGGTCTGGGGTGGTGGTCTGGGAAGGCCGGCGCCGCAACGGGAGGGGGTGGGGGCGGTGTCGGTGCTGTTTTGCGTACGCTGGCCGCATGCGCATGCGTCCCACGCTGAGCTGGACCCCGCCCGGGGACCTGCGGCCCGGCACCACGGATGTGGGTCCGCTCGCCGACACGCTGCGGGCCGGCGGGGTGCTGGTGCTCAGCGGAGCGGGCCTGTCCACGGAATCGGGCATCCCCGACTACCGGGGTGAGGGCGGAAGTCTGAGCCGGCACACCCCGATGACCTACCAGGAGTTCACCGCCAGCGCCCAAGCCCGGCGCCGGTACTGGGCGCGCAGCCACCTGGGCTGGCGGACCTTCGGCCGGGCCCGGCCCAATGCCGGGCACCGGGCCGTGGCCGCGTTCGCAGACCACGGTCTGCTCTCGGGAGTGATCACCCAGAACGTCGACGGCCTGCACCAGGCGGCCGGCAGCCAGGACGTGGTGGAACTGCACGGCGGCCTGAACCGGGTCGTCTGCCTGTCCTGCGGTGCGTCCGGCTCCCGCCGTGAACTCGCCCGGCGGCTCCAGGAAGCCAACGCAGGCTTCACGCCGACGGCCACGCGCCTGAACCCGGACGGCGACGCCGACCTCACCGACGAACAGGCCGCCACCTTCCGCGTGGTGCCCTGCTCGCGGTGTGGCGGCATCCTCAAACCCGACGTGGTGTTCTTCGGCGAAGCCGTTCCCCCGGCACGGGTCCAGCAGTGCCGCCAACTGGTCACCTGCGCGACCTCGCTACTGGTCCTGGGCTCCTCCCTCACCGTCATGTCCGGCCTGCGATTCGTCCGCCAGGCAGCCCAGGCAGGCAAGCCCGTACTCATCGTCAACCGCGACGCGACCCGAGGCGACACACACGCCGTCACCCGAATCGCACTCCCCCTGGGAACGACCCTCACCACCCTGACCCAACGACTGAACATCCCCCTCACCGAAACCGAGGCCGAGACCGGGGCCGGGGCCGAGGCCGGGGCCGGGGCCGGGGCCAAGGCCGGGGCCGGGGCCGAGACCGGGGCCGGGGCCGAGACCGAGGCCGGGGCCGGGGCCGGGGCCGAGACCGGGGCCGAGACCGGGGCCGAGACCGGGGCCGAGACCGGGGCCGAGACCGGGCGCTGAAGGCAAGGCCCTCCGAGCGCCGTCCGGGTAGCCGAAGCCTGCGACTGAAGGCGAGGCTGCCCGGGCTCGGTCCGGGTGACCGGGGCCGGGGACTGAAGGCAAGGCCGTCCGAGCGCCGTCCGGGTAGCCGAAGCCTGCGACTGAAGGCAAGGTCGTCCGAGCGCCGTCCGGGTAGCCGAAGCCTGCGACTGAAGGCAAGGTCGTCCGGGCTCGGTCCGGGTGACCGGGGCCGGGGACTGAAGGCAAGGTCGGCCGGGTGCCGTCCGGGTAGCCGAGGCCTGCGGCTGAAGGCAAGGCTCTCCGAGTAGCGTCCGGGTGACCGAGTCGGGCACTGAGGCATGGTCGGCCGGGTGCCGTCCGGGTGGCCGAGGCCGGGCGCTGAAGGCGAGGCCAGGGCCGTCTGGGTGCGGTCCGGGCTCGTCCGGTATGGCGGCGGAGCCCGCCGCGCAGCGCGGGCGGATGCTGGTGCCGATGCCTCCAACCCCGCCGAAAGGGGGCCCGTGGACGACCCCGGCCCGCAAGGAACCCGAAGGCCCGCACCCAGGGGGACGGGCCATGACCCCGCCGGTCAGGCCGGGGTCATCGGGATCGGGCTCGCCGCCGTGCTGACGTTCGCACTCGCCCAGGGCTCCTGGCAGTGGTTCGCCACCTTCATCGGGGTGACGCTCCTCTCGCTGGTGTTCGCCTTCCAGGGACGCCCGGCGTGGACACCCGGCCCACGCTCGCCGTACATGCGTGTCCTGGTCGCGTACTCACTGGTCGTCGGCCTGTGCGTGGCGATCGCACTGGCCCCCATGCTGCAACGCTGGCAGTGGCTGTTCCCCATGCCGGGTACACGCGGCGGCTGCGACGAGCTGGGCCGCTACGAGGTCGCACGGACGCGGGCGGCGGTGGCGGACCTGGCCCGCCGTGACCCTGCCGCCCTGGCGTACGCGCAGGAGCAGCAGCGCGACAAGGCCGTCGCCGACTGCCTCGCGGCGACGACGACGCTGTGGCTGCCCCTGTACGGAGCCGGAGCGGCCGTGCTCGTGGGTGCGTGTACGTGGTCCCTCGACCGGAACCGGTCAAGAAGGGGCACCCGGACAGACTCCTCCCCGCCGGGGACAGCGGACGCGGAAGCCCAGCCCAACGGCACGGACTGACCCGCGACACCCTCCACACCCGGCCAGACCCAGGCGGCACGCGGCCAGGCAGGCGTGGGCAGTACACAGCCAGACGGCGGCCGGCCGGGGGCAGCGGGACGGCGGGACAGTAGAGGGACGGTACGCGGCGAGGCGGCACGCGGCCGGGCGAAGGGCAGACGGGCGGCGGGCGGCGAGACGGCGAGACGGCGGGGCAGTAGACGGACGGTACGCGGCGGGGCGGCGTAGCGGTACACGGCCGGGCGACAGGCGGGCGATACATGGCCGGGCGGTACGCGGCGGGGCGGCACGCGGCCGGGTGGCGGCCAGCCGAAGGACAGACGGGCGGCGGGCGGCGGGACGACGGGGCAATAGACGGACGGTACGCGGCAGGGCGGCGGGCAGCCGGGCGGGCGGCACACGGCTGGGTGGCACGCGGCCGTCCAGGCCCCGGGCGGCACGCGGCGGGCCGCCGGGCGGCGCACGGCCGGGCGGCAGACGAGCGGTACACGGCCGGGCGACGGGCAGCCGGCCGGGCGGCGCACGGCCGGGTGGCAGACGAGCGGTACACGGCCGGGCGACAGGCGGCCGGGGGGTGGCCTGGCGGCACACGGCTGGGTGGCGGGTGGGCGGGCGGTGCGCGGCCCTGCACCGGGCAGCCGGGCGTGCGGCACACGGCTGGGTGGCAGACGGGCGGTGCGCGGCAGGGTGGGCGGTGCGCGGCCGGGTGGCGGGTGGGCGGTGCGCGGCCGTCCAGGCCCGGGTGGTACGCGGCGGGCCTGGTGACGGGCAGCCGGGCGGTGCGCGGGCCCTGCACCGGGCAGCCGGGCGGGCGGCACACGGCTGGGTGGCAGACGGGCGGTGCGCGGCAGGGTGGGCGGTGCGCGGCCGGGTGGCGGGTGAGCGGTGCGCGGCCGTCCAGGCCCGGGCGGTACGCGGCGGGCGTGGTGACGGGCAGCCGGGCGGTGCGCGGCCGGGTGGCGGGTGGGCGGTGCGCGGCCTCCAGGCCCGGGCGGTACGCGACGGGCCGCCGGGCCTCGGGCGACGGGGCGGCGGGACGGGCGGCACACGGCCGGGTGGCGGCCGGGCGGCACACGGCCGGGTGGCGGCCGGGCGGCACGCGGCCGTCCAGGCCCGGGCGGTATGCGGCGGGCCTGGTGACGGGCAGCCGGGCGGTGCGCGGCCGTGCAACGGGCAGCCGGGCGTGCGGCACACGGCCGGGTGGCGGGTGGGCGGTGCGCGGCCGTCCAGGCCCAGGCGGTACACGGCGGGCCGCCGGGCCTCGGGCGACGGGGCGGCGGGACGGGCGGCAGGCGGCCGGGCAGCCAGGCGACGGGCGGCGGGCGGCAGGCAGCCGGGCGACAGGCGACGGGCGACGGGCGGGTTTCACCCGGGTGGCGCACATGCGCGGGCCCGGGCAGCAGCGCAGCACCAGGCTGTGACCAGGACGTACCGCGCCGAGAGGTGACAGCGGTGGGAACAGCCAGGATGTGGGCGATGGCCGCCGCCACGGTCGCGGCCGTGACGGCGGCCACCACCGCCACGGGCTGCTCGTCCGCCGGCGACGGCTCCGCCGGCGCAAGGACGCAGGACGCGCTGCGCTCCCCGGCCACCACAGCATCCCCACCCGCCCCACCCTCCCCGCCCGCTCCGTCCTCTTCGCCCGCTCCGTCCTCCCCGGGGGGTCACGGCAGGCTGATCCCGAGGTACGAGGACGGCAGGACGGCCCAGGACCGGCGGACCCAGAGGTTCCTGCAGGACAACGAGGTGCTGGAGCACGTCACCGCGTTCGCCAACCAGCGAATCGCACTCTCCTACGACGTGCCCGTGATCGCGAAGAGCTGCGGCGGCGCCAACGCCTCCTGGGACCCGCGGGCGCGGGACATCACCTACTGCTACGAGCTCGTCGAGGAGACACGGCCCGTCTTCCGGGAACAGGCCGCACGGGAGGGTTCCCCCGACGCGGCGGACCGGGCCAAGGCCGCCGACGACGGCGTCATCGGGTTCTCCAACGGCGTGCTCCTGCACGAACTCGGTCACGCCCTGGTCGACATGTACGACCTGCCGATCACCGGCAAGGAGGAAGACGCCGTCGACCAGCTCGCCACCCTGCTCCTCGCCACCGGCGGCGAGCAGCACATCGACTACGCGGTGAGCACCATCAACGCGTGGGGCGCGCTGGCCGACGCACAAGAGGCCGGGGACCTCTCCGGTCTGTTCTCCGACGAACACTCACTCAGCGCCCAGCGCTTCTACAACGAGATCTGCTGGCTGTACGGCTCGGACCCCAACGCCTTCGAATCGGCCGTCATCGCCGTGGGCAACCCCGACGGTGTACTGCCACAGCTTCGGGCCGAGGGCTGCCGCCACGAATACGAGCAGATCGAAAGGTCATGGAACAGACTCCTCAAGCCGTACCTGAAATAGCCCCGGCAACGCGAAGACGCCCGGCCGCAACGATCCGGCCGAGCGTCTCAACGAGGGTCTGCTGGACACCTGCGCACCGGCGGCGTGCCTGTGTGGCTGTGTGCCTGTGTGCCTGTGTTCCGGCGGGTTTAGTACCAGTGGTTGGCGGACCAGAAGTTCCAGGCGCCGACGGGGCTGCCGTAGCGCTCGTTCATGTAGTCCAGGCCCCACTTGA
>NZ_JBEZKE010000062.1:0-18694 GCF_040651555.1 Streptomyces sp. NPDC048424 | reverse complement strand
GAAGCCCGGGCCAAATCCAGCCCCGCCGGCGTTTGAGGCGCTCTTTCAGCCCCGCCGGCGTTTGAGGCGCGGGGGTCCGGGGGCAGCGCCCCCGGGAGCGGCGCCGCACCCGCCACACAACGCGGCCGGGGCCGGACACCCGTAGGTGCCCGGCCCCGGCCGACAGCTCACGCCCGACCCCGCAGGGGTCACTTCTTGCGGCGCCGCCCACCGGCGGCCTTCGCCGCCTTGCGCCGCTCCGCCCGCGTCATCCCGTCACCCTCGCCACCGACGGCGTCACTGTCGAAGTCGCCCTCGACGACACCGCCCTCGCCGTCCACGGTCGGCGCCGAGAAGTGCAGCCGGTCCGGCCGCTGCGGAGCGTCCAGACCCTTCGCCCGGATCTCCGGACGCCCGGCCCCGGCCGCCGCCGGCTCCTTCGTCAGCGACGGCGCCGCGTCCTGCACCGGAAGCTCCTCGACCTGCTGCTCGACCTGGACCTCCAGGTTGAACAGGTAGCCGACGGACTCCTCCTTGATGCCCTCCTGCATGGCGTTGAACATGTCGAAGCCCTCGCGCTGGTACTCGACCAGCGGGTCCTTCTGGGCCATCGCCCGCAGGCCGATGCCCTCCTGCAGGTAGTCCATCTCGTACAGGTGCTCACGCCACTTGCGGTCGAGCACCGACAGCACCACGCGCCGCTCCAGCTCACGCATGATCTCGGAGCCGAGCGTCTTCTCGCGGGTCTCGTACTGCTCGTGGATGTCGTCCTTGACGGACTCCGCGATGAACTCGGCGGTGATGCCCGCGCGGTCGCCCGCGGCCTCCTCCAGCTCCTCGATGGTGACCTTCACCGGGTAGAGCTGCCGGAAGGCGCTCCACAGCCGCTCCAGGTCCCACTCCTCGGCGAAGCCCTCGACCGTCTCGGCCGCGATGTACGCGTCGATGGTGTCGTCCATCATGAAGCGGACCTGCTCCTGGAGGTCCTCGCCCTCCAGGACGCGGCGGCGCTCGCCGTAGATGACCTCGCGCTGGCTGTTGAGGACCTCGTCGTACTTCAGGACGTTCTTGCGCGTCTCGAAGTTCTGGGTCTCCACCTGCGACTGGGCCGACGCGATCGCGCGCGTCACCATCTTGTTCTCGATCGGCACGTCGTCCGGCACGTTCGCCATCGCCATGACGCGCTCGACCATCTGCGCCTTGAACAGGCGCATCAGGTCGTCACCCAGCGACAGGTAGAAGCGGGACTCGCCCGGGTCGCCCTGTCGGCCGGAGCGGCCGCGCAGCTGGTTGTCGATGCGGCGCGACTCGTGGCGCTCGGTGCCCAGCACGTACAGCCCGCCGAGGTCCTTGACCTCCTCGAACTCGGCCTTCACGGCCGCCTCGGCCCGGGTGAGCGCCGCGGGGAGGGCGTGCGCCCACTCCTCGATGTGCTCCTCCGGGTCCAGGCCCTGCTGGCGCAGCTCGGCCTCGGCGAGGTCGTCCGGGTTGCCGCCGAGCTTGATGTCCGTACCGCGGCCGGCCATGTTCGTGGCGACGGTGACCGCGCCGCGGCGGCCGGCCTGGGCGACGATCGTCGCCTCACGGTCGTGCTGCTTGGCGTTGAGCACCTCGTGCGGGATGCCGCGCTTGGAGAGCTGCTGGGAGAGGTACTCGGACTTCTCGACCGACGTCGTACCGACGAGGATCGGCTGGCCCTTCTCGTGCTTCTCCGCGATGTCGTCGACGACGGCGGCGAACTTCGCGACCTCGGTCCGGTAGATCAGGTCCGGCTGGTCCTTGCGGACCATGTCGCGGTTGGTCGGGATCGGGACGACACCGAGCTTGTAGATCTGGTGGAACTCGGCGGCCTCGGTCATGGCCGTACCGGTCATGCCCGACAGCTTCGAGTAGAGGCGGAAGAAGTTCTGCAGGGTGATCGTGGCGAGGGTCTGGTTCTCGTCCTTGATGTCCACCCCTTCCTTCGCCTCGATCGCCTGGTGCATGCCCTCGTTGTAGCGGCGGCCGGCGAGGATACGGCCGGTGTGCTCGTCGACGATCATGACTTCGCCGTCGATGACGACGTAGTCCTTGTCCGCCTTGAAGAGCTCCTTGGCCTTGATCGCGTTGTTGAGGTAGCCGACGAGCGGGGTGTTCACCGACTCGTAGAGGTTCTCGATGCCGAGCCAGTCCTCGACCTTGGCGACGCCGGTCTCGTGGATGGCGACGGTGCGCTTCTTCTCGTCGACCTCGTAGTCGCCGGTCTCCTCGATGCCCTTCAGCGGCTGGCCGGCCTCGCCCTTGGTCAGGCGGGTCACCAGCTTCGCGAAGTCGCCGTACCACTTCGTGGCCTGGTCGGCCGGGCCGGAGATGATCAGCGGGGTACGGGCCTCGTCGACGAGGATGGAGTCGACCTCGTCGACCACGGCGAAGTTGTGGCCGCGCTGGACGAGCTCGTCCTGGGACCACGCCATGTTGTCGCGCAGGTAGTCGAAGCCGAACTCGTTGTTCGTGCCGTACGTGATGTCGGAGTTGTACTGTTCGCGGCGCTGCGCCGGCGACATGTTCGCCAGGATGCAGCCGACCTCCAGGCCGAGGAACTTGTGCACCCGGCCCATCAGCTCGGAGTCGCGCTCGGCGAGGTAGTCGTTCACCGTGATCAGGTGGACGCCCTTGCCGGACAGCGCGTTCAGGTACGCCGGCAGCGTGCCGACGAGGGTCTTGCCCTCACCGGTCTTCATCTCGGCCACGTAGCCGAGGTGCAGCGCCGCGCCACCCATGATCTGGACGTCGTAGTGCCGCTGGCCGAGGACGCGCTTGGCCGCCTCGCGTACGGTCGCGAAGGCCTCGGGCAGCAGGTCGTCCAGGCTCTCGCCGTCCTGGAAGCGCTGCTTGTACTCGTCCGTGAGCGCTCGCAACTCGGCGTCGGAGAGGTTGACGAAGTCCTCTTCGATGGAGTTGACCTGGTCCGCGATGCGGTGCAGTTTGCGCAGGATCTTGCCTTCGCCTGCACGCATGAGCTTGTTGAAGACGGACACCGAGGTTTGTCTCCTTGCCGGTCGGGCCTGGGCACTGTACGTACCACGGGCACGGCAGGTGGGCCCCACCGCAACGGCCATCGTAAGCGAGGACGTGGCCACGTCGGGAGGTCCGCCGTTCCCGTGGGGGCACGGGTGCCCGGATTGAGAACGTACGGGGCACACGGAAGGTGCCGCATCCCCCGGGGGGATTCCCGAAAAGTGTTCGCTCCGGGCACCCCGGCGGCAGCAGAATCCGTTCATGGAGCCCATCACCCTCACCACGGACCGGCTGGTACTGCGACCCTTCGTCCCCGCCGACGAGGACGAGGTCCACGCGGCGGCTCAGGACCCGGACATCCAGCGCTGGACCCTGGTCCCCTCCCCCTACGAGCGCGCGCACGCGCACGCCTTCGTGAACGAGCTCGTGCCGAACGGCTGGCGCGAGGACACGGGCTACCCCTTCGCCGTCCGCCTCGGCGCCGGGGGGCCGCTGGTCGCGGCCGTCGGCGTGCACGTGCACGGCGCCGAGTCGTACGAGATCGGCTACTGGGCGGTGAAGGAACACCGCGGCCGGGGCTACACGGCCGAGGCCGTGACGGCCGTCGCCCGCTGGGCCTTCACCGCGCTCGGCGTCACCCGGCTGGAATGGCGCGCCGAGGTGGGCAACGCGGGCTCGAAGGCCGTGGCCGAGAAGGCCGGCTTCCAGGTCGAAGGGGTCCTGCGGGCCGGCATCGAGCAGCGGGGCACCTCCCGCGACTGCTGGGTCGGCGCCCTGCTCCCCTCCGACCTGGGCCTGCCCTCGCGGCTGCCGTACCTGCCCGCTGTCAGTGGCCCCGCCTAGGGTGCGGACATGACTGCGCTCTCCCTCTCCGCCGACGACGCCCGCCGGATCGCCCTGCGCGCACAGGGCTTCCTCGGTGCGCCCGACCGCCGCGGAGGCGTGCGCGGGGTCCTGCGCCACCTGGGCGCCGTGCAGCTGGACACCATCTCGGTGCTTGCCCGCTCGCACGAGCTGATCCCGTACGCACGCCTGGGCGCGGTCGGCCGCGAGACCGTGGAGCGGGCGTACTGGTCCGACCGTCACGCCTTCGAGTACTGGTCGCACGCGGCGTGCATCCTGCCCATCGAGGAATGGCCGCATTTCGCCTTCCGGCGCCGGGCCCGCCGGGCGCGCGGCCACCGCTGGCACGTCCTCCAGGACAAGGAGCGCTCGACGCGGGCGGTCCTGGACCGGCTGACGGCCGACGGCCCGCTGACCTCCACCGAACTGGGCGGCGCGAAGAACGGCGGCGAGTGGTTCGAGTGGTCCGAGACCAAGATCGCGGTGGAGTGGCTCCTCGACACCGGTGAGGTCGTGTGCAGCGAACGCCGCGGCTGGAAGCGGGTCTACGACCTGCCCGAGCGGGCCGTTCCGGACGCGCTGCTCCACGACGACCTGGACGACCGCGAGTGCATGCGCCGCCTGGTCGCCCTGGCCGGCCGGTCCCTGGGCGTCGGCACCCGAGCCGACATCGCGGACTACCACCGCCTCAAGGGGGACCAGGTCGACGCGGTGATCGCCGACTCCGGGCTGGTCCCTGTCGAGGTCGAGGGCTGGGCCAAGCCCGCCTGGGCGGATCCCGCCGCCCTCGCGACGGCTCCCCGGGGCCGCCACCGCACGACGCTGCTGTCGCCCTTCGACTCCCTGGTCTGGGACCGCCCCCGCACGGAGCGGATCTTCGGCTTCACCCACCGCCTGGAGGCCTACGTCCCCAAGCCCAAGCGGATTCACGGGTACTTCGCGATGCCGCTGCTGGCGGGCGGCCGGCTCCAGGGCCGCGTGGACCCGGCCCGCGAGGGCCGCACGCTGGTCGCCCGGCAGCTCTCGCTGACCTCCCCGAAGGCGGCCGGCCCGATGGCGCTCGCCCTGCGGGAAGCGGCGGAGTGGGTCGGCTGCGAGGACGTACGGATCGAGCGCGCGGGCTCGCCCGCGGAGGCGGCGGCCGTCACGGCGGAGCTCGCCGCGCTCTAGGGAGCGTCCGGTGCCCTGTCGGCCCGGGTCAGCGGATTTCGAGGATCTTCTCGCGCATCGCGTAGACCACGGCCTCCATCCGGGAGTGCAGCTGCAGCTTCTCCAGGATGTTGCGGACGTGGTTCTTCACGGTGTTCTCGGAGATGAACAACTCCTTCGCGATGTCGCGGTTGTTCATGCCGGTGGCCACCAGCTTGAGGACCTCCAGCTCCCGGTCCGTCAGCCTGGGCGCCGGCACGAGCCGGCGCTCGTCGGTGCGCTGGATCATCGACTTGAACTCGGTGAGCAGCTTCGACGCCATCGACGGGCTGATCTGGGACTGGCCGTCGGCGACCGCGCGGATCGCCGTGGCCACCTCGTCCGTCGAGATCTCCTTCAGGAGGTATCCGGTCGCGCCCGCCTTGATCGCGTCGTAGAGGTCCGCCTCCTCGTCGCTGATCGTCAGCATGATGATCTTCGCGGAGGGGGCCACCTCCTTGATCGAGGTGCACGCCTCGATCCCGCCGCGCCGCGGCATCCGCACGTCCATCAGCACGATGTCCGGCAGCAGGTCGGCCGCCTTGTCCACCGCCTCCGCGCCGTCCCCGGCCTCGCCGACGACCTGGATGTCCTCCTCCTGCGCGAGGACGATCTCCAGCCCCCGCCGGAAGAGTGCGTGGTCGTCGACCACGAGCACCCGGATCGGTTCCCCGGCCGGCGAGGCGCCGGACTCCGCCGGCCGGTCCGCGCCGCGGCAGCCCGCGCCGCCGTCCCCGCGCACCGGCCCGAAGCTGTCCGCCATCGTTCCTCCCCCTGCATGTGCTGAGCTGCTGGGCCAACCGGACACACACCGCAGCCGGTTGACTGCCCGCCATGATTCCATGCCCGCGCCACGGCGCGGGGGGTCGCCGAGGAGCCGCCTGGCGCAATACCCGTCATGCAGGTGCCCCCGCGGAGACGCCGGAGCGTCCCCACGGGGGCAACGAATGGTCGGTTCAGCCGCCGAGCGCGCCGCCGGCGCCGCCTCGCGGCTCCTCCGAGCTGGAGGCCCCGTCGGGGTTCACGTGGATGACGCCGTAGTCGTAAGCGTGACGTCGGTAGACCACGCTGGGCAGCTTCGTCTCGGCGTCGACGAACAGATAGAAGTCGTGGCCGACCAGCTCCATCTCGTACAGAGCCTGGTCGAGCGACATGGGTGCGGCCGAGTGGGTCTTCTCGCGGACGATGAGCGGGCCTTCGCCCTGCACTTCGATGGATCCGATCCGGGTGATCGGAACCCCTTCCGCCTTCTCCTCGGTGACCACCTGGCCACTGCCGTTGAGCGACGCGACGCCCGGCACGACGTCGGCGACCTCCGCCGCCGAGAGCCGGCCGTTGCCGCGGCGGGTGTAGCGCTTGTCGTGCTGCTTGCGCAGCCGGGCCTCCAGCTTGTCCTGAGCCAGGTCGAGCGCCGCGTACGGGTCGGCGGCGGCGGCCTCGGCCCGGATCACCGGGCCCCGCGAACGCAGGGTGATCTCCACGCGGTCGGAACGGTCGGCCTGACGCGGGTTGTGCTCCTTGGACACCTCGACGTCCAAGCTGATCACCTTGGCGTCGAGCTTCTGGATCCGCTCCGGATTCAGCTTCTCGGCCACGTGCTTGCGGAACCGCTCGGGCACTTCGGTCTTGCGGCCCTTGACGACGATGTCCACGCAGAACTCCGTTCCCGGAAAGCTCCGCCCGACGGGGCGAAGCGTCTCCCTTTCGCACCAGACTCCGGTGAAGGCCGGAGCCTCGGACTTGGCGACTTTCACCTCCTCCTCCCCCATCGGCAAGATCGACACCCCACCGACTTCGGAGTCGAGAGACAGCCTCCTGAGTTCCTTACAACCGAACATATCCCTGTATGACGGTTGTCGGCACCCGCTACCGGAATGTACTTCCAGTCAAGTGGCTGTTCCCTCTTACTACCTGCAACGATGGGCCTTCCCCGCCAGTTCCAAATCTATTCACGAGATTTTTGACCTGTGCGCGTAGCCGGCCGGCGGGGCACCGCCCCGGGGAGCCACCCGAAAGAGTCCGCGGGCGCGGCGACCACCGCTGCCCGCAGCCCGTCCCCCGGGCCCGCGCTCAGCCCGGCCGCGCGCACCGCCCGGGCCGCCTCCGCCAGCGTCGCCCCGGTGGTGATCAGGTCGTCCACGAGCACGATCCCGGCCCCGTCCGTCAGCCGCGCCCCGTCCCGGCACACCGTCAGCGCCCCCGCGAGGTTCTCCAGGCGCTGCCGGGCACCCAGGCCCGCCTGGTCCGCCACCGCCCGCCGCAGCCGCAGTACGGGCGCCACGCGCGCGGGAACACCGGCCCGCCGCAGCCGCCCCGCGGCCGCCAGGGCGATCCTGCGCGCCGGATCGTGCCCGCGCGCCCGGACCTGCCTCCGCGCCGACGGCACCGGCACCAGGGCCACTTCCGCCGCAGGGGAGCCGGCACGGACCGGACCGCCCGACGGACCGCCCGACGGACCGCCCGCCAGGACGGCCCCCGCCAGGGCCTCGCCGAGCACCCCGGCCAACGGCAGCGCCCCGCGCTCCTTGTGAGCCAGCAAGAGGGCCCGTACGCCCCCCTCGTAGACCGCGGCGGCCGACACCACCGGCAGGCCCCCGGGGCGCGGAGAAGGCCGCACCGGCCCCGCGCCGGCCCCGCTCAGCGCCTCCCGGCAGCCCGCGCACACCAGCACCCGGGCCGCCCCGCAGCCGGCGCAGTCGACCGGCAGGACCAGCCCGGCCAGCTCCCGACACCACCCGCGCACCCCTCCACACTGACGGACCCCGACGGAGCCCGCCACCCCTGTGGACGCAGCCGCGGGCGAACCCGCACCCGCGCCTCAGCCGCAGGTCAGCCCGGGTACACCGGGGCCTTGCCGCCCGCCGCCACCGTGCGCCACTGCGCCCCCGGCGGCAGGTACACGATCCCGTCCTCCGAGTACGCCACCACCGGCTTCGGCTTCGACTCGTCCTCCGAGGCCGCGGCCGCGACCGCGGACAGCCCCGCCGCCCCCGGCAGGCTCGCCGCGACCATCGAGCCGTCCGCCAGCATGTAGCGGGCCTGCTGCACCCCGCCGCTCTCCCGGCCCACCACGAGCAGCCGCCCGTGCGGCGCCCAGCTCATCGTCGTCACGTCCGCCATCTGCGGGGCCGCGGGGCGCAGCTCGCGCACCGACACCGCCGAGGCGTCGCCCTTGGCGTCGGGCCGTTCGATCCGCCCGACGTACAGGTTCTTGCGGCTGTTCCTCTCCACGAGCAGCGCGATCCGCACCCCGTCGGAAGAGGCCTTCAGCGAGACGATCCGCCCGCCGTCCAACCCGGCCACCTGCACCTTTTCCGGGGTCCCGGCCCCGCCCGGCACCCGCCACAGCCCCGGGTGCTGCGCATCGCCGTCGGCGACCCACAGGTCACCGGCCGCGTCCCAGCTGGGCGCCGTCAGCGTGCTGCCCTTGCCGACGGGCAGCGGCTGCGGCATGGGCCCGCCGCCCACCAGGGGCACCACGTACAGCCCGTGCCCGTCCTCGGAGACCACGGCCGCGCGCCGCTCGTCGTACGTCACGGCCGCCGAGCCGACCTTGAAGACGGGCTGGGTGGTCAGCGGCCCCGGCACGGCCTCGGCCTTCTGCTGTTCCTCGCTGGTCACGTCCAGCCGCATCCGGACCAGCCGCTTCTCGTTGTCGACGAAGTACTGGTAGTCGGGGATCCGGGGCCGGTTGGCGATCGCGGCCGCGTTCAGCTCGGTCACCGAGCACAGCGAGGACGACTTGTCGTCGGAGCGCAGGATCTCGACCTGGTCGAGCCGCGAGCCCGTCAGGTCCTTGACCGTGTACAGGAGTTGGGTGGCCATCTTCTTGCACTGCGGCTGGGCGACGTTGTCGGCCTTGTCGTTGAGCGGCACCCGCAGCGTGTTCTGGCCGTCGTACGAAAGGGACTTGGTGCCCTCGCGCAGTTCCGTGCCGGTGGGGAAGCTGGACTCGACGACGGGGCCGAGCCACCTGGACGGCCCGGCCAGCAGCGACTGCACCGTCTGC
This sequence comes from Streptomyces sp. NPDC048424, assembly GCF_040651555.1. Lineage (NCBI taxonomy): Bacteria > Bacillati > Actinomycetota > Actinomycetes > Kitasatosporales > Streptomycetaceae > Streptomyces > Streptomyces sp. NPDC048424. Next base: position 9,678 of record NZ_JBEZKE010000062.1, on the reverse strand, counting down.
GTGGTGGGGTCCATCCGCGAGTCCGGATCGGTGCGCTGGCGCACGTAGACGGGGTCGGCGACGAGCGTGCCGCCCGCGAAGTAGTACTTGTTGACCGGCATGTAGATGCGCTGGAAGTCCGACTCGCTGAGCACGAGACCGTTGGGCGGCGTCGAGATCCGCCACTGCTTGTCCTCGTCCTGGACGAGCTGGAGGTACTCCTCGTACTTCTCGTCGTCGGTCTTCGGCTGGTACGCGCTGCGCTCGTCAACGGTCGCGAGCTTCGTGCCGGTCACCTTCCACCGCGGACCGTCCGGGTCCTTCTCGCCGCGGATCGAGACCCGGTCCAGGCCGGACGAGAGCACGGTGACCGCGGAGCTGGGCTTCCAGCGCTTCGCGGCCTCCTCGGTGAGGTACTTGCGGGCGGTCTCCAGCTGCGGGTCGTCGCTGGTCATCGCCTCCAGGAAGCCGTCGACGATGTCGGCCGCGCTCGCCTTGTCGGCGGGCGGTACGCCGAACACGCGGACCTGCGAGTCGACGCCCTGCGAGGCCTGCACCGGGCGGATCTCGCCGTGGTCGGGCATGGAGGCACAGCCGGCGAGCAGCAGCCCGGCCGCACCGAAGGCGTACGCCCGCAGGGTGCGCAGCCGCCGGCCCCGTACCCGCGCGCCGCCCCCGGGCCGCGCGTTCTCGGGCTCAGCGTCCATCGGCTCGATCCTCCTGTTGTGGCTGCTCGGCCGGTCGGGCCACCACCCGGGCCCCGTTCCCCGGCAGGGCCGTCGGGTCGGCGGGCACCGGCAGCGCCCCGGTGACCGGCGACCGCGGCGGTATCGGCGACCGCTCGCCGGTCTCCGCGGCCGGACGGTCCGCCGTACGGCCCGCGGCCTCGGCGGCGGCCCTGACCCGGTTGGCCCGGGAATCCTCGGGCTCCAGCGGGATGGGAGAGCCCCGCAGCGGCTCGTCGGCGGTGCGCGGCAAGGTCAGACGGAACTGCGAGCCGCCGCCCGGCTCGCCCCAGGCCTGGAGCCAGCCGCCGTGCAGCCGGGCGTCCTCGACGGCGATGGACAGGCCGAGACCGGTCCCGCCGGTCGTGCGCGCCCGCGCCGGGTCGGCCCGCCAGAAGCGGTTGAAGACGCGGGTGGCCTCGCCGGGCTTCAGCCCGACGCCGTAGTCCCGTACGGCGACGGCGACGGCCCCGCCCGCGGACGCCAGCCGGACCACCACGTCGCGGCCCTCGCCGTGCTCCACGGCGTTGACGACGAGGTTGCGCAGCACCCGCTCCACGCGCCGCGAGTCGGCCTCGGCGATGACCGGCTGGGTGTCGCCGAGGACCCGGATCCGCGTGCCCTTGTGCTCGGCGAGCGGCTCGGCCCCGTCGATGACCCGGCGCACGACCTCGCGCAGGTCGATCGGCTCGGCCTCCAGGGCCGCGGCCCCAGCGTCGAAGCGGCTGATCTCCAGCAGGTCGGCGAGGAGCGACTCGAAACGGTCGAGCTGCCCGGCGAGCAGCTCGGCGGAGCGCGCGGTGATCGGGTCGAAGTCGACCCGGGCGTCGTGGATGACGTCCGCCGCCATCCGTACCGTCGTCAGCGGGGTGCGCAGCTCGTGCGAGACGTCCGAGACGAACCGGCGCTGCATCCGCGACAGCTCCTCCAGCTGCTGGATCTTCAGCTGGAGGTTCTGCGCCATCTTGTTGAAGGCCTCGCCCAGACGCGCGATGTCGTCCTCGCCGGTGACCTTCATCCGCTCCTGGAGCCGCCCGGCCGAGAGCCGCTCGGCGATCCCGGCGGCCATCCGCACGGGGGTCACCACCTGCCGTACGACGAGCCAGGCGATCCCGCAGAGCAGGACGACGACGAACAGGCCCGCGGTCACGATGGTGACCTTGATCAGGTTGAGGGACTCCTGCTCCTGCGTGAGCGGGAAGAGGTAGTACAGGTCGTACGGGTCCCCGTTGATGTCGGTGAGCCGCTTGCCCACGACCAGCGCCGGCTCGGGCGCCTTGTCCCCGGACCCCGCGGTGTAGCGGATCTCGGAGAAGGTCTTGAAGGCCCCGGTGGCGTGGTTGACGGCCCGGCGCAGCTTGACGGGCACGCTGGCGGTCGGATCGACGTTGCCCGAGGCACGGGCGCCCTTGACGCCCTGCGTCCCGGGCAGCGGCTGCTCCCCGGTGCCGGCGCCGAGCGCGACGACCTCGAAGGCGGTCTGGCCGCCACTGGCCAGCTGCTTGACGAGGGAGTTCATCCAGGTGCTGGCGTCCCGGCCGACCTTGTTGTCGGTGGCATCGGGCCCGTCCACCGTCGCGGGGGCATTGGCCTTCTCCTGCGCGACCGCGAACCCGCCCGCCGCCTGGCTCTGCGCCGCCTGCTCCTTGGCCTCGAGCAGCCCCCTGCTGACCTGGGCGATCACGACGACGCCCAGGGCGAGGACCACCGCCAGCGAGATCAGCAGGGTGGCGGCGACCACCCGGAGCTGGATGTTGCGGCGCCACAGCCGGACAGCCGGAACCAGCGGCCGGCGTACGAGGCGTACGCACAGCCGCAGCACGGGGCTGCCGGGCGCTCCGTCCTGGAACGGCCGGCCGGCCCAGAGGCCGCGCCAGCGGGAGCCGCCGCGGCCGCTGCCGGACGCGGCGGACTTGCCGGACTGCACCTCAGCTGGGTCCGGCCTTGTAGCCGACACCGCGCACCGTCACGACGATCTCGGGGCGCTCCGGGTCCTTCTCCACCTTGGAGCGCAGGCGCTGCACGTGCACGTTCACCAGCCGGGTGTCCGCCGCGTGCCGGTAGCCCCAGACCTGCTCCAGCAGCACCTCTCGGGTGAACACCTGCCAGGGCTTGCGCGCGAGGGCGACCAGCAGGTCGAACTCGAGCGGGGTCAGGGCGATGGAGGCGCCGTCGCGCTTGACCGAGTGCCCGGCCACGTCGATGACCAGGTCACCGATGGCCAGCTGCTCGGGCGCGGGCTCCTCCGAGCGGCGCAGACGGGCCCGGATGCGGGCCACCAGCTCCTTCGGCTTGAACGGCTTGACGATGTAGTCGTCGGCCCCGGACTCCAGGCCCACGACGACGTCCACCGTGTCGCTCTTGGCGGTGAGCATGACGATCGGCACCCCGGACTCGGCCCTGATCAGCCTGCACACCTCTATGCCGTCCCGTCCGGGCAGCATGAGGTCGAGCAGTACCAGGTCCGGCTTCGCCTCCCGGAAGGCAGCAAGTGCCTTGTCACCGTCCGCTACGAACGACGGCTCAAAACCTTCTCCACGCAGCACAATGCCGAGCATCTCGGCCAGCGCGGTGTCGTCGTCGACGACAAGGACGCGTCCCTTCATGGTTGACATCATCCCATTAGCTAATCGTTACCAGGCGGTGAGCTGTCCCACAGCCAAAAGGGCTGGAAATCGCCCCTCCGACCTGCGTGGAGATCAGGTCGACCAGTCTGCCCGGGATCCGGGCGACAATTGAAGGTAAGGGCTGCCGGAGCTCCGGGGGGACGGCCAGGGTTACGGGGGCCTCACAATCCCCTACTCCGTTCGGGACCCCCACGTGGCACGATGGCAGCGACCAGCGCCCCCGCCGCAGTGCACGTGAAGGAGCGACGATGAACGACTCTCCGGGCTGGGCTACGCCCGGATCCTCTCCGTCCGACGGCGATCGGCCGGGAACCCCCGCCGATCAGCCGGGCACCGACGGCGGCGCGCAGCAGCCCGACCGGCCCGCCGGCGACCCCAAATGGTCCGCCGAGCAGCCGCCCCCCGGCCAGTGGTCGAGCCCGGGCACGCCCGAAGCCCCGCCGACCCCGCCGCAGCCGGCCACGGGAGGCTGGGGACAGCCCCGGAACACCCCGTACGGAGCCCAGAACGGCCCCCAGTACGGCTACCCGGGCGGACCCGGCCAGTGGGGCGCACCCCCGGCTGCCAAGCCCGGTGTGATCCCCCTGCGCCCCCTGGGCCTGGGCGAGATCCTCGACGGCGCGGTCGCCACCATGCGCACGCACTGGCGCTCGGTGCTGCCCATCACCCTGGTCGTGGCCACGGTCGTCCAGGTGATCGGCGTCTTCGTGCAGAGGTACATGCTGAAGGACCTCGTCCTCGCACCGAACGAGAACGCCACGGCCGAGGAGATGACCGAGCAGCTGGTCGACAGCCTCGGCAGCACCCTCGGGGCGTCGGCGGTGAACCAGTTCATCCAGGTCCTCGGCACCATCGTGGTCACCGCGATGCTCACCATGATCTTCAGCCGGGCGGTCCTCGGCCAGAACTCCTCGGTCTCCGCCGCCTGGCGCGACGCCCGCCCCCAGCTGCTGCGCCTGGCCGGGCTCACCCTGCTGCTGGCACTCGGCGCCATCCTGATGGGCGCCGTACTGGTCCTGCCCGGCATCCTCGCCGACAACATCGCCCTGATCGTCCTCGGCTTCGTCGTCTGGCTCCCCCTCCTGCTCTGGCTGGGGATCAAGTTCAGCCTGGCCTCGCCCGCCCTGATGCTGGAGAAGAGCACCGTCCTCAAGGCCTTCGCCCGCTCCTCGAAGCTGGTCAAGGGCGCCTGGTGGCGCGTCTTCGGCATCACGGCCCTCACCGGCTTCATCGCCCTCGTGCTCGCGGCGATGATCGTCACCCCGTTCCAGCTGATCGGCGCCCTCGCCTTCGGCGGCGGGTTCGACGCCCTGCAGGACGGCAGCGCGCAGACCTCCTGGGGCCTGCTGATCTTCTCCGCCATCGGCCTGATCATCGCGCAGACCATCGTCATGCCGTTCCAGTCCGGCGTCACCGTCCTCCTCTACGTCGACCAGCGCATCCGGCGCGAGGGCCTCGACCTGGAGCTCGCCCGGGCGGCCGGCGTCGAGAACTACGGGTGATGCTCGCGGAGGTCCCGCCGGTGACGACACCGCGCGAAGCCGCCCGTGAGGCGGCCGAGCGCGAGCTGTCCAAGCCGATGTACCACGAGAACGACCCGAGCCTGCTGGACCGCGCGATCCGCGCGTTCTTCGACTGGCTCGACGACCTGTTCGGCGCCGCCTCCGGGGCAACCCCCGGAGGCCCCGTCGGCCTGATCGCCGTCCTCCTCCTGGTCGTCCTGGCCGCAGCCGCCCTGTGGTGGCGCCTGGGCTCCCCCCGCAGAACCCCCACCACCCCGGGCACCCTCTTCGACGACGGCATCCGCAGCGCCGCCGACCACCGCAAGGCCGCCGACGCCCACGCCACCGCCGGCCAGTGGACCGAAGCGGTCCAGGAACGCATGCGCGCCGTCGTCCGCTCCCTGGAGGAACGCACCCTCCTGGACCCCCGCCCGGGCCGCACCGCCGACGAGGCGGCCGCCGAAGCCGCAGTCTCCCTCCCCCCCCACGCCGAGGACCTCCGCAGCGCCGCCCGCACCTTCGACGACGTCACCTACGGCGGCCGCACCGCCGACGCCGACACCTACGCCCGCCTGCGCACCCTCGACCTCGCCCTCACCACCACCAAGCCCCTCCTGACGGGACCCACCCCATGACGCCCCCGCCCGGCCCCACCCCGGCCAACGACGGGCCCATGACCCCGGCAAGGGACGGTTCCGGCGGGGCCGAGACCATGCCCTGGCAATCCCCACAGGGCTCGGCCCCCCAGGGCGGACAGGGCCCGGACGGCAACGAGGCCGGGCCCTCCACCCCCCAGGGCGGTTTCGGCGGGGACGGGTGTGTGCCGGGGCGATCCCCGCAGGGCGCCGAACGCACTGCCGCCGAGCTCTCCGACCCCTCGTCACGTTCGGCGTCCGAGGAGACGCCCCGGCGCGCGCCCGGCCCCGGCGAAACCGCCCCCACCGGCGGCCCCGGCACAGACGGCCCGGGCACAGGCGGCCCCGGCCCGGGCGGCCCCCGCAACGGCCCCGGCCCGGCCGGCCCCACCGCCAGAGCGAACCGCACCCGCCAAGCCCGCCGCATCCTCGCCGTCCTGGCCGTCCTCGCCACCGGCGTCACCATCCTGGCCGCCCTCAACTCCGGCACCCGCCACGGCAACCTGGACCCCCGCTCCACCGACCCCCTCGGCAGCCGCGCCGTCGCCGAGCTCCTCCAGGCCCGCGGCGTGACCACCCGCGTCGTCACCACCGCCGCCGAGGCCGCCGAGGCCACCGGCCCCCGCACCACCCTCCTGGTCACCGCCCCCGACCGGCTCGGCACCACCCAGCGCCGCACCATCCGCTCCGCCATCGACCTCTCCGGCGGCCGCACCGTCCTGCTCGCCCCCGGCAGCCACAGCCTCGCCGACCTCTCCCCCGGCGTCCGCGCCCACGGCGAAGCCACCACGGACGCCCCGGCCCCCGACTGCACCCTGCCCGCCGCGGCCTCCGCCGGCCGAGCGGAAACCGGCGGCGGCCTGCGCTACACCACCACCCTCCCGGGAGCCACCGCCTGTTACCCCAGCGGCGGCCACCCCACCCTGCTCACCCTCCCGGCAGGGACCGGCGGCGACACCGTCCTCCTCGGATCCGAGACGATCCTCCTCAACGAGAGCCTCACCGAGGAGGGCAACGCCTCCCTCGCGCTCCAACTCCTCGGCTCCCGCCCGGACCTCGTCTGGTACATGCCGTCCCTCGCGGACTCCGACCCGGACCCCGGCGCCGGCGAGGACAAGAGCCTCCTCGAACTGGTCCCGGCCGGCTGGTCCTGGGCCCTGCTCCAGCTCTTCCTCGCCGCCGGCCTCGCAGCCCTGTGGCGCGCCCGCCGGCTCGGCCCCCTCGTCACCGAGAAACTGCCCGTCGTCATCCGCGCCTCCGAGGCCACCGAGGGCCGCGCCCGCCTCTACCGCAAGGCCGGCGCCCGCGACCGCGCCGCCACCGTGCTGCGCGCCGCCGCCCGCGAACGCCTCGCCGCCCTCACCGGCGTACCGCACACCCGGGCCCACGACCCCGCCACCCTCGCCCCGGCGGTCTCCGCCCGCCTCACGGACGGCACGCAGGACGGCACGCGGGACGTCACCGCCCTGCTCTTCGGCCCCACCCCCTCCGACGACGCGGCACTCGTCGCGCTCGCCGACCACCTCGACGCCCTCGAAAGAGAGGTCCGTACGTCATGACGTACCCGGCCACCGAGTCCGCCGCTGTGACCGCGGACAGCGCCCGCGCTTCCCTCGAAGCGCTCCGCACCGAGATCGGCAAGGCCGTGGTCGGCCAGGACTCGGCCGTCACCGGTCTCGTCGTCGCGCTCCTGTGCCGCGGCCACGTCCTCCTCGAAGGCGTCCCCGGCGTCGCGAAGACCCTCCTCGTACGGGCCCTCGCCGCTTCCCTCGAACTCGACACCAAGCGCGTCCAGTTCACCCCCGACCTGATGCCGAGCGATGTCACCGGCTCCCTCGTCTACGACGCCCGCACCGCCGAGTTCTCCTTCCAGAACGGCCCGGTCTTCACCAACCTCCTCCTCGCGGACGAGATCAACCGCACGCCCCCGAAGACCCAGTCCTCCCTCCTCGAGGCGATGGAGGAACGCCAGGTCACGGTCGACGGCACCCCGCGCAAGCTCCCTGAGCCCTTCCTCGTGGCCGCCACCATGAACCCGGTCGAGTACGAGGGCACGTACCCCCTGCCGGAAGCCCAACTGGACCGCTTCCTCCTCAAGCTGACGGTCCCGCTGCCCTCCCGCGAGGACGAGATCGGCGTCCTGACCCGCCACGCCGCCGGCTTCAACCCCCGCGACCTGCACGCCGCCGGCGTCCGCCCGGTCGCCGGACCGGCCCAGCTCGAAGCGGCCCGCGAGGCCGTCGCCAAGGTCTCCGTGTCCCCCGAGATCGCCGGCTACGTCGTCGACATCTGCCGCGCCACCCGCGAATCGCCGTCGCTCACCCTCGGCGTCTCCCCCCGCGGCGCGACCGCCCTGCTGGCCACCGCCCGCGCCTGGGCCTGGCTCACCGGCCGCGACTACGTCACCCCCGACGACGTCAAGGCCCTCTCCCTGCCGACCCTGCGCCACCGCGTCCAGCTGCGCCCGGAAGCGGAGATGGAGGGAGTCACCGCCGACGCCGTCATCACGGCGATCCTCTCCCACGTCCCCGTCCCCCGCTGATGGCCCTCACCGGACGCGCCGCCCTGCTGGCGGCCCTCGGCAGCATTCCGGTCGGCGTCCTCGAACCGAGCTGGACGGGGATGCTCGCGGTCAACGGTCCGATCGCCCTGGCCTGCGCGGTCGACTACGCGCTGGCGGCGCCGGTCCGCGACCTCGTGCTGGCCCGCTCGGGAGACACCTCGGTCCGCCTCGGCGAACCGGCGGACGTCCACCTCACCGTCACCAACCCCGGCCGCCGCACGCTACGGGCCCGCGTCCGCGACGCTTGGCCCCCGAGCAGCTGGCTCCCGGGCACGGAACAGGCGGCCTCCCGCCACTCCGTGACCATCCCCGCGGGCGAACGCCGCCGGCTGACCACCCGTCTGCTCCCCACCCGCCGCGGCGACCGCCGCGCGGACCGCGTCACGATCCGCTCGTACGGGCCCCTGGGCCTGTGGGCCCGCCAGGGCTCGCAGGAGTCCCCCTGGACGGTCCGGGTCCTGCCGCCCTTCACCAGCCGCAAGCACCTGCCCTCCCGGCTGGCCCGGCTGCGCGAACTGGACGGCCGTACCAGTGTCCTGACGCGCGGTGAGGGCACCGAGTTCGACAGCCTCCGCGACTACGTCCCCGGTGACGACACCCGCTCCATCGACTGGCGCGCCACTGCCCGCCAGCAGAAGGTGGCCGTCCGCACCTGGCGCCCCGAACGCGACCGCCACATCCTCATCTGCCTCGACACCGGCCGCACCTCGGCGGGCCGCGTCGGCGACGCCCCCCGCCTGGACTCCGCGATGGACGCGGCGCTGCTCCTCGCCGCCCTGGCCACGCGCGCCGGCGACCGCGTGGACCTGCTGGCCCACGACCGCCGCCCCCGCGCCCAGGTCCAGGGACGCGCGGCAGCCGACATCCTCCCGTCCTTCGTCAACGCGATGGCCTCCCTCGAACCCGAACTGGTCGAGACGGACGCCCGCACCCTGGTCTCCACCATCCTCCGCAGCGCCCCGCGCCGGTCCCTGGTGGTCCTTCTGACGAGCCTGGACGCGGCCCCGATCGAAGAGGGCCTGCTCCCGCTGCTCCCCCAGCTCACGCAGCGCCACACGGTCCTGCTGGCCTCGGTCGCCGACCCGCACGTCGCGGAGATGACGAAGTCCCGCGGCACCGTGGACGCGGTCTACGAAGCCGCGGCCGGCACCCAGGCCCAGTCCCAGCGCCGCCGCACCGCCGACCAGCTCTCCCGCCACGGCGTCCACGTGGTCGACGCCACCCCGGACACCCTGGCCCCGGCCCTGGCCGACGCCTACCTGGCCCTCAAGGCCGCCGGCCGCCTCTGAGGAGCGAAGGCTCAGCGGTTCAGATCGAAAACGCCCACTCCCTGCCCCGCATAGGCCTTCGGCTCGACCGTGGCGACCAGTGCCCGTGAGCCCCACTCGGGGAGGTGACGTGCGGCATGGACGGCGGCAGCGACACCGGCCGGCACTCCGTCGCGGCGCATCTGTGCCACGGCCAAGGCGGCCGGATGGTCGAGGTCGAGCATGTGGATCACGTCGAGCCGGCCGATGTGCTCGGCGATCCCCGCGATTCCCGGACAGCGCAAGTCCCGGCACGCCCCGAACTGCCGGTAAACGCAGAAAAGCCCCGCACCGAGCCCGAAGGCTTGGTGCGGGGCTTCCCACAATGATTGTTCGGCGG
>NZ_JBEZKE010000061.1:0-18708 GCF_040651555.1 Streptomyces sp. NPDC048424 | reverse complement strand
CAAGCCCCCGTTCTCGAATTCCTGCTCGCGCAGCAGGGTTTCCAGCAGGCCCCGGGCGGCCGCCCCGGAGGACGGCCGCCCGCGCCGTGTCGCGCTGCCCGCGCTGCTTGCGCTGCCCGCGCGCTAGGTGGTGGCCTGGACCACGACCGTCTTGGCGACCTTGTCGTGCAGGCCCTGCTTGTACGGCTTGTCGACGAGGATCGAGACCACCAGGGCGATCGGCCACAGGCAGAAGCAGCAGATCAGCGTCGGCAGCCAGAGCACTGCGGCGCGGCTCAGGGCCGCGTTGGAGCTCGGCACGCTGCCGTCGTTGAGCATCGCGACGCGCAGGCCCAGTGCCTTCTTGCCGACCGTCTGGCCGCTCTTCCTGGTGAACCACCAGTCGTAGCCGACGTACGCGACGATCGAGATCAGTGTCATCACCAGGCCGCTGCCGCTGTACGACTTGGTGATGACCTCGCTGACGTCCTCGCCGCGGTCCGTCTCGACCATGTAGCGGTTCGTGCCGAAGGCCAGCTGGATGAGGAACAGCGGGATGGCGACGATCAGCACGTCGATGATGCGGGCGGCGAGCCGCCTGCCGAAGTCGGCGAGCGGGGGCATCCCGGCGAGCGGATCGGGCATGCCGTGGCCGCCGCCGCTGCCGTACGGGTCCCCGCCGCCGTACGGGGGCGGCGGCGGGGGCGGGTAACCACCGCCGGGGCCTCCCGGGGGGCCTCCCGGGGGCGGCGGGGGGCCGCCGCTGCCGGGGGGCGGCGGCGGCGAGCCGTACGGCGAACCGCCCGACGGAGGCGTCGGTTCCTGGGGCTTCTTGAGGAACGGGTCTTCCTCGGGCGGCTCGGCCGGCGGCGGCTGGTCGGTACTCATGGCCCGAGTCGAACCCGCCCCCGTCACCCCCGCAACGGGACGGCGTCCGTTCGGGGGAGCCGGGCCGGCCGGCTGCGGCCGTCCGCCGGTCGGCTGCGCCTGTCGCCTCCGGCGGGTCGGCAGGGGTGGGGCCGGGCGCCGGTTGGCTGCGCCGCTCGGGCGGGATATGGCGGGGGCCGGTTGTGACGGGGTCGGGCGCGCGCCGGGGTGTCTCCTCGGGCGCCGAACGTGTCGAGGGGTCGGAGAGCTCGGCGGCAGTGCGTTCGACGCCCTGCGGGGATCACCCCGACACACACCCGACCCCGCCCCAACCGGCCCGCTTCGATCCCAGCGGCCTTTCGGCTGCGCCGCACTACTCCAGCCTTGGCGCACCACCTCCGGCTACGCCGCACCAAATCCAGCCTCGCCGCACCAAAATCCAGCCCCGCCGGCGCTTGAGGCGCGGGGTCCGGGGCGGAGCCCCGATCTTTGACCCGCACCAACCAGCCCCGCCGCACCACCTCCGGCTTCGCCGCACCACCTCCGGCTTCGCCACACCATCCGGCTTCGCCGCACTACTCCAGCCCCGCCGGCGTTTGAGGCGCGGGGTCCGGGGCGGAGCCCCGATCTTTGACCCGCACCAGCCCGCCTGGCCTCGCCGCACCACTCCAGCCCGGCCCCGCCAACTTCAGCCTCGCCGCACCAAAATCCAGCCCCGCCGGCGCTTGAGGCGCGGGGTGCGGGGCGGAGTCCCGGCGGGGCGGGTTAGCGGGCCACGTAGGTCTTGGCCGCCTTGTCGTGCCAGGCCTGGCGGCGCGGGCGGTCCACCAGGCACCAGAGGCTGCCCGGGAGGCCGAGGAGGGCGTAGACGAGCCAGCGGCGCAGGGCAGCGCCGAAGGTGGGCGGGCGGAGGGTGGCGACGGCCAGCACCCGCACGCCGAGCAGCTTCTTGCCCGGGGTGCGGCCCCAGCGGGCGGTGGGCAGCGCCTCGTACAGCACCCCGAAGAGGAGGACGGCTCCGAGGACCAGGCCCAGCTGGCCGGCGATGGTCGTGTCGAACAGCCAGACGGTGGTGGTGCGTCCGCTCGCGCGGGCGGCGTCCACCTTGGCCTGCACGTGGGCGGTGGCCTCGGGGAGGAGGGGCCGGGCCACGGCGGCCGCGACGGCGGTGAGGACGAGGGAGTCCAGCGCGCGGGCCACGAATCTGCGGGTCAGCCCGGCGGGGCGCACGGCCCGGTCCGCCATCCGCTCGAAGACGGCCCGGGGCGTACTGGCCCCCGCCGGGCGGGTGGCCGGGTCGCCCGGGCGGTCGCCCTCGGACCCGCGCGGCTCCCAGCCCTTGGCGCGGGGCTCCGCAGGGGCCGCCGGCTCGGGGGTCGCCACCTTCGGGCGGACACCTGCGGGACGCGGCGCCCACACCTCGTGCCGGGGCGCCTCGGCGGGCTGCGCGGTGCCCGGGCGGGGAGCCGCGGGGAGCCCGGCCTCCGGTCCGGGATCGGCCGGGGCGGCGGGCCGGGCGGGCGCGGGGGCGGGTGCCGGGGCGGCGGCCGCCGCGCCGGGCCAGGAGGAGGTGGCTCCGGACACTCCGGCTCCGGGCGCGTCGGGCCAGGCGGGGGCCGGAGCGGGGACGGCCGGGGCGGGGGCCGGGGCGGGGGCCGGGGCCTGCGCCGGGGCGGGGGCCGGGGCCTGCGCCGGGGAAGGGGCCGGGGCCTGCGCGGCCGGGGACCGCGCCGACAGGATGCCCATGGAGGCCGCGGGCAGACGGGCGGGCGCCGCCGCGGCAGTCGGCGTACGGGCCAGGGAGATGCCCGCCGGGCGGGCGGCGGCCTGGCCGGCCTCGGGTTCGGCCGGGCTGCCCCACGAGACCCGGTGGTCGCGGGGCCCGCCGAAGCCGGCCTGGTGCACGGGGTCGGCCTGCCACACCACGGGCTCCGGCTCGCGTGCGCGTTCCGGTTCGCGTTCCGGTTCTCGCGCGCGCTCCGGTTCCCGTACGCGCACCGGTTCGGGTTCGGGCAGTGCCTCGGTCACGGAGGTCTCGTCCAGGAACACCGGCCCCGTCTCCTGCGCGGGGGCGGGCCGGCTCGTGCCGGGCACCCAGGCCGCACCGTTCCAGTACCGGATGTACCCGGGGATGGACGGATCGGGGTAGTAGCCCTCGCGGGCCGCGTGCTCGCCGTCACCAGGGGAGGCCGTCATGTCCCCAACTCCGATCGTGGCTTGAGGCTTGTGCAAGGGAGGACCATAGCCAAGAACCTCGGCCCGACAGGTCCGGTAACGGGAGAATCCAAGCCATTGAGCTAACCTCGCGCTCCACGGCGAATTTCGGTCAGCCGACAGAATTCGGCCAATCTCCGGTTCGTCGCCGGAACTCGCGTCATACCCGGGCACATCGGCGCTCTCTCGGGATGTGGGGCGCCATCAGGCCCTGCGCACCGAACCGAAGTGAGGCCGTCATGCACCACCCCGTCATCGAGCGCGAGCTGGAACTGAAGCTGGTCCTGTCCCCCGAGCGCAGCATCCCCGTCCCGGCCCGGCTCCTCTACCTCACCGACGACCCGTACGCCGTCCACATCACCTTCCACACCGGCTCCAGCACCCCCGTCAACTGGACCTTCGCCCGCGAACTGCTCGTCGAGGGGGTGTTCCGCCCCTGCGGCCACGGCGACGTCCGGATCTGGCCCACCAAGGTCGACAACAAGTCCGTGCTCTGCATGGCGCTCAGCTCCCCCGACGGCGACGCCCTCCTGGAGGCCCCGGCCGGTTCCGTGTCGGCCTGGCTGGAGCGCACCCTGCGCACGGTCCCGCCCGGCACCGAGGCCGAGCGGCTCGGCCTGGACGCGGCCCTGGCCGAGCTGCTCACCCCGACGCCCGCCGACGACCTGTGGATGCGCGACCCGTGGCCGTCGGACGAGTCGGCGGACGGGGACCTGTGATGGCGGACGGTCCCGACCGGGTGCGGCCGGCCGCGGAGCCGGCGTCAGAAGAGCTTGCCCGGGTTGAGCAGCCCCAGCGGGTCGAAGGCCTGCTTGACGGCCCGCTGCATCTCCAGTCCCACCGGCCCGAGTTCGCGGGCCAGCCACTCCTTCTTCAGGATGCCGACCCCGTGTTCTCCGGTGATGGTCCCGCCCAGTTCCAGTCCCAGTCCCATGATCGCGCCGAAGGATTCGCGGGCCCGCCGCGTCTCGTCCTCGTCGGCGGGGTCGAAGCAGACGATCGGGTGGGTGTTGCCGTCTCCGGCGTGTGCCACGACCCCGATGAGCAGGTCGTGGGTGCGGGCGATGGCGGCCGTCCCGTCCAGCATCTCGGCGAGCCGCGAGCGCGGTACGCAGACGTCGTCGATCATCGTCGCGGGCCGCAGGGCCTCGAGGGCCGGGAAGGACATCCGGCGGGCCTGCAGCAGCAGTTCCGACTCCGCCTGGTCCTCGGCGGGCACGACGGCGGTGGCCCCGGCGGCGGTGCACAGCTCCCCCACGGCCGCGAGGTCGTCCGGGGCGTGCGGGGTGTCGAAGGCGGCCAGGAGCAGGGCCTCGGTGGCCTCCGGCAGGCCCATCTTGCCGAGGGCGTTGACGGCGCGGACGGTCGTACGGTCCATCAGTTCCAGCAGCGAGGGGGTCAGGCCCGCCTCCATGACGGCGCAGACCGCCTCGCAGGCGGCCGCGACGGAGGGGAACTCGGCGGCCAGCGCGAGCTGGCGGGGCGGCGCGGGCTTGAGGGCGAGGACGGCCTGGACGACGACGCCGAGGCTGCCCTCGGAGCCGACGAAGAGCCGGGTGAGGTCGTATCCGGCGACGCCCTTGGCGGTGCGGCGGCCCGTGCGCAGCAGCCGCCCGTCGGCCAGGACCACGTCGAGGCCGAGCACGTACTCGGCGGTGACCCCGTACTTGACGCAGCACAGGCCGCCCGAGGCGGTGCCGATGTTGCCGCCGATGGTGCACTGTTCCCAGCTGGAGGGGTCGGGCGGGTAGTACAGGCCCTGTTCGGCGACGGCCCGCGAGAGCACGGCGTTCACCACGCCCGGTTCGACGACGGCGATCCGGTCGACGGCGCTGATCTCCAGGATCCGGTCCATCTTCACCAGGGACAGCACGATGCAGCCGTCGGAGGCGTTGGCTCCGCCCGACAGGCCCGTGCGGGCGCCCTGGGGGACGACGGGGATCCGTAGGGCGGTGGCGGTGCGCATGACGTGCCGGACCTGTTCGACGGTCCGGGGCAGTACGACGACGGCCGGGGTCCCGGCGGCGCAGAAGCTGGCCATGTCGGTGGCGTAGGAGGCCGTCACCTGGGGATCGGTGAGCAGGGCGTCGGCCGGGAGCCCTTCGAGGAGGTTCGCTCGCAGACGTGCGGAGAGATCGTCATCCATGCGACCAGCGTGGCACCGGGTGGGGGCCCCTCCAAGCGGTAGCTGGGGGACCATCGGTGTGAACACGCCCGCGCCCCTCTTCGGGCACCTCCGTGAACTCTTCATATTGACGCACAGTGACCCCATGGACCGTATCGACGAGGAATCACAGACGCCGGCGCCGCCCGTGACCTTCACCGGCCGCAAGACGCTCGTGGCCGCCGCGGTCGCCGTGGTCCTGATCGCCGGGGCCCTGCTGATCCGCCCCGCCCGGACCGGTGACGACGCCCGCCCGCCGGGGCCGAGCGAACGCGCCGCGTCGGCGGTGGGCATGGGCGCGCCCGCGGCGGCCGTGGACCTGACGGCGCTGGTGGCGGACCGGGAGAAGTGGGTCGCGCAGCACGCGGACGACGACGCCTCGTGGGCGGTCCTCGGCTCCGCGTACATCGAACAGGCCCGGCGCACCGCGGACTCGGGCTGGTTCCCGAAGGCGGAGAAGGCGCTGAAGCGCTCGCTGGAGGTCCGCCCGGCGGAGAAGGGCAACTTCGACGCGATGACGGGCATGGGCGCGCTGGCCAATGCCCGGCGGGACTTCGGGACCGCCAGGAAGTGGGGCGAGCTCGTACGGGCGCAGGCGCCGAAGCGGTGGACGGCGTACCCGGTGCTCGTGGACGCGTACACCGGGCTCGGCGACTACAAGGGCGCGCAGAAGGCGATGGAGCTGCTGCTGGAGCTGCGGCCGGGCCTGGCGGCGCACGTGCGGGCCTCGCAGGTCTACCGGGACCGCGGCTGGCGCGAGGACGCGGTGGTGTCGATGGAGGAGGCGGCGGGCGCGGCGAAGGCGCCGGCGGAGAAGGCGTACGCGCTGTTCCGGCTCGGGGAGCTGTCCTGGGAGCGGGGTGACGCGGCGGAGGCGCTGCGGCAGTACGAGGGGGCGCTGCGGACGGATCCGGCGCAGGCGGAGGCGCTGGGCGGCCGGGCCCGTGCGCTGGCCGCGCTGGGCCGCTCCGGGGAGGCGGTGCGGGACTACCGGCTGGCGCTGGGGCGGACCCCGGTGCCGCAGCTGGCCAGGGAACTGGGCGAGCTGCTGGAGTCGCTGGGCCGGGCGCAGGAGGCGCGCGTTCCGTACGACATGATCGGCACGTTGGCGGCGCGGGACGGGCAGAACGGCGTCGACGACGACGTGGTCCTCGGCCTGTACGAGGCGGACCACGGCGATCCGGCGGCGGCGGTGCGGCGCCTGTCGGAGGAGTGGTCGCGGCACAAGAGCGTGCAGGTGGCGGACGCGCTGGGGTGGGCCCTGCACCAGGCGGGCGAGGACGCGGCGGCGCTGGAGTACGCGAAGAAGGCCACGGAACAGGGTCTGCGCAGCGCCGACTTCTCGTACCACCGGGCGATGATCGAGCGCGGCCTCGGCGATGTGGCGGCGGCCCGCCGCCACCTGCAGGAGGCCGCGCGGACGAACCCGCACTTCTCGCCGCTGCGGGGGCCGCTGGCCAAGGAGGCCCTGGCGGCGATCGGCCAGCCGCCGCCGGGCGGCCCGGAGCACTTGCAGCCGGTCACTCCGTGGGTGGAGCCGGAGCTGCCCAAGCCGAATCCGAAGGCGAAGCCGAAGGCGTCCCAGGAGCCGAAGGCGGCCCCTTCTCCGTCCGGCCGCTGACCGTCCGAGGCCCTGACCCGCTGACCGGTCGACCCGCTGTCCGGTCGACGGCGTCGCGGCCCTCCCCTCACGGGGCCGCGACGCCGTCTGCCAGGCACGGGCGGGCCCCCCGGCACCGGCCGGGGGGCCCGAAGCCGCAGCAGGGACTAGAGGTTGCCGCGCTTGTCCTGCTCGCGCTCGATCGCCTCGAAGAGCGCCTTGAAGTTGCCCTTGCCGAAGCCCATGGAGCCGTGGCGCTCGATGATCTCGAAGAAGACCGTCGGGCGGTCCTGCACCGGCTTGGTGAAGATCTGCAGCAGGTAGCCGTCCTCGTCGCGGTCGGCGAGGATCTTCAGCTCGCGCAGCTCGTCGATCGGCACCCGGGTGTCGCCGACCCACTCGCCGAGGGTGTCGTAGTAGCTGTCCGGGACGGACAGGAACTGGACGCCGGCCGCGCGCATCGAGCGGACCGTCGCGACGATGTCGTTCGAGGCCAGCGCGATGTGCTGGACGCCGGGGCCGCCGTAGAACTCCAGGTACTCGTCGATCTGCGACTTCTTCTTCGCGATCGCCGGCTCGTTGATCGGGAACTTCACCTTCTTGGTGCCGTCCGCGACCACCTTGGACATCAGCGCCGAGTACTCGGTCGCGATGTCGTCGCCCACGAACTCCTTCATGTTCGTGAAGCCCATGACCTTGTTGTAGAACGCGACCCACTCGTTCATCCGGCCGAGTTCGACGTTGCCGACGCAGTGGTCGATGGCCTGGAAGGTCCGCTTGGCCGGGGGCGCGACCATCGGGTCGACGGCCACGTAGCCGGGGAGGTACGGGCCGGTGTAGTCGCCGCGCTCGACCAGCGTGTGCCGGGTCTGGCCGTACGTGGCGATCGCCGCCAGCACCACGGTGCCGTGCTCGTCCTTGACCTCGTACGGCTCGTCCAGGCCGCGGGCGCCCTGCTCGACGGCGTACGCGTAGGCCGCGCGGGCGTCCGGGACCTCGATGGCGAGGTCGATCACGCCGTCGCCGTGCTCGGCGACGTGCTCGGCCAGGAAGCGGCCGTGGTCGGTCGCCGGCTTGATGACCGAGGTCAGCACGAAGCGCGCGGATCCGTTGGTCAGGACGTAGCTGGCCGTCTCGCGGCTGCCGTTCTCCGGTCCGGAGTAGGCCACGAGCTTCATGCCGAAGGCGGTCGAGTAGTAGTGCGCGGCCTGCTTGGCGTTGCCGACGGCGAAGACGACCGCGTCCATGCCCTTCACCGGGAAGGGATCTGCCTCACGCGCGGTGTGCGGGGTGGTTTCGAGGTTCGCCAGAGACTCAGTCATGAGCGCAGAGTCCCGCCGATCCACAAGCTGCGCAATAGTTTCCTGTTTGCCTGTACAAGGTGACCAGTCAGAGCGCAGGATGGCTGAAACATCTGTGCACTATGACCACCCACGAGCACGCGTGGGCACCCGGAGGCGTCCATGGGCATCGACGAACTCGACGGCCGGCTCATCGTCCTGCTCGCCCGCGAGCCCCGGATCGGGGTCCTGGAGGCCTCGCGGCGCCTCGGCGTGGCCCGCGGGACGGTGCAGGCCCGCCTGGACCGGCTCCAGTCGAACGGGGTCATCCGCGGGTTCGGCCCGCAGGTCGATCCGACGGCCCTCGGGTATCCGGTGACGGCCTTCGCCACGCTGGAGATCAAGCAGGGGCAGGGGGCCGACGTACGGGCCCACCTGGACGGGGTGCCGGAGGTGCTGGAGCTGCACACCACCACCGGGCACGGGGACATGCTGTGCCGGCTGGTGGCGCGGTCCAACGCCGACCTGCAGCGGGTGATCGACCGCGTCGTCGGGTTCGAGGGGATCGTCCGGGCGTCGACGGCGATCGTGATGGAGAACCCCGTGCCCCTGCGGATCATCCCGCTGGTCGAGCAGGCGGCGGAGGACGACACCCGCCCCTGACGCCGCACGGGCCCCGACGGCCGCACGGGCCCCGGCGGCCGCACGGGCCCCGACGGCCGGCTGGACATCCGAAGGATCCGTTGCAAAGAAATCCTTGCAGAAAGATCGTTGCAGAGAAATCTTTGCAACTCTATCGTCGAGCCATGCCGGAGAACCCCGCAGCGCCCAACGTCCGTACGCTCGATGCCCGTTCACTGCGCGGCCTCGCCCATCCCCTGCGCATCCGCCTCCTGGGCGCCCTGCGCCACGACGGCCCCGCGACCGCCTCCCGACTGGCCGATCGGTTCGGGGAGTCGAGCGGCGCGACCAGCTACCACCTGCGCCAGCTCGCGGCGCACGGGTTCGTCGAGGACGCGCCCGAGCACGGCAAGGGCCGCGAACGCTGGTGGCGGGCCGCGTACGACGCCACGGCGTTCGACGAGACGCTGACGCTCGACGAGGACCCGGCCGTGCGCGGCGCGGCGGACCTCTTCCTGCACGAGATCGCGACGATCCACACGCAGGAGCTGAGCACCTGGCTCGGCAACGCCCACAGCTGGCCCCGGGAGTGGCGGCGCGGCTCGGACATGAGCGACTTCACCCTGCACCTGACCGCCGAGCAGAGCCTCGAGCTGATCCACAAGATGCACGACCTGATCAACAGCCATCGCGACCTGCCGGCCTCGGAAGGCACGAAGGCGGTCCGCTTCCACACGCACGCCTTCCCGCGCGAGGCGGCCGAGGGACGGCCCCGCCGGGCCGAGTAGCGGCCCGGCCACACCCGCCGCCCCGGCCCCCGGCCGCCCCACCGCCCCCTCCCCCACGCATCCCAGGAGTCCTGCCGTGCACGCCTTGCTCCCCGACGGGCCGCCGCGCGCGGAGCGCCGTACGGACAAGCGCCCGCTGGCCGCCGTACTGGCCGCCAACACCATCTCCATAGCCGGAAGTTCACTCACCCTCATCGGCGTCCCGTGGTTCGTGCTGGTGACCACCGGCAGCGCCGGCCGGGCCGGGGTCGTCGCCTTCTGCGCCACCCTGCCCGTCGTCGTGGCCGCCCTGGTCGGCGGCCCGGTCATCGACCGGATCGGCCGCCGCCGGGTCTCCGCCGCCTCCGACCTGATCAGCGGTCTGGCGGTCGGCGCGATCCCGCTGCTGCACCACACGGGCGTGCTCGAATTCTGGATGCTGTGCGCGCTGATGGCTCTCTGCGGCCTCGTGCACACCCCGGGCCTGACCGCCCGGGGCGTGCTCCTGCCGAACCTGGCCGAGCACGCCGGCACCACCGTCGCCCGGGCGGCCGGCCTCTACGACGCGGTCTCGCGCGGGGCCCGGATGATCGGGGCCGCCGTGGCCGGCGTACTGATCTCGGCCTTCGGCGCCGAGACCGTACTGCTGCTGGACGCGGCGACCTTCGGGGCGTCGGCGCTGCTGGTCGCCGTGTTCGTGCGCGGGGTCCCGGCCGCCGAGCCGCAGCGGGCCGCAGGAAAGGTGTCCTTCGCGGCGTACCGCGCCGAACTGGCCGAGGGCTGGGCCTTCCTGACCCGCTCCCGGCTGCTGATGGGCATCACGGTGATGGTCATGATGACCAACGGCCTGGACCAGGGCTGGTCCGCGGTGCTGCTGCCCGTGCACGGCCGGGACGTCCTCGGCGACGCCACCACGCTCGGCCTGATGATCTCCCTCTTCGGCGGCTTCGCGCTGCTGGGCGCCCTGCTCTACGGGATGTGGGGCGAGCGGTTCCCGCGCCGGGCGGTGTTCGCCGGGGCCTTCCTGCTCTCCGGGGCGACCCGGTACGTGGTGGCCGCCGTCACCGACACGCCGCTGCCCCTCGCGGTGACGATGGCCCTGGCCGGCCTGGGCGCGGGCGTGCTCAACCCGATCCTGACGACGGTCATGTACGAGCGGGTGCCGGAGGTGCTGCGCAGCCGCGTCGCGGGGGTGACCACGGCCGGCTGTGAGCTGACGATGCCGCTGGGCGGGCTGGCGGCGGGCCTGCTGGTCGACGGGTTCGGGGTCGGCCGGACGCTGCTGCTGTTCGGCGGCACCTACCTGCTGACGACGCTCGCCCCGCTGGTCTTCCCGGCCTGGCGCGGCCTGGACCGGGGGCCGGCCGTCAGCAGGACGGAACGTCCTCTCCCCGCTTCAGAGCACGCAGGGAGTTCACCGCGTCCGTGAGCGAGCCGACGGGGACCAGCCGCAGCCCCTCGGGGAGTTCCGACTGCGCGTCCGCGCACTCGGCCTTCGGTACGAGGAACACGCTCGCCCCGTCGCGCCGCGCGGCCTGGGTCTTCAGGGCCACCCCGCCGACCGCGCCGACCGTGCCGTCGGCGGTGATGGTTCCCGTACCGGCGATGTTGCGTCCGCCGGTGAGGTCGCCGCCGCTGCCGTCGCCGTCGAGCTTGTCGACGACGCCGAGGGAGAAGAGGAGGCCGGCGCTGGGGCCGCCGACGTCGGCGAGGTTGAGGTCGACCTTGACGTCCTTGGGGTCCTTGTGGAGATAGCCGAGCGCGGCTTCGGCGGCGGCCGACTGCGACTTGGCCATTTCCTCCAGGTTGTGCTTCTCGATCTCCTCGTCGCTCCCACCCGAGGAGTAGACGGCCTCCTTGGGCATGACCGCCTGATCGGTCTTGAACCAGTGGTCGACGAGCTCGTGCAGCCGCATGGTCGAGGACGGCCCGGTGGCCCGGATGGTGGTCATCCGCAGCTGGCCCTCGGTCTCCCGGACGGGCGCCCCGGTGACGGTGATGACCGGCTTGCCCTTGTCGGACCCGAGCACGTCGGCCGTCGGCCCGGGCACGGCGACCACGTAGGGCAACGGCGCGAAGGCCGCGGCGACGAACAACCCGACCACGGGCACGGCACAAACGGCCAGGGCAACGGGACGCGACAGACGTGTGAGGGCAGAGAGCACCCACCCAATCTATCCGCCCACGCTCACCCCCAGCCCCGCCGGCCAATCCAGCCCGCCGCGCCACTTCAGCCGCGCCACGCCAACCCAGCCCGGCCGCGCCAATCCAGCCCCGCCAGGCCAGGCCAATCCAGCCCCGCCGGCGTTTGAGGCGCTCTTTCAGCCCCGCCGGCGTTTGAGGGCGCGGGGTCTGGGGCGGAGCCCCGGCAACGGCGCCGCACCCGCCCCCCACACCGCACCCGGCGAAAACCAGTCCGGCTCAGCGCAGCGCCTAGCGCAGCGCGTCGGCCACCTCGCGCGCCGCGTCCACCACCCTCGGCCCCACCCGCTCCGGCACCGCGTCCGCCAGCATGACGACCCCGACGCTGCCCTCCAGCCCGGTGATCCCCACGAGCGGCGCGGCCGCGCCACTCGCGCCCGCTTCGAGCTCGCCGTGCGTCAGCGTGTACCCGGGTTCGATGAGGGAGCCCTGACGGGCGGCCAGGATGGCCCGCCCGGCGGCCCCGCGGTCCAGCGGGTGGCGGAAGCCGGCCCGGTATGCCACGTGGTAGTCCGTCCAGGTCGGCTCCACGACGGCGACGGCGAGCGCCTCGGTGCCGTCGACGAGGGTCAGGTGGGCCGTGGCCCCTATGTCCTCGGCGAGGGAGCGCAGCGCGGGCAGCGCCGCCTCGCGCACGAGGGGGTGCACCTGCCGGCCCAGCCGCAGTACGCCGAGACCGACGCGGGCCCGGCCGCCGAGGTCGCGGCGGACCAGGGCGTGCTGCTCTAGCGTGGCGAGGAGCCGGTAGACGACGGTGCGGTTCACACCGAGGCGGTTGGAGAGCTCGGTGACGGTCAGACCGTGGTCGGTGTCGGCGAGCAGTTTGAGGACTCTGAGCCCTCTGTCGAGAGTCTGGGAGGTTTCCGCGGTCACGACGCCTCTCCCTCTTTCGGTGAGCGGCGGTGACTCTCGGGGTGGAACGCCGCCGGTCCCGCGGCGGCGCACGGAGAGGCCGCCGGTAGCGGCCATGGCACCGGCTGCGCTCCCGCGGCGGCGCTGCCACGGTGCGTTCGATGCGGGGACAGTAGCGAGCAGGTCCGCTCAGCGGAAGGGCTCGTCCAGAATCCGGGCGCGCGCTACCTGTTTATGCCGTTTCCTGATCGCTACCGGTGTCGATTCGTAACCTCAATTCGCACAGGAGCCCTTTACCGCCCCATTACGCTGATCATGTTCAAAAAGATGGTCGTACGGCTCTGGGGGGATGCGCGGAAGCGCACCTGAGCCGTCAAGAGGGGGAACACCCGCATGAGGCTCAGGCGCATCGCCATGGTCGCCGCCGCCGCGGTGGTCGGCCCGACGGTCCTGATGGCCACGCCGGCGATGGCCGACGAGGTCCGCAACCCGGCGGTCACGACCCCGGACGCGGCGCCGAAGGAGGACACCGCCCCGGCGACCGGAGAGACCCCGCAGGCACCGGCCGCCCCGCAGGCCCAGCCGAAGCCGCAGCCGCAGCCCGCCGAGACGGTCACCTCCGGCGGCGCCGGAAAGACCGACGAGACGCCCGCCGCCCCGGCCCCGAAGCTGACCCTGGACGGCCTCCCGAAGGAGTTCAAGCCCGGCGCCGGCTGGAGCGGGTTCTCCCTGCACGTGGACAACTCCGGCCGCCCGGCCGTCGACGACTACTCCCTCGAACTGGCGCTGTGGACCCTCGACACCTTCGGGTGGGAGGCCGGCGACATCCGGACGGAGGTCTACGCGCCCGACTCCAAGGGCGTCTGGGGCTGGCACGCCATCGCGGCGGACGGGTCCGAGGAGGCGTACAGCCTCAGCCTCGCCGACGTCGACATCGAAAAGAACGAGGTCTTCGACCTCAAGCTTCGTATGAAGTTCGGCAAGGACACGCCGCCCTCCCGCTTCTCCCTGTCCACGACCGCCGAGGGCGGCACCGCGGACCGCGTCCGGTACGAGTCCAAGGTGACCTCGCGCGACGACGAGCAGCAGCGGAACAACGGCCCGAAGATCGCCGTGCAGGGCCTGCCGGCCGGCGGCTTCACGGCGGGCGGCGCGTGGCAGCCGTTCTCGCTCGACGTCGACAACTCCGGCAAGGAGAAGATCGACGAGTACGGCTTCTCGATCTTCTTCGGCAACAACGACGACACCCTGAAGTCGAAGCACATCGCCCTCCAGGTCTGGGACGGCGAGCGCTGGGTCGACGCCGAGAAGGACCCGTCGGCCCACGTCGCCGGCGCGATGATCAACCATGCGGTCGGCAAGGACGCGAGGTTCGACATCCGGCTGCGGGCCAAGTTCACCGCGGACGCCCCGGTCGGCTCGATCTTCATCGTCGTGCTCGCGGACGACCACGGGGTGGACGAGATCGTGTCCGACGTGGCCGTCGCATACAGCTCCATCGCCGCCGACGCCCCCGACGGCGGCGGCAACACCGGCAACACCGGCAACCAGCCGAAGCCCGACGGCGGCTCCACCCCGGTCAAGGACACGACCCCGGTCACCACCGGTGGCCGGCTGGCCGAGACGGGCACCGACGCGGCCACCGGCTGGGCCCTCGGCGGGGCCGGCGTTGCGCTCGCCATGGGCGCGGCCCTGGTCGCGGGCACCGGGCGCCGTCGCCGCCCCACCGCGTAAGACCGCAAGACGGTCACAGGGGACGGGGTCCGTGCGATGCTCCGCACGGACCCCGTCCCCTGTTCTGTCCGAACTCACCGCGGTTCGGTCCGAACCCACCGCGAGGTCACCGCATGCGGGTGGCCCACTCCTGCACCTTCTTGATCCGCTCGCGCAGCTGCCCCGCCGTCGCCTCCGCGCTCGGCGGCCCGCCGCACACCCGGCGCAGCTCCGTGTGGATCACGCCGTGCGGCTTGCCGCTCTGGTGGACGTACGCGCCGACCATCGTGTTCAGCGACTTCCGCAGTTCCAGCAGCTCCTTGTGCGAGACCACCGGGCGCCGCTCCGCCGGCAGCTCCAGCAGGTCCGCCTCGGAGTCCGGCTTGCGGCGGCTGTGCGCGATCTGCCGCGACTGCCGCTTCTGCAGCAG
Source organism: Streptomyces sp. NPDC048424 (assembly GCF_040651555.1). Taxonomy (NCBI): domain Bacteria; kingdom Bacillati; phylum Actinomycetota; class Actinomycetes; order Kitasatosporales; family Streptomycetaceae; genus Streptomyces; species Streptomyces sp. NPDC048424. Next base: position 4,019 of record NZ_JBEZKE010000061.1, on the reverse strand, counting down.
CATCTGCACCTGGTCCGGCTCCAGCAGTCCGGGGATGCCGAGGTAGTCCTGTTCCTCCTCGCTGCCCGGGTGCGCCTGCATGCCGAACTCGGCGCCGTCGTAGAGCACCCGGTCGAAGACCGCGTCGGACTCCAGCGCCTCGAAGGACATCTGCTCGTCCTCGCCGGTGTCCTCGTCCTCCTGCTTGTTCGCCTCGTCCATTTCCTTCTCGGACTCGGCGTACGGGTCTTCCTCGCCCTGCTTCTTCGGCTTGTCGAGGACGTGGTCGCGCTCGACCTCCATCTCGTTGGCGAAGCCGAGGAGATAGGGAATGGTCGGCAGGAACACGGACGCGGTCTCGCCGCGCCTGCGCGAGCGCACGAAGCGCCCGACGGCCTGGGCGAAGAACAGCGGGGTCGAGATCGTGGTCGCGTACACGCCCACCGCGAGGCGCGGTACGTCGACGCCCTCGGACACCATCCGGACCGCGACCATCCAGCGGCTGCCGTCCTCGCTGAACTCGTCGATCCGCTTCGACGCGCCGGTGTCGTCGGAGAGCACCACGGTCGCCTTGCTGCCGGTGATCTCCCGCAGCAGCTTGGCGTAGGCGCGCGCCGAGTCCTGGTCGGAGGCGATGACGAGGCCGCCCGCGTCGGGGATGCCCTTCCTGACCTCCGTCAGCCGCTGGTCGGCGGCGCGCAGCACGTTCGGCATCCAGTCGCCGCGCGGGTCCAGCGCGGTGCGCCAGGCCTGCGAGATGGCGTCCTTGGTCATCGGCTCGCCGAGCTTGGCGGCGATCTCGTCGCCCGCCTTGGTGCGCCAGCGCATGTTGCCGCTGTAGGAGAGGAAGATGACGGGCCGGACGACGCCGTCGCCGAGCGCGTTCCCGTAGCCGTAGGTGTAGTCGGCGGAGGACCGGCGGATGCCGTCGTTCCCCTCCTCGTACGAGACGAAGGGGATCGGGTTCGTGTCGGACCGGAAGGGCGTACCGGTCAGCGCCAGCCGCCGGGTCGCCGGGTCGAAGGCCTCCAGGCAGGCCTCGCCCCAGGACTTCGAGTCACCGGCGTGGTGGATCTCGTCGAGGATGACGAGGGTCTTGCGCTGCTCGCAGCGGTTGCGGTGCAGCATCGGGCGCACGCCGACACCGGCGTAGGTGACGGCGACCCCGTGGTAGTCCTTGCTGAGCGGTCCGGCGGAGTACTCGGGATCCAGCCGGATGCCTATCCGCGCCGCGGCTTCCGCCCACTGCTTCTTCAGGTGTTCGGTCGGCGCGACCACGGTCACCTGCTGGACCACGTGGTGGTGCAGCAGCCAGGAGGCGAGGGTCAGCGCGAAGGTGGTCTTGCCTGCGCCCGGGGTCGCGACCGCGAGGAAGTCCCGCGGCTGCTTCTCGATGTACCGGTCCAGCGCTCCCTGCTGCCAGGCGCGCAGTTTGCCCGCCGTACCCCAAGGGGCGCGGCCGGGGAAGGCGGGTGAGAGGTGGTGGGAGGCGGTAGTAGTCACGGTCTCCGGTTCGTCGCTCTCGGCAGTCGTACGTAGGACAACCGGGCCACCTTACCGGGACGGGCCCGCCCCTCGCGGAGGGACAGGCCCGTGACCTCGCGCGGTGCGGCGAGCGTCACACCGGTCGGCGCAGGAGTGCCCGCAGCCGGGCGGCGATGCGTGCGACGTCCGTCTCGTGGCCGGCCGCCACATCGATGACCAGCTCGTACGCGACCTCCTGGTCGGCGTCGCCCGGGTCGGCCCCGTTCACGGCGAGGAAGGTCGCCGCGGCGAGCCAGGCGGTGCGCTTGTTCCCGTCGACCAGCGGGTGGTTGGTCGCGATGCCGTGGAGCAGCGCGGCGGCCTGCTCGTACGGGTCCTCGTAGGCCGGGGTCCCGAACATGCGGGCCCGGGGCCGGTGCACCGCCGACTCCAGCAGCCCGGGGGCGCGCAGTTCGACGGGCTGCTCCTGGGCCAGGCAGGCGTGCCGGGCCAGGTCGAGGACCTCGGCGAGCGTGAGGTGGCGCGCCGGGACGGCGGAGGCGGTCATGCGCCGAGCCGCTTCAGCAGGGGCGCGTGGCGTTGCGCGAGCCGCAGCGCCTCGGCCCCGACCCGGTCCCGCTCGGCCCGCAGTCGTGCCCGTACGGCGTCCAGCGCGAGCTCCTCGGGCGACTGGCCGGTGGCGTCGGCAAGGTCGGCGCACTCCGCGCGCTCGGCGTCGGACAGCCGGATGATCAGCTCGTTCATGACGGCGACTCCAGTGCGGGCGCCGGCCGTGACGCAGCCGAGTTCCCCGGCGCTCACGCCCCGGCGGGCTCCAGCCGGGTCGCGACCCACGCCCCCACCAGGGCCACGCAGGCCATCGGCAGGAACACCACCACGAAGGCGGCGGGGTGCGAGGCCGACGCCCCGTCCGTCAGGGCGTGGGAGGCACCAACGGCTCCGCCGCCCAGCGCGGCGAAGGCGGCGCCGCCGCCCGCCAGCAGCACCACGTTCGCCAGCGCGTCCGAGATCTGCAGCGCGGCGGAGTTCGCCCCCGCCTCCTCCGGCGCCGACAGCTTCAGCAGCAGCACGCTCGTGGAACCGATCACCAGCCCCATGCCCAGGCAGCCGACCGCCCAGGCCAGCGCCAGGGTCCACACCGGCACGGACTCGATGAGCACGGCGGGCGCCGCCGCGATGGCCAGGGCCACCATCACCATGCCGGCCACCATCAGCCGTTCCCGGTACGGGGCCATCCGCCCCTTCGACTGCACCCACGAGCCGCCCGCCCAGGTCACCCCGCCCAGCGCGAGCGAGAACCCGGCCAGCGTCGGGCTCAGCCCCCGCTGGGTGACCAGCATCAGCGGTACGAAGCTCTCCGCCGCGATGAACGAGCCCGCGGCCACCCCGCGCAGCAGCACCACGGACGGCAGTCCGCGCCGCGCCAGGTACGTCCCGCGCGGCAGCAGCCCGAGCACGGCGGGCACCAGCAGGGCCGCGCCGACGATGCCCGGCAGCAGCGACAGCCACCGCAGGTCCTGGGCGGCGTACTGGAGCAGCCCCGCGCCCAGCGAGATCCCCAGGGCCAGCCGGATCCGCCGCCGGTCGAAGGCCACGGGCGGCGCGTCCGGGTCGACGGGCCCGGACGCGGTCCGGCGTATCGCCGGCAGGGCCACCACCAGCGGCACGACGACGAGGGCCGGTATCCCGAGGAACACCCACCGCCACCCGAGGTGCTCGGTGACCGTCCCCGAGGCCAGCGGCCCGACGATCGAGGGGACCACCCAGCTCGCGGCGAAGGCGGCCATGATGGCGGGGCGCAGCCGCTCCTCGTAGGCCCGGCTGACGACCACGTACAGGGCGACGATGACCAGCCCGCCGCCGAAGCCCTGCACGGCCCGGCCGAGCACGAACACCCACATGGCCCCGGCGGTCCCGGACACCACGAGCCCGGACGCGAACGAGGCGATGCCGACGGTCAGCGGCCGCAGCGGCCCCTGCCGGTCGGCCCACTGCCCGGACAGGACCATGCCGAAGAGGCTGGTCGTGAAGTAGGCGGAGAAGGCGAAGGCGTAGAGCCCGATCCCCTCCAGCTCGCGCGCGGCGACGGGCATGGCCGTGCCCACGGCGGTGGCCTCGAAGGCGATCAGGAATACGACGGAGATGATCCCGATGCTGAGCGTCCGGTACGCGGGCCCGAGGACCCCGCCCTGCTGCAGGGGCGGGATCGGCACGGTTCGCTGGGGCACGCGGGGCTCAAGGGCACTCATCGCCCCAGCGTAAGGTGCGTAGCCCGGTATCGACCCTGTCTATTCGACGGATCCCGCCTCCGCCCGGAGACCTAGGCCCTCGGGTCACTGTGAACGCGGCATGGCAGTCGTGTTGCACCCGCCGCGGAACCCTTCCCGCTCCCCCGCGGCCCCCGTACGGTCGTGCACATCACCACCTCACAGCCGTGTGCCCGAGTGGTTGAGGGACTCGCCTGCAAAGCGAGTTACGCCGGTTCGATTCCGGTCACGGCTTCTGAATGCCTGATCAGGCAAAACGAATGGGCGGCACCCCACACGGGGTGCCGC
>NZ_JBEZKE010000060.1:0-19031 GCF_040651555.1 Streptomyces sp. NPDC048424 | reverse complement strand
TCTCGGGCTTTCCTCCGGGCTTTCGTTCTGTGTTCTTACGTTTCCGACTCTATCAGACTCTTTCGTGTCCGACTTCCTCGGTGCTTTCCAGTTCCGGCGCTTTCGCGCTTTCCCTTTCCGGCGATTCCGACTCTATCAGATCCTTTCGGGCCTGACTCCCAGTCAGCGGGCTTTGCCTCGGGGCTGTTTGGCCCCTTCGGCGAGTGAGACAGTAGCGGATTCCCCGCCCCCGAACCTAATCGGCGGCGGCGTCCTCGGACGCGGATTCCTCATTCGCAAATACGCATGAAAACAAGACGACGGAGTGCGTCGTTCGTTCGAATGTGTAGTGCGGGATGGCTGTCCGGGGACCGACCGGGGTCGACGCTCACTTCGGACAACTCGAAGAACCTTACGGATCGGGCACACCTGTGTCAACCCCCGGCTGACCGGCGACGCGCGGGCTCCCGAAACTCACCCCGTCTTCATCCCCGGCCCTCTACGCTGGGCCCATGACTACGCATGCGCTCACGCTCAGCCTTCGCTGGTGGGCCGCCTGACGGCGGCCGACCTTCCACGCGAGCACGCATGCGCTCACGGCCGCCGCTACGGCGGCCGTTTTTGTTTCTCCCCTCCCGGGAGTGGCTCGGTCGCCCGACGCGGCGGCCCCGACACCACTCACACACAGGGAGAGCAGGACATGACGAGGATCTTCAGCGGGATCAAGCCGACCGGTCATCTGACGCTGGGGAACTACCTGGGGGCCGTACGGCAGTGGGTCGCCACCGACCAGGAGCCGGCCGAGGCGCTGTTCTGCGTCGTCGACCTCCACGCACTGACCGTCGAACACGATCCGGCGCGCGTACGGAGGCTGAGCCGGCAGGCGGCGACGCTGCTGCTCGCCGCCGGACTGGATCCACAGCGGTGCACGCTCTTCGTGCAGAGCCATGTCGACGAGCACACGCGGCTGGCGTACCTCCTGGAGTGCACCGCCACCGACGGGGAGCTGCGGCGGATGATCCAGTACAAGGAGAAGGCGGCGAAGGCGCAGGCCTCCGGAGAGGGCGTACGGCTGTCGCTGCTCACCTATCCCGTGCTGATGGCCGCCGACATCCTGGCGTACGAGGCCCAGGAGGTGCCGGTAGGGGAGGACCAGCGGCAGCACGTGGAGCTGACGCGCGATCTGGCGGTGCGCTTCAACCAGCGGTACGGGCACACCTTCACCGTGCCGAAGGCGACGCTGCCGGCGGTGGCCGCGCGGGTCATGGACCTGCAGGAGCCGACCTCGAAGATGGGGAAGTCCCATGAGAACGGGGCGGGGATCGTCTATCTGCTCGACGAACCCGGGGTCGTGCGCAAGAAGGTGATGCGGGCGGTCACCGACAGCGGGGACGGCGGCGTGGTCTACGACCGGGAGGCGCGGCCCGGGGTCGCGAACCTGCTGGACATCCTGGCGGCGTGCACCGGGGGTGATCCGGCCGGGCTCGCCGACGGGTACAGCGGGTACGGGGCGCTGAAGCGGGATGTCGCCGACGCCGTGGTCGAGCTGTTGCGGCCGGTGCAGGAGCGGCACGCGGAGCTGGTCGGCGATCCGGCGGAGGTGGAGAAGGTGCTGCGGCAGGGCGCCGGGCGGGCCCGGGAGCTGGCGCGGCCGGTGGTGGACCGGGCGTACCGGGCCATCGGGTTGCTGGAGCCGTGACGGGTGGGGGTCCCGCGTGCTGCGGGGCCCCCACCGGTACGGGTGTCTCAGCTGTTGCCGGAGGCGAGCTCGCGGCTGCGGTCGCGAGCCGCTTCGAGGGCGGCGATGAGGGCGGCGCGGACGCCGTGCCGCTCCAGTTCGACGATGGCGTTGATCGTCGTACCGGCCGGGGAGGTGACGGCCTCGCGGAGCTTGACCGGGTGCTCGCCGCTGTCGCGGAGCATGACGGCGGCGCCGATGGCGGCCTGGACGATCAGGTCGTGGGCCTGGGCGCGGGGCAGACCGAGGAGGATGCCGGCGTCGGTCATGGCCTCGACGAGGAAGTAGAAGTACGCGGGGCCTGAGCCGGAGAGGGCGGTGGCCGCGTCCTGCTGGGACTCGGGGACGCGCAGGGTCTTGCCGACGCCGCCGAAGATCTCCTCGGTGTGGGCGAGGTGCTCGGCGGTGGCGTGGCTGCCGGCGGAGATGACGGACATGGCCTCGTCGACGAGGGCGGGGGTGTTCGTCATGACGCGGACGACGGGGGTGCCGGGGCTGAGCCGTTCCTCGAAGAAGGAGGTGGGGATGCCGGCGGCGCCGCTGATGACGAGGCGGTCGGCGGGGACGTGCGGGGCGAGCTCGTCGAGGAGCTTGGCCATGTCCTGGGGCTTGACCGTGAGGATGAGGGTGTCGGCGCGCTTGGCGGCTTCGGCGTTGGAGACGGCCTCGACGCCGTAGCGGGTGCGGAGCTCCTCGGCCCGGTCGGCGCGGCGGGCCGTGACGAGGAGCTTCGAGGCGGGCCAACCGCCGCGGATCATTCCGCTGAGCAGGGCCTCGCCGATCTTGCCGGTACCGAGGACTGCGACTGTCTGGGTCATGCCCGATTCACCTCGCCGAACTGTTCTGTTGCGCGTGGGCTGCGTATACGTCCTCATCCTTGCACCCGGGCGGTGAAGGGGGAGGCGCTGTCCGGAGTGCGGTCAGGGGGTGCGGCGGCGGAGGGTGGCCGCGCCGAGGGCGAGTACGAGCAGGGCGCAGGCGGCGACGATCACGGCGTCGCGGACGAAGTCGGCGGTCATGTCGGTGTGGGTGAGGACCTGGGTCATGCCGTCGACGGCGTAGGACATGGGCAGGACGTCGGAGAGGCCTTCGAGGACGGGGTGCATGGTGTCGCGGGCCGCGAAGAGGCCGCAGAGGAGCAGCTGGGGGAAGATCACCGCCGGCATGAACTGGACGGCCTGGAACTCGGACGCGGCGAAGGCGGAGACGAAGAGGCCGAGGGCCGTGCCGAGGAGGGCGTCGAGGAGGGCTACGAGCAGGAGCAGCCACGGGGAGCCGACGACGTCGAGGCCGAGGAGCCAGAGGGCGAGGCCGGTGGCGAGGAGGGACTGGAGGACGGCGACGGCGCCGAAGGCGAGGGCGTAGCCGGCGATGAGGTCGCCCTTGCCGAGCGGCATGGCGAGGAGGCGTTCGAGGGTGCCGGAGGTGCGCTCGCGCAGGGTGGCGATCGAGGTCACCAGGAACATGGTGATGAGGGGGAAGATCCCGAGGAGGGACGCGCCGATGCTGTCGAAGGTGCGGGCGTCGCCGTCGAAGACGAAGCGCAGCAGCGTGAGCATCAGCACGGGGACCAGGAGCATCAGCGCGATGGAGCGCGGGTCGTGGCGGAGCTGGCGCAGGACGCGGGCGGCGGTGGCGGTGGTGCGGGCACTGTTCACGGCGTCGTCTCCTGGGCGGCGAGTGCGTTGGCTTCGTCGACGAGGCGGAGGAAGCCTTCTTCGACGGTGGCGGAGTGGGTACGGGTGCGCAGGGCGTCGGGGGTGTCCTGGGCGAGGATGCGGCCGCCGCGCATGAGGAGGAGGTCGTGGCAGCGCTCGGCCTCGTCCATCACGTGGGAGGAGACGAGGAGCGTCGCGCCGCGGGTGGCGGCGATGTCGTGGAAGAGGTTCCACAGGTCGCGGCGCAGGACGGGGTCGAGGCCGACGGTGGGTTCGTCGAGGACGAGGAGCTCGGGGGTGCCGAGCAGGGCGACGGCGAGGGAGACGCGGCTGCGCTGGCCGCCGGAGAGGTTCCCGGCGAGGGCGTCGGCGTGGGTGGTGAGGTCGACGTCGGTGATGGCCTGGCGGACGGCTGCGGCGCGGCGGTCGGCGGCGGAGCGGCCGGGGTCGAGGACGGCGGCGAAGTAGTCGAGGTTCTGCCGGACGGTGAGGTCGTCGTAGACGCTGGGCGCCTGGGTGACGTAGCCGATGCGGGAGCGGAGCTCGGGGTGTCCGGCGGGGCGGCCGAGAACGTCGAGGGTGCCGGTGACGTGGGCCTGGGTGCCGACGATGGAGCGCATGAGGGTGGATTTTCCGCAGCCGGAGGGGCCGAGGAGGCCGGTGATGCGGCCGCGGGGGACGTCGAAGGCGATGGAGTCGATGACGCTGCGGGGGGTGCGGCCGGTTCCGCGTCGGACGGTCAGGCCGTGGGCGTGCACGGCTGCCGGGGCTCCCCCGGACTGGTTATTCATCATGTGATGAATAATGCTCCTGGCGGTGCCCGCCGTCAATCGCCCGCACAGAGCGGGATGGGGGCGGGCGGCTCGGGCTACTTCTTGCGCTTGGGGCGGCGGGCGGCCGGGTTCCCCGTACGGGAGCTGCGGCGGCGGGCGAAGTCGGCCCGGGCGCGCTCGTACTCGGCGCGGCGGAGCTTCTCGCCCGGGGCCTCGGCGAGGCAGCGCAGGAAGTACGCGATGAGGGAGCCGATGAAACCGATCGCCTTGAGGCCCTTGAGGGCGGCCTCGTCGGAGGACGGGGCGGGGCGGCGGCTGAAGGAGTCCCAGGTCTTGACGAAGGCGATGGCACTGGCGATCGCGAAGAGGACGACGACCGAGATGCTGAGGAAGGGGCCGACGTTGCCGATCTCCAGGCCCTCGTACGACAGGCGCAGCAGGACGGCGGCGGCGACGGCGGTGACCAGCGAGCCGATCGCGGCGCCGGCGCGGCGCAGGGCGTAGCCGCCGTCGTGGTTCACCCAGGTGGTGCCGAAGAACGGGATCGGCTCGGGCTCGGGACCGGTGGGGCCCGTGGCCTGCGCGGCCGGCTCGGCCGGCTCGGGGGAGGTCTGGTCTCGCTGGTCGTCGCTCACAGCAGCGATTATCTCCCGCCGGGCCGGCCGGGCCGGGTGTGTCTCACGTGTCAGACGGGTCCGTGGTCGGACCCGGCCCGCCACGGTCTAACCGCAGTGGGTGACCACGTAGCCGTCGCTGCCGGTCTTCACGTACGCGTCGGAGACGAACCGGCCGTTGCCGATGCAGTCCCAGATGTCCGTCGTGCCGTACGGGCCCGAGACGGTGGTGCCCTCGCACTGGCAGCGGAGCGTGACGATCGCGCCGAGCGGCAGGACGTCGACGACGGAGTAGTTGGTGCCGGGACCGCTGCGGACGTTCAGCCGGGAACCGGGCGCGACCGGGTACGACGGGTAGCCGGAGCCGGCCGCCAGGCTCTGGACTTGGCTCGAATCGTTCTCCACCGACATGCGAAATCTCCCCCCATGGGCGTTGCCCTGCGCAACTCGCGCAGGGTAGCAGGACCTTGGAGATGCGCAGGGGTCATCGACTAGGCTCCGGCGGGGGTGGTGAGCGGTGCATTCGCTGCGCGCGGACTACGTGGGCTTTCCGGAATACGCCGGGCAGTACCGGCTCGAATCGGTGCTCGGTTCCGGAGGGATGGGCGTCGTCCACCTCGCCACGTCCGGCTCGGGGCTGAAACTCGCCGTCAAGATCGTGCACCCCGAGCACGCGGTGGACGCGGAGTTCCGGGCCCGCTTCCGGCAGGAGGTCGCCGCCGCGCGGCGGGTGAGCGGGGCGTTCACCGCGCCCGTCGTGGACGCCGATCCGGATGCCGAACGTCCGTGGATGGCCACCCTGTTCATCGACGCGCCGACGCTCGCCGAACGGGTACGGGAACAGGTGCTGGACCCCGTCGAACTGGCCCGGCTCGCCGCCGGTCTGGCCGAGGCGCTGCGGGACATCCACCGGGCCGGAGTGGTGCACCGGGACCTGAAGCCCAGCAACGTGCTGATGGCCCCGGACGGGGTGCGGGTCATCGACTTCGGGATCTCGCGGCCGGCGGACAGCGACCTGCGGACCGAGACGGGCAAGCTGATCGGCACTCCGCCGTACATGGCGCCCGAGCAGTTCCAGCGGCCGCGGGACGTGGGGACGGCCGCGGACGTCTTCGCCCTGGGCGCCGTACTGGTGCACGCGGCCACGGGACACGGGCCGTTCGACTCGGACAGCCACTACCTGGTGGCGTACCAGGTGGTGCACAGCGAGCCGGATCTGACCGGGCTGCCGCCGCAGCTCGCGGGTCTCGTCGCCCGGTGCCTGGCGAAGGAACCGGCGGAGCGGCCCACCGCCGAGGAACTGATCGCCGAGATGCGGGCGCTCGCGTACCCGACCGCCGAGGACACCCAGGCCTTCATCCCCCGGCCGCGCCGGCCCGACGAGGCCGAGCTGCTCACCCACCGGAGGGAGCGGATCGCCACCGGGCCGGGGGCCCCGCGCCGGCGGCGGGTCCGGCTGGCGGTGGGGGCCGGGGTCGGGCTGTTGCTCGTGGGCGCGGCGGTCGGCGGGTACGTGCGGTTCGGGACGGCGACCGGGTCGCCCGCCCAGATCGCCGCGAAGGCGGATCCGGTGCCGCAGAAGACCTTCGCCCCGTGGACGGTCCCCCTGGGCGCGCCCGGCACGGGCAGCCGGATCGGGGCCTGTTCCTGGCAGGCGGCGGCCCTCTACTGCGCCGGACCGGGCCTCGCCGCGACCCGGCTCGACCCCGCGGACGGTTCGGTGGTGTGGGCGGTGGAGGCGACCGCGCCCGCGAAGGGGACGACGGCCGTGAGCGCGCCGCTGCACGCGGGCGGGCAGGTCCTCGTCGTGGTGCCGGGCAGTGAGACGCTCCGGGCGCTGGACCCGGGCACGGGGACGGAGCGCTGGCGGCACAAGCTCCCGGACGGCTCGCAGGTGGTGGCCGCGGGCGGGCAGGTGCTGCTCGTGGGGACGACGGGCAGCGTCACCGCACTGGACGCCGCGAACGGCACGCCCCGCTGGACCCGGCAGATCGGCGGGGTCGGATCCGTGTGGTGGACCGGTGGCGGACCCGAAGGGGGAACGCCCGGACTGTACGTGGCGACGCCCGAGGGCACCGGCGGGTCCACGCAGCTCGCCGCGGTCGACCCGGCGAGCGGGACGGTGGGCCGGCAGCTCCGCACGGCGGGCCGGCTGCGGCCGGTCGGCGCCGCGCACGGCGGGCTGTACCTGATGGATCTCGACGCGTCCTCCAGGACGACCGCCGTCGTGCGCGCCGACCTCGCGGCGGGCACAGTGCAGCGGGTGCGGCTGGCGGCTCCGCTGTTCGACGCGGAGGCGACGGTGGACCAGGACGGGGTCACGTACCTGTCCGGAACCTCCGGTTCGCTGGTCGCGGTCGGCACCGCCAAGGAGGAGTGGCGGCTGGAGACGGGCGTGACGGTGGCCTCCCGGCCGGTGGTCGCCGACGGCCGGGTGTTCCTGACGGCGCCGGACGGGCGGCTGCTGGCCGTCGACGCGGGAAACGGCCGGCCGGCGGGCCAGACCAGGCCGAGGATGGCCGACGGCGGCAACACGTACGCGTCCACGCTGCCCGCGCCCGTCGTCGGGGGCGGGCGGGTGTTCGGGGGCGCGCCCGACGGGTCGGTGTTCGCGGTGGCGGCGGGGGATCCGGGCGCGTGGTGAGAAGGCGGCGCCCCCGCACCGGAGGGTGCGGGGGCGCCGTCGGGGTCGGTCGGTGTCAGCCCTGTCAGCCCAGGCGGGTGACGTCGCGGACCGCGCCCTTGTCGGCGCTGGTGGCCATGGCGGCGTAGGCGCGCAGGGCCGCGGAGACCTTGCGCTCACGGTTCTTCGGGGCGTAGATGCCGCCGAGGGCCTGGTGGCGGGCCGCCAGCTCCGCTTCGGGGACGAGGAGCTCGATCGAGCGGTTCGGGATGTCGATGCGGATCCGGTCGCCGTCCTCGACGACCGCGATGTCGCCGCCCGAGGCCGCCTCCGGGGAGGCGTGGCCGATGGACAGGCCCGAGGTGCCGCCGGAGAAGCGGCCGTCGGTCACGAGGGCGCAGACCTTGCCGAGGCCACGGCCCTTGAGGAAGGAGGTCGGGTAGAGCATCTCCTGCATGCCGGGGCCGCCGCGCGGGCCCTCGTAGCGGATGACGACGACGTCGCCGGCCTTGATCTCCTTGCGCAGGATCTTGTCGACGGCCTCGTCCTGGGACTCGCAGACGACCGCCGGGCCCTCGAAGGTCCAGATCGACTCGTCGACGCCGGCCGTCTTGACGACGCAGCCGTCGACGGCGATGTTGCCGCGCAGGACGGCGAGGCCGCCGTCCTTGGAGTACGCGTGCTGCACGGAGCGGATGCAGCCGCCCTCGGCGTCGAGGTCGAGGGTGTCCCAGCGCTCGGACTGGGAGAAGGCGGTGGCGGAGCGCTTGCAGCCGGGTGCCGCGTGCCACAGCTCCATGGCCGTGCCGGAGGCCGTTCCGGAGCGGGCGTCCCACTTGGCGAGCCAGTCCTCCAGGCCCTCCGAGTGGACCGTGGTGACGTCCTTGTTGAGGAGGCCGCCGCGGTGCAGTTCGCCGAGGATGGCGGGGATGCCGCCGGCGCGGTGGATGTCCTCCATGTAGTACGTGCCGCCGGGCGCCACGTTCGGGGCGACCTTGGCCAGGCACGGGACGCGGCGGGAGACGGCGTCGATGTCGGTGAGGTCGTACTCCAGGCCCGCCTCCTGGGCGGCGGCGAGGAGGTGGAGGATCGTGTTCGTGGAGCCGCCCATCGCGATGTCGAGGGCCATGGCGTTCTCGAAGGCCTCGCGGGTGGCGATGTTGCGCGGCAGGACCGACTCGTCGCCGTCCTCGTAGTACCGCTTGGTGATCTCGACGACCGTGCGGCCGGCGTCCTCGTACAGGGCGCGGCGGGCGGTGTGCGTGGCGAGGACCGAGCCGTTGCCGGGGAGGGCGAGGCCGATGGCCTCGGCGAGGCAGTTCATCGAGTTGGCGGTGAACATGCCGCTACAGGAGCCGCAGGTGGGACAGGCGTTCTCCTCGATGCGCAGCACGTCCTCGTCGGAGACGTTCTCGTTGGAGGCGTCGACCATGGCGTCGATCAGGTCGAGCTTGCGGACGGTGCCGTCGACGAGGATGGCCTGGCCGGCCTCCATCGGGCCGCCGGAGACGAAGACGACGGGGATGTTGAGGCGCATGGCGGCCATCAGCATGCCCGGGGTGATCTTGTCGCAGTTGGAGATGCAGATCAGGGCGTCGGCGCAGTGCGCCTCGACCATGTACTCGACCGAGTCCGCGATCAGGTCGCGGGAGGGCAGGGAGTACAGCATGCCGCCGTGGCCCATGGCGATGCCGTCGTCGACCGCGATGGTGTTGAACTCGCGCGGGATGGCACCGGCGGCGCGGATGGCGTCGGAGACGATCCGGCCGACGGGGGCGAGGTGGGTGTGGCCCGGCACGAACTCGGTGAAGGAGTTGGCGACCGCGATGATCGGCTTGCCGATGTCCTCGCTCGCTACGCCCGACGCGCGCATCAGCGCACGAGCGCCTGCCATGTTGCGGCCGTGGGTGACGGTGCGGGACCTCAGCTCGGGCATGCGGTTTCACTCCCCATGAGTGCGGCTGTACGGTCAGCCGCGACTGCGGATATGGCTCAGATACGAGGCTACGCCCACTGCCCGCGATCCGGACGCCGCGTCCGCATGACGGGACGACGGGCTCACTCTTCGGTCAGGTACCGCTGCAGCGTGGGGGCCACGAGTGCCACGATGTCCTCCGCGTCCGCGGAGGCCAGCGGCTCGACCCGGACGACGTAGCGCAGGATCGCGATGCCGACCATGTGGGAGGCGGCGAGCTCGGCGCGGAACGTCGGGTCGGGCACGTCGAGGTCGGCGGCGACCCGCTCCAGGACCCGCCGCAGCACCAGCCCGCGCAGCACCTTCGCGGCGGCCTCGTGGGTGAGGGCGGACCGGATCACCGCGAGCAGCGGGGCCCGGGTGACGGGGTTCTCCCAGACGCCGAGGAAGTACCTGGCCAGCCGCTCGCCGATGCCGTCGGGGCCGCTGCCGACGATCGCGGGGACCACGAGGGCCGGCTCCAGGCTCATCTCGATGGCGGCGGCGAAGAGGTCGTCCTTGCTGCCGAAGTAGTGGTGGACCAGCGCCGGGTCCACCCCCGCCACCTTCGCGACGCCGCGTACGGACGTCTTGTCGTACCCGCGCTCCGCGAACACCTCGCGGGCGGCCAGCCGGATCCGCTCCTGGGTGCCGGGCCCGTCGTCGGCCTCGTCCTGCCGCGGCCGGCCGGGCCCGCGGCGGCGCGGCTTCTCCGCTCCCGTCGTCATGCCCGCCGCGCCCCGTCCCGGGTGGCGGTGGCGAGGTGCAGCCGCGTGAAGGCCAGCGCCTCGGCGAGGTCGGCCTCGCGCTCGGCGGAGGACATCGCCCGCCGCGTGTTCACCTCGATCACCACATGGCCGTCGAACGAGGTCCGGGCGAGCCGCTCCAGCAGCTCGGCGCAGGGCTGCGTGCCCCGCCCAGGGACCAGGTGCTCGTCCTTCGCCGAACCGTTTCCGTCGGCGAGGTGGACGTGCGCGAGCCGCTCGCCCATCCGGTCGATCATCGCGGTGGCGTCCGTACGGGCGGTGGCGGTGTGCGACAGGTCGACGGTGAAGTGCCGGTAGTCGTCCTTGGTCACGTCCCACTCGGGTGCGTACGCGAGCATCTCGCGGTCGCGGTAGCGCCAGGGGTACATGTTCTCCACGGCGAACCGGACGTCCGTCTCGTCGGCCATCCGCCAGATGCCGGTGACGAAGTCCCGCGCGTACTGGCGCTGCCACCGGAACGGCGGGTGCACGACGACGGTGGACGCGCCGAGCCGCTCGGCCGCCGCCTGCGCCCGCTGCAGCTTGGTCCACGGATCGGTGGACCACACGCGCTGGGTGATCAGCAGACACGGCGCGTGCACGGCGAGGATCGGCACCTGGTGGTGGTCCGAAAGCCGGCGCAGGGCGTCGACGTCCTGACTGACCGGGTCCGTCCAGACCATGACCTCCACGCCGTCGTACCCGAGGCGCGCGGCGATCTCGAAGGCGGTCGCCGTCGACTCCGGATAGACGGAGGCGGTGGAGAGGGCGACTTTCGCGGTCGGGACGCGGACTGGTTCTGCCACGGAGACAGGGTACGGGGCCGACGCCCGCCCGGTACGTGACGGCCGCCACCCCGGGCCGGACCGGGCCCGGCCGGTGGCCGGTCTCGGCCCACGGCGCACGCCCCCGGCGGAACCGGACACCCCGCGGGCCGGGCCCGGGTGAAGGCCGCCGCGCGGCTCGCCTAGGCCGCCCGGCCCACAGCTGGATCGCGACGCCCCGTCAACCGTCTTAGGTTTCGGCCAAGATGCGGGCGTTCGCCCGCTTTTCACCGAGAGGGCTGCCCGCATGACTCGCCGTTGGCTCACATCCGCCCTGTGCGCGCTCGCGCTGCTCGCACCCGGATCGCTCGGCACGGCCTCGGCCGCCGAGGGGGGCCGGACCCCCTTGCGGGTCACGACCCGCAACCTCCACCTGGGCGCCGACCTCGCGCCCGTCCTCGCCGCCACCACCCCGCAGGGGCTCGTCGCCGCGGTGACCGCGGTCTGGTCGAGCGTCCGGGCGACGGACTTCACGGAGCGCGCCGAGGCACTGGCCGACGAGATCGCCGAGAGCGAGCCCCACCTCGTGGGCCTCCAGGAAGCGGTGCTGTGGCGCAGCCAGACGCCGGCCGGGCCGGGCGGCGCCACCCACGTCGAGTACGACTTCCTGCGGATCCTCCTCGACGAGCTCGCCGCCCGCGGCAAGCACTACGCCGCCGTGGCGAGCGTGACCGTCGGCGGGGACTTCGAGGCCCCCCGCTCCACGCCCGCCGGCCTCCAGGACATCCGCCTCACCGACCGCGACGTGCTCCTGGCCCGCACCGACCTGCCCGCTCGCGCCTTCTCCGTGGCCAACGCGCAGGCCGCCCGGTTCCGCGACCACGTGTCCGTCTGCCGGCCGGCGCCGGGCTGCCCGCCCGGTCCGGCCCTCAAGATCGAGCGCGGCTGGGTCTCGGCCGACGTCACGCTCCGCGACCGCACCGCCCGGGTGGTGAGCACCCGTCTCGAACCCGCCGCCCCCGCCGTCCAGGAAGCACAGGCCGCCGAACTGCTCGCGGGGCCGCTGGACACCAAGCTCCCCACCGTGCTGCTCGGTGACCTCAACTCGGCGGCCGGCGGGGTCGGCGCGACGCCGGCGACCGCCACCCGGAGCTACGACCGCCTCCTGGCCGCCGGTTTCCAGGACGTCTGGACCGCCAACCGGCACCGCCCCCGCACCCCCGGCTTCACCTGCTGCCGGGCCCCCGAGCTGCGCAACGCCGCCTCCGGCCTCACGCAGCGCATCGACTACGTCCTCTTCCGCGGCAAGATCAACGCGCTGACGGCCGATCTGGTCGGCGAGACCCCGGCCGACCGCACCCCCTCGGGCCTGTGGCCGTCCGACCACGCCGGCGTCACGAGCGCGCTCCGGCTGGGCTGACCTCCCCCGGGCCCGGGCCTTGCCCAGGCCCGGACAGGACCTAGGATCCCGTCGGCATGTGGTCCAGCCTGCGGAGGATCACGCCCTCGCGCAGGGCCCAGGGGCAGATCTCCAGCTCGTCGACGCCGAAGAGGTCCATCGCGCCCTCCGCGACGAGCGCACCCGCCAGCAGCTGGTTCGCCCGGCCCTCCGAGACACCCGGGAGGGCCGAGCGCTGGGTCGTGGTCATCGCCGCCAGGCGGGGGACCCACTCCTCCAGGGACTTGCGGCTCAGGTCCCGCTGCACGTACAGACCCTCCGCCGAGCGGGCCGCACCCGCGATGCGGGCCAGCTGCTTGAAGGTCTTGGACGTGGCCACCACGTGGTCCGGGACCCCGAAGCGGCTGAACTCGCCGACCGTGCGGGCGATCTCCGCCCGCACGTGCCGCCGTAGCGCCCGGATGTCCAGTGCGTCCGGCGGGTCGCCCGGGAGCCAGCCCGAGGTGAGGCGGCCCGCGCCCAGCGGCAGCGAGACGGCCGCGTCCGGGTCCTCGTCGATGCCGTACGCGATCTCCAGCGAGCCGCCGCCGATGTCCAGGACCAGCAGCTTCCCGGCGGACCAGCCGAACCAGCGGCGGGCCGCCAGGAAGGTCAGCCGGGCCTCGTCCTCGCCGCTCAGCACCGGCAGGTCGACGCCCGTCTCGGCCTTGATCCGCGCCAGGACCTCGTCCGCGTTCGTGGCCTCGCGTACGGCACTGGTCGCGAAGGGGAGGACGTCCTCGCACCCCTTGTCCTCGGCGGCCTGCACCGCGTCGGAGATCACCGAAACGAGGCGCTCCACGCCGTCGGGGGTGACGGCGCCGCCCTCGTCGAGGAGCTCCGCCAGCCGCATGTCCACCTTGTGCGAGTGCGCCGGCTGCGGGCGCGCGCCGGGGTGCGCGTCCACCACCAGGAGATGGACCGTGTTCGAACCCACATCAAGGACACCGAGTCTCATAGGGGGAAACGCTACTGCGAGGAACGCTCGGGGGTTGTGTAAGGGGCGCTTAGGCTTGGGTTTGTGCCAAATACGAAGAAGGCCAACAAGACCCGGTCGCAGAAGGACACGGGCAAGGACCCTGCCAGGGACCCTGCAAAGGACACCGCCAAGGGCAAGAACGCCGGCGCCAAGAACGCCGGGGGCAAGAGCGGCGGCGCCAAGAACGGCAAGGGCAAGCCCCCCGTCGTCTCCGACGAGAAGGGCCTCGACTTCCCCCGGGCCTGGGTGGAGTTCCCCGACCCCGCCGACGACGAGCAGATCTTCCGCTGCGACCTGACCTGGCTGACCTCCCGCTGGACCTGCATCTTCGGCAGCGGCTGCCAGGGCATCCAGGCGGGCCGGGCGGACGACGGCTGCTGCACGCTCGGCGCGCACTTCTCCGACGAGGACGACGAGAAGCGCGTCGCGCAGCACGTGGCCCGGCTGACGCCCGAGCTGTGGCAGTTCCACGACGTCGGCAGTGAGAGCGGCTGGACCCAGCACGACGACGACGGGGAGAAGCAGACCCGCCGCTGGGACGGCGCGTGCATCTTCCTGAACCGGCCGGGGTTCCCCGCCGGGGCCGGGTGCTCGCTGCACATCCTGGCGCTGAAGAGCGGCCAGGAACCGCTGGAGACCAAGCCCGACGTCTGCTGGCAGCTGCCGATCCGCCGGACGTACGACTGGATCGAACGGCCCGACGACACCCGCGTGCTCCAGGTGTCGATCGGTGAGTACGACCGCCGCGGCTGGGGTCCCGGCGGCCACGACCTGCACTGGTGGTGTACGTCGGCCACCTCCGCGCACGGCGCCGGGGACCCGGTGTACGTGTCGTACCGCGCCGAGCTGACGGAGCTCATGGGCAAGGAGGGGTACGAGGCGCTCGTGAAGCTGTGCGAGGCGCGGCTGGCGTCCCTGCTGCCGATGGCCCCGCACCCGGCGGACCCGGTCTGACCGGCGTGAGCGGCTAGCCCGGGGAGCCCGACGGCCCCGGGTCCGGCCCCGGGGAAACCGTTCCGCCTGAGCCGTCCGGCGGCGTCGCGGTCGGCGTGGGCGTCGGGGACGGCGGCGGGATCGTCGGCTCGGTGGGCGTCGGGGTCGGCGTGGGCGGCTGCGTCGGGTCCGGGGTCGGCGACGGGGGCTGCGTCGGGTCCGGCGCGGGCGTCGGGGTCGCCGCGGGGCGGCCGCGGCCCTGGATGGAGACCACCGCGCCGCTCGGATCGACCCCGACCCGGGCCGTCCAGGCGCCCACGGGCTGGGCGTCGGGATCCACTGCGATCCGCAGGGTGACCGATTCTCCGGGGGCCAGCGTGCCCGCGGTGCGGCTCGCGCGCAGCCACGGCGCGTCGGACCAGAGCCGCCAGTCCACCGGGGCGCCGCCGGAGGCGGTGAGGGTGAGCAGTGTGAGGGAGCCGCGGGAGGACGCGGCGACGGAGAGGTGGCCTGCGTGGGCTCCGGCGTGGTCGGCTCCGGCCGGCGGGCCGGTGCTGATCACCTCGACGGAGACGTCGGAGTCGGCGCTGCTCTGGGCGAAGCCGGGGCCGCCGGTGGTGCTGGCGGCGTTGCCGGTGTTCTCGTACGCCGTCAGCGGGCGGCCGTCGGTCCGTGCCGTCGGGAGTTCGGACTCGCTGGCGGAGATGCGGGTGGAGTCCCCGCCGACGGGCTCGCCCGTGCTGGGGGCGCCGCGGTACGCCGCCCACAGCGCCAGCACCGGGGCGGCGACGACGGTGGCGACGACGGTCGTGGTCACCGCCCGGGCGCGCAGCCGGTCGCGGCGGGCCGCGCGGTCCCTGGGGTCCATCGGGAAACCGGTGCGGTCGAAGCGCGGGCCCGGCCTGCGGCCGCGGCCCCGGCCGGAGCGGAGCATCGCCGCGTGGACGGCGGTGCGGGGGGCGGGTACGAGCGGCAGCGCGGCGGTGTTGATGCCGCCGGAGCCGGGCCAGGGGGCGGCGACGCCCACGCGTTCGGCGACGCGGCGGCACCGGGGGCAGTCGTCGACGTGGCGGACGAGTTCGGCGCGCAGGGTGCTGGACAGCAGCACGTTGCCGCCGCCGTCGCCCTCTCCGTCGTCGCCCGTGAGCAGGGAGACGGCGGAGCAGTTCCCGGTCTCCACGACGGCGAGCGCGGCGCGGGTGCGCTCCACCTCGCAGGCGGCGCCGGACAGGAGCTCGCGGGCGGTGGCCGGGGGCGTGCCGAGGACGGCGGCGAGCTCGGGGACGCCGAGGCGGTGGCGGACGGCGAGTTCGAGGGCCTCGCGCTGCGCGGGGGTGGTGCCGGCGGCCTCGGGCCAGGCGAGCCGGGCCAGTTCGGTACGGCGGTAGGCGTGCACGTCAACGGGCCGGTGGGCCTCCGGGGCGCGTCCTGCGTCCGGGGCGGCCCCCGGGTCCGTGTCACCACCCGGCGCACGGTTGCGCTCGATGTGCTCCGGCGCACGCCGGGCGGAATGCGCTCCCTGCCGGGTGCGCCGTTGCTCTGCCAGCCGGCGCAGACAGCCCCAGCGGGCCAGCGCGTAGAGCCAGGCCCGCCGGTCCCCCTCGTCGGGGCAGCGGCCGGGGTGCCGCTCGGCCACGGCGAGGACGTCGCCCAGCACGTCGGTGGCGGTGTCGTGGTCGCACAGGACCGACAGGCAGTACGTGAACAGACCGTCCAGGTAAGGCTCGTGCCGGAAGGGGGGCGGCTGCTCCCCCTCGCTGTGCGTGCGCCCGTGCGCCCGGTGTGCGCCGGGGTGCGCTGAGGGGTGTGCCTGGTTGCTGCTGTTCACCTGGCGACCGTAGGCGGCGCGCCGGTGGCGCCCTGGAAGCCTTCCCCACTTTTAGCCCTTACGGGTGAACAGATCGGTGGTCCGCTGACGTGGCCCCTGACGTGGGAGGGCTCCGGCGGCCGCCGGAGCCCTCCCACCGCTTTGTCGGTGCGGGCGGCTACCGTGAGCGGCATGGCTGCCCGCACCGCTCGTTCATCCGCCAAGGACCGGCCGTCCTACCGCTGCTCCGAGTGCGGGTACACCACCGCCAAGTGGCTCGGTCGCTGCCCCGAGTGCCAGGCCTGGGGGACCGTCGAGGAGATGGGCGGCGCACCCGCCGTGCGGACCACCGCCGCCGGGCGGGTCTCCGCGCCCGCCCTGCCGATCGGCCAGGTCGACGGCCGGACGGCGACCGCGCGCAGCACCGGCGTGGACGAGCTGGACCGCGTCCTCGGCGGCGGGCTCGTGCCCGGCGCCGTGGTGCTGCTCGCCGGCGAGCCCGGCGTCGGGAAGTCGACGCTGCTGCTGGACGTCGCGGCGAAGGCGGCGAGCGACGAGCACCGCACGCTGTACGTGACGGGCGAGGAGTCGGCCAGCCAGGTGCGGCTGCGCGCCGACCGGATCAACGCCCTCAGCGATCACCTGTACCTGGCCGCCGAGACCGACCTGTCCGCCGTCCTCGGGCACCTCGACGCCGTGAAGCCCTCCCTGCTGATCCTGGACTCCGTACAGACGGTCGCCTCCCCCGAGATCGACGGCGCGCCCGGCGGCATGGCCCAGGTGCGCGAGGTGGCCGGGGCGCTGATCCGGGCCTCCAAGGAACGCGGGATGTCCACCCTCCTCGTCGGCCACGTGACCAAGGACGGGGCGATCGCCGGCCCCCGGCTGCTGGAGCACCTCGTCGACGTCGTCCTGAGCTTCGAGGGCGACCGGCACGCCCGGCTGCGGCTGGTGCGCGGCATCAAGAACCGGTACGGCGCCACCGACGAGGTCGGCTGCTTCGAGCTGCACGACGAGGGGATCACCGGACTCGCCGACCCGAGCGGGCTGTTCCTGACCCGGCGCGCCGAGGCCGTCCCGGGCACGTGCCTGACCGTGACGCTGGAGGGCAAGCGTCCGCTGGTCGCCGAGGTACAGGCGCTCACCGTGGACTCGCAGATCCCCTCCCCCCGGCGCACCACCTCGGGCCTGGAGACCTCGCGCGTCTCGATGATGCTGGCGGTGCTGGAGCAGCGCGGCCGGATCACGGCGCTCGGCAAGCGCGACATCTACAGCGCGACCGTGGGCGGGGTGAAGCTGACCGAGCCGGCCGCCGACCTGGCGATCGCGCTCGCCCTGGCCTCCGCCGCCAGCGACGTACCGCTCCCGAAGAACCTCGTGGCGATCGGCGAGGTCGGTCTGGCCGGCGAGGTGCGGCGGGTGACCGGCGTGCAGCGGCGCCTCGCCGAGGCGCACCGGCTCGGCTTCACGCACGCGCTGGTCCCGGCGGATCCGGGGAAGGTCCCGGCCGGGATGAAGGTGATCGAGGTGGCCGACATGGGCGATGCGCTCCGGGTGCTGCCGCGCGGGCGCTCCCGTACGCCGGCCAAGGAGCGGGCCACCGACTGACGGGGCAGCGGCCCTGGTCAGGGGGTCCGTACGGGGCCCCCGCAAGCCGTACCTGGCCAAGCCACGGCGGGGCCGCAGCGCGCGCCGGTAGACTTTGGGCTGGTCCGCCCGGCCGTACGCACGTCCTCGTGCCCGCGGCGCGGGGCGGCGCAACCCGCGACCGGAGGAGTGCAGTGGCAGCCAAGGACGGGGCAGCAGCATCCGGCAAGTCGGGCGCGAGCTCCAAGCAGGAGGCCATGATGCGCGCCTCGCTGAGCGCGGTCGCACCTGGTCAGCCGCTGCGTGACGGCTTGGAGCGGATCGTCCGCGGCAACACCGGCGGGCTCATCGTCCTCGGCATGGACAAGTCCGTCGAGGCCATGTGCACCGGTGGTTTCGTCCTGGACGTGGAGTTCACCGCGACCCGGCTGCGGGAGCTGTGCAAGCTCGACGGCGCGCTCATCCTCGACAAGGACATCACCAAGATCCTGCGGGCCGGTGTGCAGCTGGTGCCGGACGCGTCGATCCCGACGGAGGAGACGGGCACGCGCCACCGCACGGCGGACCGCGTCTCCAAGCAGTGCGGCTTCCCCGTGGTCTCCGTCTCGCAGTCGATGCGGCTGATCGCGCTGTACGTGGACGGCGAGCGGCGGGTCCTGGAGGAGTCCGGGGCGATCCTGTCGCGGGCGAACCAGGCGCTGGCCACGCTGGAGCGGTACAAGCTGCGCCTCGACGAGGTCGCGGGCACGTTGTCGGCGCTGGAGATCGAGGACCTGGTCACGGTCCGCGACGTGACGGCGGTCGCGCAGCGGCTGGAAATGGTCCGCCGGATCGCGACCGAGATCGCCGAGTACGTGGTCGAACTGGGCACGGACGGGCGACTGCTGTCGCTGCAGCTGGACGAGCTGACGGTGGGCATCGAGCAGGAGCGGGAGCTGGTCATCCGGGACTACGTGCCGGAGCCGACGGCGAAGCGTTCCCGCACGGTGGACGAGGCGCTGGCGGAACTGGACGCGCTGACCCACCCGGAGCTGCTGGAACTGGCGATCGTGGCGAAGGCGCTGGGGTACACGGGCTCGCCCGAGACCCTGGACTCGGCGGTGTCGCCCCGCGGCTACCGGCTGCTGGCGAAGGTGCCGAGGCTGCCGGGCGCGATCATCGAGCGGCTCGTGGAGCACTTCGGCGGACTGCAGAAGCTGCTCGCCGCGAGCGTCGACGACCTGCAGACGGTGGACGGCGTCGGCGAGGCGCGTGCGCGCAGCGTCCGCGAAGGCCTGTCCCGCCTGGCGGAATCCTCGATCCTCGAACGCTACGTGTAGCCGGGGCTCCGCCCCACCCGCCCCGCCTTTTTCAGCCCCGCCGGCGTTTGAGGCGCGCCGCTGCGGCCCAGGGTGGCCAGGTCCTCGCCGGGCGGCATCGGGGTGGCCTGCTGGGCGAT
>NZ_JBEZKE010000059.1:0-20443 GCF_040651555.1 Streptomyces sp. NPDC048424 | reverse complement strand
CCGTTGCGGGGGCTCTGCCCCCGGGCCCCCGCGCCTCAAACGCCGGCGGGGCTGGTTTTGCCCGCCTTCGAGCGGCGGGAGGTGAACTCGGCGTCGCGGACCACGCGCAGGGTGTTGCCCCAGGTCAGGAGCGCCAGGTCGGATTCCGGCCAGCCGCGTTCCAGGAGCTCCGCGATCAGCCGCGGGTAGCCCGAGGGGTCGGTCAGGCCCGCCGGGTGCGGACCCTGCGGTTCGGCGCCGAAGGCGGCGCCGAGGCCGACGCTCTGCGGCCCCGCGACCGCCCGTACGTGGTCGAGGTGGTCCGCCACCGCGTGCAGGGAGTCCCCGGTGCGGGCGGCGTCGAAGGTGACCATCGCGAGGCCGTTCGCCTCGCCCAGCGCGAGCAGCACCTCGTCGGGCACGTTCGCCGGATGCGGGTTCAGCGCGGCCGCCGCCGTGTTCGAGATGATCACCGGGGACTTGGACGCCCCCGCGATCTGGCAGGCGACCGCCGGCGGGCAGCCGTTGACGTCCAGCACCATCGCCAGCCGGTTCGCCTCCCGGACCACCTCGTGGCCGAAGGCCGTCAGCTCGTCCTGCGCCCAGGGCGCTCCCGCGGGCGCGAGGATCCGTACGCCCAGCGTGTGGAAGGCGCGCAGCGCGCCCAGCGAGTCGGTCAGCGCGCGGCCCGACACGGGGCCCAGGAACGAGGCGATCCGGCCGCGGTTGCGGGCGTCCGCCATGTCGTCGGCGCTGAGCGCCAGGCGCAGGCTGTCGGGGTAGCGGCGCACGAAGGCGAGCGCCACGTCGATCTGTTCCAGCGTGTCGGAGAGCACCTGGTCACTGGTGGCGTCCCCGCGCGGCCGGCCCGGCGGTACGAGCAGGGACCAGAACTGGGCCCCCACTCCCCCGGCGCGCAGCCGCGGGATGTCCGTGTCGACACCGGTGTCGGGGGTGTCGATGTCGTGGTACGGGCTCTGGCGCAGGGTCCAGACGAAGGTGTTGCACCCGTCCGCCACGGGATGGACGGACAGCAGCGCGACGGCCCGGTCGAGGGCGCCCGCCGTCATGTCGGGTGCGGGAAGGTCTTCGGCTCCGATGCCCACGGAGTGGGGTTCGTCCTGCAGGTCGGCCATGGCGTTCGCTCCGGTCTCGGCGGCAGCAGGGAGAGATGGGATGGTGCCACCGTGACATGTGGGACGGCAGGGACGCCCGGCGGATGTGGCGTTCGGGTGACCGCGCAGGTCACGCCCGGTCACCACATCCGCCGTGCGCCTGCTAGATCACCGCGTTCGACGGGCCCCGGGACGCCGAGAGGTCCCGCGCCACCGCTTCCGCGTCGCGCAGCGCCCGTACCGCGTTGGACCAGGTCAGCTTCGCCAGGTCGGCCCTGGACCAGCCGCGGGCCAGCAGCTCGGCGACCAGGTTCGGGTAGCCGGCCACGTCGTCCAGCCCGGACGGGGTGAAGGCCGTGCCGTCGTAGTCGCCGCCGATCCCGATGTGGTCGACCCCGGCGACCTCGCGCATGTGGTCCAGGTGGTCGGCCACCGTGGCGGCCGTGGCCACCGGGCGCGGGCGCTGCGCCTCGAAGGCCCGGTGCAGGGCCATCGCCTCGGGGGTGGTGTCCAGGTGGTGGAAGCCGTGCGCCCGCAGGTTCTCGTCCGCGGCCAGCGTCCACTCGACGGCTGCCGGGAGGATGAACTTCGGGACGAAGGTGGCCATCGCCACCCCGCCGTTGGCCGGCAGCAACGCCAGCACGTCGTCGGGGATGTTGCGCGGGTGGTCGCAGACCGCCCGCGCCGAGGAGTGCGAGAACACCACCGGCGCGGCCGAGACCGCGAGGGCGTCCCGCATGGTCGTCGCGGCGACGTGCGAGAGGTCCACCAGCATGCCGACGCGGTTCATCTCGCGGACGACCTCGCGGCCGAAGTCGCTCAGGCCGCCGTGCCGGGGCTCGTCGGTCGCCGAGTCCGCCCAGTCGATCGTGTCGTTGTGCGTGAGCGTCATGTACCGCACGCCCAGCAGGTGCAGGGCGCGCAGCGTCGCGAGCGAGTTGTTGATGGAGTGGCCGCCCTCGGCGCCCATCAGCGAGGCGATCCGGCCGTCGGCGCGGGCCGCCTCCATGTCGTCCGCCGTCAGCGCCCGCACGAGGTCGCCCGGGTAACGGTCGATCAGCTGGGCGACCACGTCGATCTGCTCCAGCGTCGCGCTGACCGCCTCGTCACCGGCGTAGTCGGAGCGGACGTACACGGACCAGAACTGCGCGCCGACCCCGCCGGCGCGCAGCCGCGGGATGTCGGTGTGCAGGTGGGCGGACTGGTCGCCCCCGATGTCCCGCCGCGCCAAGTCGTAGCGCACCTGCTCGCGCAGCGCCCAGGGCAG
The DNA here is from genome assembly GCF_040651555.1 of Streptomyces sp. NPDC048424. Taxonomy (NCBI): domain Bacteria; kingdom Bacillati; phylum Actinomycetota; class Actinomycetes; order Kitasatosporales; family Streptomycetaceae; genus Streptomyces; species Streptomyces sp. NPDC048424. The sequence goes on along the minus strand of NZ_JBEZKE010000059.1, from coordinate 18,082 downwards.
GTCGTTGTGGCCGTCCACGACGGGGTGCTCGGCCAGCAGCTCGCGCGCCTCGTCCAGACGCTGCGCCGCGCTCACTTGCCGAACCCGAAGGAATCCGCGTTCGCGACCTTCGTACGCAGCCGCTTGCCCTTCTCGGTGGCCTGGTCGTTGAGCTCCTGCTGGAAGTCGCGCATCCGGGCCAGGAGGTCCTTGTCGTGGGCGGCCAGCATCCGTACGGCCAGCAGACCCGCGTTGCGCGCGCCGGCGACCGAGACGGTGGCGACGGGCACCCCGGCCGGCATCTGGACGATCGACATCAGCGAGTCCATGCCGTCGAGGTACTTCAGCGGCACCGGCACGCCGATGACGGGCAGCGGGGTGACCGAGGCGAGCATGCCGGGCAGGTGGGCGGCCCCGCCCGCGCCCGCGATGATCGCCTTGAGACCGCGGTCGGCGGCCCGCTCCCCGTACGCGATCATCTCGCGCGGCATCCGGTGGGCGGAGACGACGTCGACCTCGTAGGGGATCTCGAACTCGTCGAGGGCCTGCGCGGCCGCCTCCATGACGGGCCAGTCCGAATCGGATCCCATGACGATGCCGACGACGGGGGCTGCGGCGGAGGTGCTCATTCGGTGACCGTTCCTCTGAGGTAGCCGGCAGCGTGGCGTGCGCGCTCCAGCACATCGTCCAGGTCGTCGCCGTAGGTGTTGACGTGGCCGACCTTGCGGCCGTGTTTCACGTCCTTGCCGTACATGTGGATCTTCAGCTGCGGGTCGTGGGCCATGCAGTGCAGGTACGCCGCGTACATGTCGGGGTAGTCCCCGCCCAGCACGTTGGCCATGACCGTCCAGCGGGCCCGGGGGCGGGGGTCGCCCAGGGGGAGGTCCAGGACCGCGCGGACGTGGTTGGCGAACTGGGAGGTGACGGCACCGTCCTGGGTCCAGTGGCCGCTGTTGTGCGGGCGCATCGCCAGTTCGTTGACCAGGATCCGGCCGTCGGTGGTCTCGAACAGTTCCACGGCCAGGTGGCCGGTCACGCCGAGTTCCTGGGCGATGCGCAGGGCGAGGGCCTGGGCCTCGCCGGCGAGGGCCTCCGGGAGGTCCGGGGCGGGGGCGATCACCGTGTCGCAGACCCCGTCCACCTGGCGGGACTCGACGACGGGGTAGGCCACCGCCTGGCCGTGCGGGGAGCGGACGATGTTCGCCGCGAGCTCGCGGACGAAATCGACCTTCTCCTCCGCGAGGACCGGGACGCCCGCCTTGAACGGGGCCTCCGCGTCCTGCGGGGTGCGCACGAACCACACGCCCTTGCCGTCGTACCCGCCGCGCACGGTCTTGAGGATGACGGGGAACCCGCCCACCTCGTCCGCGAAGGCGGCCGCGTCCGCCGGATCGCTCACGATCCGGTGGCGGGGGCTGGGCGCGCCGATCTCGTCGAGCTTGGCGCGCATCACCCCCTTGTCCGCGGCGTGCATCAACGCGTCGGGCCCCGGACGGACGGGGATGCCGTCCGCTTCCAGGGCCCGCAGGTGCGCGATGGGCACGTGCTCGTGGTCGAAAGTGATCACATCGCAGCCGCGCGCGAAGGCGCGCAACGTCTCCAGATCGCGATAGTCGCCGATGACGACATCGCTCACGACCTGGGCCGCCGAGTCCTGTGGGGTGTCACTGAGGAGCTTGAATCTGATGCCGAGGGGGATGCCCGCCTCGTGGGTCATGCGGGCGAGCTGACCGCCGCCGACCATGCCGACTACCGGGAACGTCACTCCTCCAGGGTATCCGCCGGTATTCCGCCATCCGGACGTGCCCTGGCCCATACGCGTCGGTGTGCCGTGCGTCGCACGGTGTCCGAAGGCACAGACGGGGCTGTGGGGGGACACTTACGATGGGCGGGTTGACGGAGAACACCGGACGCCCTTTACGGGGCGGTGACCGACAGGGACTGAACCTACTGATGAGCACGCCGGGGAACGGATCTGTTCTCGAACGCGTACGCGGTCTCGTGCGAGAGGTCGCCAAGTTCGGGGCGGTCGGTGGTCTGGGTGTGCTGGTCAACCTGGGTGTCTTCAACCTGATCCGGCACACGACCGATCTGCAGGTGGTGCGCGCGAGCGTGATAGCCACCGTTGTGGCCATCGCCACGAACTACCTCGGCTTCCGCTACTTCGCCTACCGGGACCGCGCCAAGAGCGGCCGTACCCGCGAGCTGGTCCTCTTCGCCGCGTTCAGCGCCATCGGCCTGGTCATCGAGAACGGTGTGCTCTACACCGCCACCTACGGCTTCGGCTGGGACGGCTCGGTGGCCAGCAACGTCTTCAAGTTCATCGGCATCGGCACCGCCACCGTGTTCCGCTTCTGGTCGTACCGGACCTGGGTCTTCAGGGCCCTGCCGGAGGCCGCCGAGCCCGTGCCGGCGCCACTGCCCCGGCCGGAGCGGCGGCCGGAGCCGGTGCCCGAGCCGGAGCCCGCGAACAACTAGTACGCGCCGTCAGCGGACGGTGGCCTCGGGCTCGACCCGCTCCGCCGGCGTCCGGCTGAGGAACAGCGCGAACACCGGCGGCTGTGTCTGGAGCAGTTCGAGGCGCCCCCCGTCCGCCTCCGCGAGGTCCCGGGCGACCGCGAGGCCGATCCCGGTGGAGTTGCGGCCGCTGATGGCCCGCTCGAAGATCCGGTTGCCGAGGTCCGGCGGGACCCCCGGCCCCTCGTCCGTGACCTCCAGCACCGCCTGGTTGCCGATCACGCGCGTACGCAGCGCGACCGTGCCGCCACCGTGCATCAGGGCGTTCTCCACCAGCGTGGCCAGCACCTGCGAGACCGCGCCCGGGGTGCCGACGGCGCGTACGCCCTGCTTCCCGGAGCGCACGATGGCCCGCCCCGCGCTGCGGTAGGCCGGCCGCCACTCCTCCACCTGCTGCTTGACGACCTCGTCCAGGTCGAAGGGGACCGCGGAGCCGGTCCGCGGGTCGCGCGAGTTCGTGAGCAGCCGCTGCACCACGTCCGTGAGCCGCTCCACCTGGGTCAGGGCGATCGTCGCCTCCTCCCGCACGGTGTCCAGGTCGTCGGTGACGGTGATCTCCTCCAGCCGCATGGACAGCGCGGTGAGGGGGGTGCGCAGCTGGTGCGAGGCGTCCGCGGCGAGGCGCCGCTCGGCGGTCAGCATCCGGCCGATCCGTTCGGCGCTGGAGTCCAGCACGTCGGCGACGCGGTCCAGCTCGGGGACCCCGTACCGCTTGTGCCGGGGGCGCGGATCCCCCGATCCGAGCCGCTCCGCCGTCTCGGCGAGGTCGGTGAGCGGGGAGGCCAGCCGGTTGGCCTGGCGTACGGCGAGCAGTACGGCGGCCACGACGGCCAGCAGCGCGACCGCGCCCACGACCGCGAGGGTCCGCCCGACCTCCTTGGTCACCGTGGAGCGGGACTCCTCGACGGTCACGACCTCGCCCTGTTCGCCGCGCGCGGTGCCGCGGATGACGCTGTCGGGGATCGGGGCGCCCACCTCCACGGCCCGCTGGCCGGGGATGGTGATGCGGGCGTAGTGGCCGGCGTCCAGCTGCTCGGCGAGGGCGACCGGGTCGATCGGCTTGTGCTCCAGGACGTTCGCCTCGACGATGCCCACCAGCCGCAGCGCCTCGGACTCGATGCGGTCCTGGGCGCTGCTGGTGATGGTCCGGGTCTCCACGATGACGAGGGAGACGCCGAAGACGGCGATCACGACGAGCACCACGGCGAGCGTGGAGTTGATGAGGCGGCGGCGCATGCCTTAGAGCATGCCCTAGCGCCGGTCCGGGGCGGGCCGGAGCGGGCCGGGGCCCGGCGGCCGCCGCCCTGGGCTCAGCTCTTCTCGAAGCGGAAGCCGACGCCGCGGACGGTGGCGATGTAGCGCGGGTTCGCGGCGTCGTCGCCCAGCTTCTTGCGCAGCCAGGAGATGTGCATGTCGAGGGTCTTGGTGGAGGACCACCAGGTGGTGTCCCAGACCTCGCGCATGAGCTGGTCGCGGGTGACGACCCGGCCGGCGTCGCGGACCAGGACGCGCAGGAGGTCGAACTCCTTCGCGGTGAGCTGCAGCTCCTCCTCGCCCATCCAGGCGCGGTGCGATTCGACGTCGATCCGCACGCCGTGGGTGGCGGGGGCCTGGGCGGCCTCGTTGGCGCCGCGGCGGAGCAGGGCCCGGACCCGGGCGAGCAGCTCGGCCAGGCGGAAGGGCTTGGTCACGTAGTCGTCGGCGCCGGCGTCCAGGCCGACGACCGTGTCGACCTCGTCCGCGCGGGCGGTGAGGACCAGGATGGGGAAACCGTGGCCCTCGGCCCGCAGCCGGCGGGCGACTTCCAGCCCGTCCATGCCCGGCAGGCCCAGGTCGAGGACGACGAGGTCGACGCCGCCCTGCAGTCCCGCGTCCAGGGCGGTGGGGCCGTCCTCCCGGACCTCGACCTCGTACCCCTCCCGGCGCAGGGCGCGGGCCAGGGGTTCCGAGATGGATGCGTCGTCCTCGGCGAGCAGTACACGCGTCATGTGGGTGATGGTAGTCCGCGGCGACCGGATCGAGAGGCCTCCCTGCACACCCCTGTCTATCTGCGCTTATGAACTACTAAGCGCCTTCGAATATGGTCGAACGGTTCCCGGCGCGCCTGTGATCCATCTCTCAAGTCCTTTCATATGCCGCAGTGTCGTGTCGTATGGTGGCGAGACGCCTGATGCACTACCTCAGGGACCTTTGTGCCGAAAAGCGCGCCGAAGGTCTCTATTTCTGTCCTGACCGGACAGGCCAGTCTTGTGGGACTCACCTGTCCGGGCTTGATGACAGTGAATGACCTGTGGGCCGGGCCCCTCGCGCGAAGGTGCGCGAGCGGGCGTGGATCCCGGTTACGGATGTTCCCTTCGCCCCCAACCCCATGGGGGGCGAGACCCCGAGGCGTGGGGTGGGAGATCCGTCGCCGGTGCCGGCCACCCCCCACCGGGCGCGGATGAGCTCACGAAGCCAAGCGTCCCGAGCAAGCAAGGATCGACCATGGCTTCCAGCCTGACGACGGCTTCTCAGAGCCCCGCTCACGAGAAGACCCTCTTCGGCCACCCGATCGGCCTGGCCACGCTGTTCATGACCGAGATGTGGGAGCGCTTCTCCTACTACGGCATGCGTGCGCTTCTCGTCCTGTACTTGGTCTCCGGCGGTGTCGACGCCGCGACCGGCAGCCAGGGCGGCGGCCTCGGCTTCACTGCGGCGACGGCCACGGCGATCTACTCCGTCTACGTGGCCATGGTCTACCTGATGGCCATGCCCGGTGGCTGGTTCGGTGACCGCGTCTGGGGCGCCCGCAAGACCGTCGCCATCGCCGGTGGCGTGATCATGGCGGGCCACGTGTCGCTCGCGCTGCCCGGCCAGCTCGCGTTCTTCGTCGGTCTGCTGCTGGTCGCGGTCGGCTCCGGTCTGCTGAAGGCCAACATCTCCACGATGGTCGGCCACCTGTACAAGGGTGTGGACGACCCGCGCCGCGACAGCGGCTTCACGATCTTCTACATCGGCATCAACGTGGGTGCCCTCCTCGCACCGGTCGGCATCGGCATGGTCGGCGAGCTCGTGAACTGGCACCTCGGCTTCGCGCTGGCCGCCGTCGGCATGGGCATCGGCCTCGTGGTCTACCTGCTCGCCGGCCGCACCCTGAGCCCGAAGAGCAGCCTCGTCCCGAACCCGCTGAGCCCCGCCGAGCGCAAGGCCGTGATCGTCAAGGCGCTCGTCGTCCTGGCCGTCATCGCCGTCTTCTACGGCGCCGTCGTCGCCGCGGACATGTACACCATCAAGTGGGCGCTGTACCCGATCACCATCGCCGGTCTGATCATCCCCGTCGCCGTCCTCGCGCGCATCAAGCGGGACAAGGACCTCTCGACCGTCGAGCAGACCCGGATGAGCGCCTACATCTGGTTCTTCGTGGCCGCCGCCGTCTTCTGGATGATCTACGACCAGGGCGGTTCGACGCTCTCGCTGTTCGGTGACAAGAACTCCGAGCGCGCCCTGTTCGGCTGGGAAGTCCCCACCGTCATCTTCCAGTCGCTGAACCCGCTCTTCGTGGTGGCCCTGGCCCCGGTCTTCGCCGCCGCGTGGGTGGCCCTGGCCCGCCGCAACCGCGAGCCCAGCACCATCGTGAAGTTCTCGGTGGCCCTGATCATCGTCGGCGCCTCGTTCTTCGTCTTCGCCCTGCCGCTGAGCCAGACCGCCGGCAACGACACCAAGGTCACCATGTGGTGGCTGGTGCTCATCTTCCTGATGCACACGCTCGCCGAGCTGTGCCTGTCGCCGGTCGGCCTGTCGGTCACGACGAAGATGGCGCCGCAGAAGTACGGCTCCCAGATGATGGGTGTCTGGTTCCTGGCCGTCACCGCCGGTGACTGCATCACCGGTCTGATGGGTCTGGCCGACGTGCAGCTGAACGGCGTCGGGGTGATCCTCTTCCAGGCGGTCGCCGCCGTGCTCGCCGGCCTCGCGATCTTCATGTACCGCAAGAAGGTCAACGAGCTGATGGGTGCCACGGGCTGACGCGTTCGCGCCCCGTAACCACGGAACGGCCCGGCCCACCGAAAGGTGTGCCGGGCCGTTCGCGTGTCAGCGGGTGCCGCGCAGGCGGCGCCACGGGGTGAAGGTGAACACCGCGCCGCCGAGCAGGATCACCGTTCCGGCGACCAGGGCCAGGGCCTTGATGCCGCCCTCGTCCTCCGCGCCGGTCTCGGCGAGGCCGCCGCCCGAGGCGCTGCTGGCCGAGGCCGCCGAGGAACCGGAGCCGCCCGGCTGGGCGGTGGTGTCCAGTTCCAGCGAGACGCCGCTGCTCGTGGCCTTGCAGGGGACGTTGATCGGCGTGGAGCCGGGGGCCATCGTGACGTCGATGGTCAGCTGGTCCGGGCTCAGCGTCACCTTGCCGGACTTGCCGGGCTTGTAGGTGCCGGTCATGTCGCTGAGGCTGACCGGGGCCTTGTCCGGGATCGGCTCGGCGTTGGCCGGGCCGGAGACCTTGACGGTGCCGCTGTCCGCCCCGCCGAGCTTCACGTCCATGGAGGGCTTGAGGGCTCCCGCGGGCAGGGCCATGGGCGCCGCCATCGCGCCCTTGGCGGTCTTGACCGTGAGGTCGTAGCTGCCGCCGTTCTTCTTGGCGTTGATCGTGACCGGGGTCTTGATGCCGCCGGGGACGACCGGCCCGCAGTCGAAGGCCACCTCGACGGCCTTGCCCGGGAAGTCGGTCTGGCCGCCTCCGCCACCGGTGGTGGAGCCGCCCGAGGTGGTACCGCCCGAGGTGGTCGTGGAGCCGCCGGTGGTGGAGCCGCCGGTGGTGGAGCCGCCCGAGGTCGTACCGCCGCTCGTCGTACCGCCCGTCGTCGTACCGCCGCTGGAGCCGGCGGACACGTCGATGGTGGCCCCGACGCCCACGGTGCCGGTCGGCGCGCACTTGGTGACGAACGTGCCGAAGGAGAAGGTGACGGCCACGTCGTACTTGCCGGGGGTCAGCGTGATCTTCCCGGCCTTCGTGAGCTTCAGCTTGCCCTTCATCACGGACATCTGCATGGGCGCCTTCTTCGGGATCGGCGGGTTCTTCTTCTCCCCGACGACCTTCAGCTCACCGCCACCTCCGCTCACGGTGATCCAGCCGGTGGGCTGGACCGCGTCCTGCGGGATGTCCATCAGGTCCGTGTTGTTCGAGGCCGGCTTCACCGTCTCCCAGGACACGTCGACCTCGTCGCCGACCTTCGCCGAGGCCGGAGCGGTGACCTTGGCGGTGGTCTCCCCCTCCACCGGACTGCCGCCCCCGGCCGGGGGAACGCACTTGACGTTGAACTTGGTCTCCGCGGCCTGGGCGGGAGAAGCCGTGATGGCGATGCCCGCGCCGCCGAGCAGCAGCGCGACCACGGCCGCGCTCACCCTCCGTTGGGTCTTCACAATGGTCCCTTCGTCGTCGAACGGTTCTCAGACGGTGCGGACGTCTGTGGTGCTGTCTCCGGCGCGCTGTCCGGGGTGAACCACGGCAGGACCGCCGTGGTGGTCGAAGGGGGCTCCGCGGGCTGCTCGGAGCGGGCCGGTCCGGCCGGGCGCAGGGCCGGCAGCCGGGGCAGCCGGGCCGTCACGGCCGAGGCCGCTTCCGCCGGCCCCGGGCCCCGGTGGCGGCCTGCCGCGGACGCGGCGCGCGGCCGGACCTTGTCGACGACGGCCATGCCCACGCGGAACACCGCGGCCGGGATCACCAGCAGGAGCAGGCCCCAGAAGAGCAGCACCCCGTACGGGCGGTCCACGCCCCAGGGCTGGGTGGCCACGACGGTCTCGCCGTACTTGAGGGAGATCGTGTAGTCGCCGTGGGCGCCGGCGGTGAGGGCGACGTCGAGCACGATCTCCGCCTTGCCGCCCGGCGGGATGGTGCCCTTCCAGCGGGCCTCCTCCCACAGCGGGGCGAACACCCCGTGGGCGGTGCCGAGCTGGAAGACCGGGTCCTTGACCGGGGCCGAGCCGAGATTGCCGACGGTGACCTTGAACTTCCGGCTCGGCGGGGCGCCGAACCAGGTCAGCACCCCGTCCTCGCCCTCCAGCCGGACCCCGGTGAGCATCGCGAGGCGGGCCGTGCCGGATTCGGCGGGCAGTTCGGCCACCGGATGGTCGGTGATCTTCAGGGCGGCCGCGACGGTCGACTGGTCGCCGTTGACGGAGGTGACGTTGACGACGCAGGGGCAGGGCTTGGGCGGCGCGACCACGGCCAGCCGGGCGGTGAAGCGCCCGTCGTCGGCGACGGAGACGGCGGCGCCGTCGGCGTTGGCGCAGCTGTTGGTGCCGCCGATCATGTTCTGCCCGCAGACCAGCAGCATCACCAGCGTCTTGGCCCGCCAGCCGGTGCCGGTGACGGTGATCTCGGTGCCCTTGGCCGCCTCCTGGAGCGAGAGGGCGACGGTGGGCTTGCCCTCGTCGGCCGCGGCCGGGGCCGCGGGGAACAGCGCGAGGGCGCACACCGCCAGCCCCGCCAGGAGGGACCGGACCCCGCGGCCGGCCTTGCCGCGGACCTTGCCGCCGACCATGGCGCTCACCTGGACGCTCCCGTCAGTTCGTGTTCCGGTGCAGGGGTCGGGCCGGGCCTCCCGGGCGTCTCGCCGGGCCGCTCGCCGCCGGGCGGTTCCCGCCGCGTCCGCCGGCCCCGTACGAGGAACAGCGCGGCCGACGTGGTCCCGCCGAGGGCGAGCAGGCCGAGGCCCGTCCAGCCGGCGGCCCGCCAGGGCAGGAACCAGGCGGACGCGCTCCCCTCGGCCCGGGCGCCGCCGGGGGCGGTGACGGTCACGGTGACGCGGACCTGGTCGAGCACCGGGGCCCCGGGCCACGGTTCGGTCAGCTCGACGCGCTGGCCGGGGAGCAGTTCCACCGGCAGGGCCCGGGCGGCGCGGCCCGGGACATCGCCGAGACGGCCCTCGGCGCGCAGGGACAGCTCGGGGGTGAGGGCGACGTTGCCCCGGTTGACCAGGGTGTACGCGACGACCGCGGCCGCGCCCCGGCCCCGTACGGCGACGTCCTCGACGGTGAGGGCCGCCAGGGCGGGGCCTCCGACCCGCAGGTGGACCCGTACGCCCACCTCGCGGCCGGCTTCGGTGGCGACCACGGCGGCGGGGTGGTCGCCGGGCGGGGACGAGGGCGGCACGGTGACGGTGAAGGGGACCACCGCGCGGGTGCGGGGCGGGATCCTCACGGTGGTGCCGGAGCCGAAGCTGATCCAGGCGCCGGCGCCGGTGGACCCGGCGGCGGGGCGCACGGCGAAGGCCCCGTCGGCGGTGTTGTAGGCGTCGGCCCCGCGCAGGGTGACGGTGTGCTCCTGGTCGGTGGTGTTGGCCAGGGCGAGGCGGTCCTCCAGCACGGTGCCGGCGGTGCCCGCCATGTAGAAGAACGGGCGCGTGAAGAACGGGCGCGTGAAGAACGGGCGGTCGCCGGTGCGGGCGACGGCCTGGCCCGCGGCGGGCTCGGCGGTCCAGCCCGGTTCGTCGGCGCTCGCGCCGTACGCGGGCGGTGCGGGGACCGCGTAGAGCGCGGCGGCGGCGAGCAGGACCAGGCCGGCGCGCCGGCAGGCGTGGGGAACGTGGGGGACGTGGAGCACGGGCATGGCCGGGGGCGCTCCGTTCAGGACCGGGCCCGCTGGCCGCGCCGGGTCAGCCAGAGCACTCCGGCGGCGCCGGAGAGCAGCACGGTGCCGCCGAGGGTGCCGAGGGCGAGGGCGGAGTCGGTGGGTCCGGTCTGCGGGAGGGTCTCCTCGCCCGAACCGCCGCCGGACTGGGCGGCCGCGCCGCCGGCGGCCGTGACGTCGAGCTCCAGGGACGGGCCGGGGCTGTTGCCGGGGGTGCAGGTGGTCGTGGTGCCCATCGCCTTGATGGTGAGCACGCCGGCGGTGAAGGTGACCTTGCCGCTCTTCTTGGGCGTGTAGGTGCCCGAGAGGTCGGTGATCTTGATGGGGGTGTCGGCGGGCACGGCCTCGGGGTTGGGCGGGCCGGAGACCGGTACGGACACCTTCTCGGCGCCGTCGACGAGGACGACGGCGCTGGGGCTCATCGCGCCCTTGCCCAGTTCGATGGGGCTGGACGAGACGCCCTTCTGGAAGGACATCGTCAGCTTGTACGCCTCGCCGTCCTTGACGGCCTTGATCTCGATGGGCGAGATCGCCGACTTGTCCCCGATCGGGGTCTTGCAGTCGTAGGCCACGTCGACGACGGCGGCGTGGGCTGCGGGGGCGGCCAGCAGGACCGCCGATCCGGCCAGCGCGGAGGCCAGCGCGAGCGCGGTGGAGCGTTTGCGGTCGGACACCTTCGTCTTCCCCTCGGGCCACAAATAACTGACGACACATCAGATTGGTGGCTCAAGGTACGCCCGGGGTCTTACGGAGGGAAGACAAAGGACAGCCCCGGATTGACCGTTCGTCAGTAAGCCCGGCGGCCCCGCTGCCAGACGGCCGAGACGAGCGGAACGCCCGGGCGGTAGGCGAGGTGGACGTGGCTCGGGGCGTCCAGCAGGGCCAGGTCGGCGCGGGCTCCGGGGGTCACGGCGCCGATGTCCGTGCGGCGCAGCGCGCGGGCTCCGCCGGCGGTGGCCGACCACAGGGCCTCGTCGGGGGTCATCCGCATGTCGCGGACGGCGAGCGCGATGCAGAACGGCATGGAGCTCGTGTACGAGGAGCCGGGGTTGCAGTCCGTGGACAGGGCGACGGTGGCGCCCGCGTCGATCAGGCGGCGGGCGTCGGGCCACACCGCGCGGGTGGAGAACTCGGCGCCGGGCAGCAGGGTGGCGACCGTGGTCGCGGCGGCCTGGGCGAGGGCGTCCACGTCGGCGTCGGTCAGGTGGGTGCAGTGGTCGGCGGAGGCGGCCTCCAGCTCCACGGCGAGCTGCACGCCGGGACCGTAGGACAGCTGGTTGGCGTGCACGCGCGGGATCAGGCCGGCGGCGGCGCCCGCGGTGAGGATCGCGCGGGCCTGGTCGCCGTCGAAGGCGCCCTTCTCGCAGAAGACGTCCACCCAGCGGGCGTACGGGGTGCAGGCCGCCAGCATCTCGCCGGTGACGAGGTCCACGTACGCGGCCGGGTCCTCGGCGTAGTCCGGGGAGACGATGTGCGCGCCGAGGTAGGTGACCTCCTCGGTGTGCGCGGCGGCGATGCGCAGCGCGCGGGCCTCGTCGGCGACGGTGAGGCCGTAGCCGGACTTGGTCTCGAAGGTGGTGGTGCCCTGGCGGCGGGCCTCGTCGAGGTGGCGCACCAGGTTGGCCTCGAGCTCGGCGTCGGTGGCGGCGCGGGTGGCGGCGACGGTGGTGCGGATGCCTCCGGCGGAGTAGGCGCGGCCCGACATCCGGGCGTTGAACTCCTGGGTGCGGTCGCCGGCGAAGACGAGGTGCGAGTGGGAGTCGACGAAGCCGGGGATGACGGCCCGGCCGTCCGCGTCGAAGCGCTCGTCGGCGGCGGGGGCCTGCGCCGTCGGGCCGACCCATGCGATCTTGTCGCCGTCGATGACGACGGCGGCGTTCTCGATCAGGCCGAGGGGACTCCCGTCGCCCAGTGCAGGGTCGTTGGTGACGAGACTGCCGATGTTGGTGATGGCGGTGGTGGTCACGAGGGTTCCTCTCGGTTTCCTACGGCTCCGCCCCAGACCCCGCCTCAAACGCCGGCGGGGCTGGATGTTTCAGCCGTCCGGCGTTTGAGGACCGGGTCCGGGCAGAGCCCGGTTTCGGGAAGGGGCGGGGTGGGGGAAGGGCCCGCCGCAGGCGGCATGGTCAGGCGCGGAGGGCGGCGATGGCGTCGGACAGGGCGGACGGGACGTCCTCGACCAGCGTGTGGGCGCCGTCGCGGACCACATGGCGGCCGGCCACGACCGTGTGGCGGACGTCTGCGGCGGAGGCGGCGAACACGGCCGTCTCGGCGCCGAGCCTCGGCAGGGCGCCGGCCGTGCGGACGGAGTCCAGCGCGATCGTGGTGAAGTCCGCGAGCGCGCCCGCCTCCAGGCGGCCCGCGTCGGCCAGGCCCAGCGCCGCATGGCCGTCGGCGGTGGCGGCGGTGAGCAGCGCGTTGGCCGTCCAGTGCCCCCGGGTACGGCTGCGCAGGCGCTCGTTCAGCTCCATCGCGCGGGCCTCCTCCAGCAGGTCGATCACGGCGTGGCTGTCGCTGCCGAGCGAGAGCGGGCTGCCCGCGTGCTGGAGTCGGGTCGCCGGACCGATGCCGTCGGCGAGGTCGCGTTCGGTGGTGGGGCACATGCAGGTGCCGGTGGTGGTTCCGCCGAGCAGGGCGATGTCCACGTCGGTGAGGTGGGTGTTGTGGACGCCGGTGGTGCGCGGGCCCAGCACCCCGTGGTCGGCGAGGAGCTGCGTCGGGGTGCGACCGTGGGCGGCCTGGCAGGCGTCGTTCTCGGCGGTCTGCTCGGAGAGGTGGACGTGCAGCGGCGCCTCGCGCTCCTCGGCCCAGTGGGCGACGGTGGCCAGCTGGTCGGCGGGCACGGCGCGCACCGAGTGGATCGCGGCGCCGATCAGGGCGTGCTCGCGGGGCTTCAGGGCGGACGCGCGCTCGGCCCAGGCCTCGGCCGTGCCGTCGGAGAAGCGCTGCTGGTGCGGGTTCGGGGCCTCGCCGAAGCCGGCCGAGAGGTAGGCCGTGTCGAGGAGGGTGATCCGGATGCCGGCCGCGGCGGCGGCCTCGATCAGGGCCTCGCCCATGGCGTTGGGGTCGGCGTACGGGGCGCCGCCGGGCGCGTGGTGGACGTAGTGGAACTCGCCGACGTTGGTGATGCCGGCCAGCGCCATCTCGGCGTACACGGCGCGGGCGAGCGCGAAGTAGCTGTCGGGCGTGAGGTTCTGGGCGACCTTGTACATGAGGTCGCGCCAGGTCCAGAAGGTGCCCGAGCCGACCTGGACCGTGGAGCGCAGGGCCCGGTGGAAGGCGTGGCTGTGCGCGTTCGCCAGGCCGGGCAGGGTCAGGCCGCGCAGCACCTCGGCCCCGGGGGGCGGGGTCTCGACCCCGGTGCGCAGGGCGCCGATCCGGCCGTCGGCCGTGACCTCCAGGGCGACGCCCGGCTCGACATGGGTGCCGAGCCAGGCGTGCTCCAGCCAGTACGTCTTGTGCGCGGTCAACGGCACGCGAGACCTTCCAGTACGTCGGCGAGGGCGAGGACGCCGGCCACGCAGTCGTCCTCGGCGGCGAACTCCCGCGGGGAGTGGGAGACGCCGGTGGGGTTCCGTACGAACAGCATCGCGGTCGGGACGGCCGCGGAGAGGATTCCGGCGTCGTGTCCCGCCCCGGTGCCGAGGACGGGGACGGCCCCGCCCAGGATCCGGTTCATCTCGTCGCGCAGGGCGTGCTCGAACTCGACGACCGGGGTGAAGGACTCCCGGACGATGCCGAGGTCGATGCCGTCCTGGTCGGCGCGCTCGCGGGCGGCCTTCTCGATGGCGGTGACGACCGTGTCGAGGGTGGCCTGGTCGGCGGCCCGCGAGTCGAGCCAGCCGCGCACGAGGGAGGGGATGGCGTTGACCCCGTTGGGCTCGACGGAGATCTTCCCGAAGGTGGCCACGGCCCCGGCGAGGGCCGCCTCGGTACGGGCGGCCAGGACGGTCGCCGCGTACGTGAGCATCGGGTCGCGGCGGTCGACCAGCCGGGTGGTGCCGGCGTGGTTGGCCTCGCCGCGGAAGTCGAACCGCCAGCGGCCGTGCGGCCAGATCGCGGAGGCGATGCCGACGCGGTCCCCGCTCAGGTCCAGGGCCCGGCCCTGTTCCACGTGGAGCTCGACGAAGGCGCCGATGCGGGCGAGCCGTTCGGGATCCGCCCCGATGGCCTCGGGGTCGTAGCCGGCGGCCTCCATGGCCTGGGGCAGGCCGATGCCGTCGGCGTCGCGGAGCTCGTACGCCTTCTCCTTGGTCAGCTGCCCGGCGGTGAGCCGGGAGCCGACGCAGGCGAGGCCGAAGCGGGCCCCTTCCTCGTCACCGAAGTTGGTGATGGCCAGCGGCCTGGAGAACTCCGCGCCCCTCCTGCGGAGTTCGTCCAGGGCCGCGAAGGAGGACACCACCCCGAGGGGGCCGTCGAAGGCCCCGCCGTCGGGGACGGAGTCCAGGTGCGAGCCGGTGACCACGGCGTCCCCCGCGAGGGGGTCGCCGAGCCAGGCCCACTGGTTGCCGTTGCGGTCGGTCTCGTACGTCAGCCCGCGCGCCTCGGCCTGCTCCTGGAACCAGGTCCGGCAGTCGGCGTCGGCCCCGCTCCAGGCGTAGCGGCGGTACCCGCCGCTGTCCGCGTGGCGGCCGATGGGCGCGAGCTCCGCCCACATCTCGTGGAAGGTCACGCGGAGTCGCCCTCGCGCATCGGGACCCGCACGCCGCGCTCGTCCGCCACGGACTCCGCGATGTCGTAGCCGGCGTCGACGTGACGGATGACGCCCATGCCCGGGTCGTTGGTGAGGACGCGGCGGATCTTCTCGCCGGCCAGCGGGGTGCCGTCGGCGACGGTGACCTGGCCCGCGTGGATGGAGCGGCCCATGCCGACGCCGCCGCCGTGGTGGATGGAGACCCAGGAGGCGCCGGAGGCCACGTTGACCATGGCGTTGAGCAGCGGCCAGTCGGCGATGGCGTCGGAGCCGTCGAGCATGGCCTCGGTCTCGCGGTACGGGGAGGCCACCGAACCGCAGTCGAGGTGGTCGCGGCCGATGACCAGCGGGGCGGCGAGGGTGCCGTCGGCGACCATCTCGTTGAAGCGCTCGCCGGCCTTGTCGCGCTCGCCGTAGCCGAGCCAGCAGATGCGCGCGGGCAGGCCCTGGAAGTGGACGCGCTCGCCGGCCATCTTGATCCAGCGGTGCAGGGACTCGTTCTCGGGGAAGAGCTCCAGCATCGCCTTGTCGGTCTTGTGGATGTCCGAGGCCTCGCCGGACAGCGCCGCCCAGCGGAAGGGGCCCTTGCCCTCGCAGAACAGCGGGCGGATGTAGGCCGGGACGAAGCCGGGGAAGGCGAAGGCGCGGTCGTAGCCGGCCAGCTGGGCCTCGCCGCGGATGGAGTTGCCGTAGTCGAAGACCTCGGCGCCGGCGTCCATGAAGCCGACCATGGCCTCGACGTGCTTGGCCATGGACTCGCGGGCGCGGGTGGTGAAGCCGGCCGGGTCCTTGGCGGCGTAGGCGGCCATGTCGTCGAAGTCGACGCCGACGGGGAGGTACGCGAGCGGGTCGTGGGCCGAGGTCTGGTCGGTCACGATGTCGATCGGCGCGCCCTCGGCCAGCATCTGCGGGAGCAGCTCGGCGGCGTTGCCGAGCAGGCCGATGGAGAGCGGCTTGCGGGCGTCGCGGGCCTCGACGGCCAGCTGCATGGCGTGCCGCAGGTTGTCGGCCTTGACGTCCAGGTAGCGGTGCTCGATGCGGCGGTCGATGGCGCGCGGGTCGACGTCGATGCAGATCGCGACGCCGTCGTTCATCGTCACGGCCAGCGGCTGGGCGCCGCCCATGCCGCCGAGGCCGGCGGTCAGGGTGATGGTGCCGGCGAGGGTGCCGTTGAACTTCTTCGCCGCGACGGCCGCGAAGGTCTCGTACGTGCCCTGGAGGATGCCCTGCGTGCCGATGTAGATCCAGGACCCGGCGGTCATCTGGCCGTACATGGTCAGGCCCAGGTGCTCCAGGCGGCGGAACTCCTCCCAGTTGGCCCAGTCGCCCACCAGGTTGGAGTTGGCGAGCAGGACGCGCGGCGCCCACTCGTGGGTCTGCATCACGCCGACCGGACGGCCGGACTGGACGAGCATCGTCTCGTCCTGCTTGAGGGTCTGGAGGGTGCGGACCATGGCGTCGTACGAGCGCCAGTCGCGGGCGGCCTTGCCGGTGCCGCCGTAGACGACGAGCTTGTCGGGGTGCTCGGCGACCTCGGGGTCGAGGTTGTTCTGGAGCATCCGCAGCGCGGCCTCCTGCTGCCATCCCAGGGTGCTGAGCTCGGTGCCTCGCGCGGCACGTACGGGGCGGGGTCCTGACATGGCGGTGCCTCCTCCGATGTTGGTATTTCCATTCACATCCTGACGTCCTGAATAGATTCAGTCAACAGCTGCGGTCGGCCCCGTCGAATGATGGGATGACGGACATGGCTGCACACACGCACGCGGACGAGGACGCCGCAGCGCGTCGGGATCTGGCCGTACGGGCCGCCGTCGAACAGGGACTCGTGGGCGGGGCCGACTCCGCGGAGCCCCTGACCTGCCTGCTGGACACCGCCGGGATCCGGGCCTCCGCCGCCGCCCTGACCAGCGCCTTCGCGGACGCCCTGGCGCCCGGCACCCCCGTCCTGCACGCCTTCGCCGTCAAGGCCGCCCCGCTCGTCCCGGTCCTGCGGCTGCTCGCGGACGCCGGGCTCGGCTGCGAGGTGGCCAGCCCCGGCGAGCTGGCGCTGGCCCGGGCGGCCGGGGTGCCGGCCGGGCGGACCGTCCTCGACTCCCCCGCCAAGACGGTGGCCGAGCTGCGCGAGGCCCTGGCCCTGGGCATCGCCGTCAACGCCGACAACCCGCAGGAGCTGGAACGGCTCGACGCGCTGGTCGGCGCGGGTCCGGCCCGGTCCCCGATCGGCGTACGGATCAACCCGCAGACCGGCGCCGGGACCATCGACGCGCTCTCCACCGCCACGTCGACCTCGAAGTTCGGGATCGCCCTGCGGGATCCCGGCGCGCGCGAGTGGCTCGTACGGGCGTACCTGGACCGGCCCTGGCTCACCCGCCTGCACGTCCACTCCGGCTCACAGGGCGTCCCCCTGAACCTGATCGCGGAGGGCGTACGGGAACTGCACGCGCTGGCCGAGGAGATCAACGGGGCGGCCGGACGCCGGCAGGTCGACACCCTCGACATCGGCGGCGGCCTACCGGTGAACTTCGCCTCGGACGAGCAGACGCCCCGGTTCTCCGCGTACGTGGCCGCGCTGCGCGAGGCGGCCCCCGGGCTCTTCTCCGGCGCGTACGGCCTGGTCACGGAGTTCGGCCGGGCCCTGCTGGCGAAGCACGGGCTGGTGCTGGCCCGGGTCGAGTACACCAAGACCAGCGGCTCCCGGCCGATCGCGCTCACGCACGCCGGGGTGCAGGTGGCGACCCGCACCGCGTACGCCCCGGCGGCGTGGCCGGTGCGGATCCTGGCGTACGACGCGAAGGGCGTCCCGCGGGTCGGGGAGGCGGTGGCTCAGGACGTCGCGGGCCCGGCCTGCTTCGCGGGGGACCTGCTGGCGACGGCCCGGGAGCTCCCGCGGCTCGCCCCCGGCGACCTGATCGGCGTCCCGGACACCGGCGCGTACTTCTTCACCGCCCACTACGGCTACAACAGCCTCCCCCGCCCGGCGATCCACGGCTTCGCGCTCACCGCGTCGGGCGAGGTCCGCTTCAGCCTCGCCAGGCCGGCCCAGTCCGTCGAGTCCATCGTCGCGGAGGCCGGCGCCGCCCATGCCGAGGCCCTGCTGTAGCCGCTGCTCGGGGCCTCCCCGCGCTCCGCCCACACCCGCGCCTCAAACGCCGGCGAGGCTTCAAAACCTGGGGCTCCGCCCCAGACCCCGCTCCTCAAACGCCGGAGGGGCTGGATGGTGCGACCTCAGCCAAATCCAGCCCCTCCGGCGTTTGAGGAGCGGGGTGCGGGGCGGAGCCCCGGTCTTTCAG
>NZ_JBEZKE010000058.1:0-20814 GCF_040651555.1 Streptomyces sp. NPDC048424 | reverse complement strand
GCTCCGCGCAAATCCCAGCCCCGCCGGCGTTTGAGGCGATCTTTCAGCCCGTCCGGCGTTTGAGGACCGGGGGTCCGGGGGCTGGCCCCCGGCGGCGGTGCTGCGGCCGTACGCTCGGCGCATGAGACTGTTCGCCGCCGTTCTGCCGCCCGCAGGGGCAGTCAGTGAGCTCGCCGCCGCCGTGGACGGAGTCCACGATGACCGGCTGACGTGGACCGCGCGAGCGGGGTGGCACTTCACCCTCGCCTTCATGGGCGAGGTACGCGACGACGTGCTCCCCGACCTGCACGCCCGCCTCGACCGCGCAGCCCACCGCACCGCCCCCTTCGCGCTGCGCCTGCACGGCTGCGGGCACTTCGGGGACCGTGCGCTGTGGGTCGGCGCGGCCGGGGAGCTGCCCGCCCTGCGGATGCTCGCGGAGCGGGCCGACGCCGCCGCCCGGCGGGCCGGGGTGCCGATGGAGCAGCACCGCCGGTACACCCCGCACCTCACCCTGGCCCGCAGCCACGGCCACGGGCACGGCCACGGCCCCGCCACGCCCCTGCGCCCGTACCTGGACGCCCTCGCGGACTTCGAGGGCACGCCCTGGCAGGTCGACACGCTCAGCCTCGTCCGCAGCAACCTCCCCGTCAGCGGGGTTCCGGGCGAGCAGCCCCGCTACGAGACGGTCGGGTCCTGGCCCCTGCGCGGTTGACCGTACCGCGTACGGGATCATCCGCGGCCCGCGTTAGGCTCGACGGGTGGATCCCAAGACCAGAAACCGTGTGATGGCCGGTGTGCTCGTGCTGATGTTCGTCGTCGTGGCCGTGGCGGCAGCCGTCGGGCAGTAGCTACCAGGCGAAGGCCTCCGGCGACGCTCCGGGGCCGGGGAAGATCTCGTCCAGGGCCGCCAGGACCTCGTCCGAGAGCTCCAGCTCCACCGCCCGCAGCGCCGAGTCGAGCTGCTCCTGCGTGCGCGGCCCGACGATCGGCCCGGTGACCCCGGGACGCGTCAGCAGCCACGCCAGCCCGACCTCGCCCGGCTCCAGGCCGTGCTTGTCCAGCAGGTCCTCGTACGCCTGCACCTGCGCGCGTACGGAGCTGTTGGCGAGCGCGTCGGCCGAGCGGCCGGAGGCGCGGCGGCCGCCCTGCACCTCCTTCTTGATGACCCCGCCCAGCAGGCCGCCGTGGAGCGGGGACCAGGGGATGACCCCGAGCCCGTACGCCTCGGCGGCCGGAATGACCTCCATCTCCGCGCGCCGCTCGGCGAGGTTGTAGAGGCACTGCTCGCTCACCAGCCCGAGCCGTCCGATGCGCGCCGCGGTCTCGTTGGCCTGGGCGATCTTCCAGCCGGGGAAGTTCGAGGAGCCCGCGTAGAGGATCTTGCCCTGCTGGATCAGGACCTCGACGGCCTGCCAGATCTCCTCGAAGGGGGTCCGCCGGTCCACGTGGTGGAACTGGTACACGTCGATGTAGTCCGTCTGGAGCCGCTTGAGGCTGGCGTCGACGGCCCGTCGGATGTTGAGCGCCGACAGGCGGTCGTAGTTGGGCCAGGTCTCGCCCTCGGGCGCCATGCTGCCGTAGACCTTGGTGGCGAGCACCGTCTTCTCGCGGCGCCGGCCGCCCTGGGCGAACCAGGTGCCGAGGATCTCCTCGGTGCGGCCCTTGTTCTCGCCCCAGCCGTAGACGTTGGCGGTGTCGAAGAAGTTGATCCCCGCGTCGAGGGCGGAGTCCATGATCGAGTGGCTTTCGGGCTCACCGGTCTGGGGGCCGAAGTTCATGGTGCCGAGTACAAGTCGGCTGACCTTGAGGCCGGTACGTCCGAGCTGTGTGTACTTCATGGGGCACTAGCCAACTGCTTGGAGTGCGCTCGAAGCAAGACCCTCTCGTGAAAGGGGTGTTACAGCGTGCCGGTCTGCACCCGGTCGGGCGCGTACGGGCCGCCGATCCCCCACGCCTGGTGCAGGACCGCCGCGAACTCCCCCGCCAGCCGGTGCTCGCCGGAGGCGTTGGGGTGGGTGCCGTCGTAGGTGTCGTGGTGGATGTCGTACGCGTCCGGGCGCGCGGCCAGCAGGACCGGCGAGGCGGCGGTCGTCAGATCGGCCACCGCCTTCGCGAGGAGCTCGTTGAAACGGGCGACCTCGGCCGCGAACGGCGCGTCCTCCTCGGCCCGGCTGTTCGGGATGACGGGCAGCAGCACCATGCGGACGCCGGGACGGGCGGCGCGGGCCCCGGCTATGAAGCGGCGGACGTTGGCGGCGGTCTGCTCGGCGTCGGTGTAGAAGCCGAGGTCGATCAGGCCGAGCGAGACGAGCAGGACATCGGCCCGGGCGGCGCCGGCGGCGGGGCCGATGAGGGGGGCCATGTGCTGCCAGCCCTCGCCCCAACCGGCCAGGTGGCGGCGGGCGTGCGCGGGGAAGTCCGGGTCGGCGTACGCGTCGGAGCCCTCGTACAGCTCGCTGCGCGGGCCGACGATCCGGTAGGGGCCGCCGAGGGTCGAGTCGAGGTGCTGCCACATGCGGTAGCGCCAGGTGAAATCGCCGGCGCGTCCGATGGTCATGGAGTCGCCGACGAACATGAAACGCATCCGGTCATCATCGCGGATCGCGCGACAGAAACCTCTGTGACGCCGGACACGGGGCACGTACTGGCAGGCTGGGGGCATGCGCATGCCCCTGCCGTCCGCCGCCGCCGGCACCGCCGTTGCCACTGCCGTCGCCGCCGCGGCCCTCGCCGCCGCCCTCGCCGTGCTGCCGGGCGCGGCCTTCGCTGCGGAAGCCCCCGGATCCTCCTCGTTCACCATCTCCGATCCGCGGATCAAGGAGTCCAGCGGGCTAGCGGCCAGCCGGATCCACCCGGGCGTGTACTGGACGCACAACGACAGCGACGACGGCCCGTACGTCTACGCGGTGGACTCCGCCACGGGCCGGACGGTGGCCCGCGTGACCCTGACGGGGATCGGCAAGCCGCGCGACGTCGAGGCGATCTCGCTGGGGCCGGACGGGCAGCTCTACGTCGGCGACATCGGCGACAACCGGAACGGCACCTGGGACCACGTGTGGATCTACCGCTTCCCGGAGCCGAAGCAACTGGGTGACGTCACGGTCAAGGCCGCGCAGTTCACGGTGCGGTACGCCGACGGGGCGCGCAACGCGGAGGCGCTGATGGTGCATCCGGTGACGGGGCGGGTCTACATCGCGAGCAAGGACGAGAGCAAGGGCGGGCTGTACGAGGGTCCCGCGGAGCTTTCGGCGGACGGGTCGAACGTGTTCCGGCGGGTCGCCGACGTGCCGTGGGTGACGGACGGGGCGTTCTCCCCCGACGGCAACCGGCTGACCCTGCGGGGCTACTTCTGGGCGCGCACCTACCCGTGGAAGGACGGCAGGCCGGAGGGCGAGGGCGAGCGGGTGGACGCGCCGTGGCAGGGGCAGGCGGAGTCGGTGACGTACGCGCCGGACGGCTCGACGCTGATGTTCGGCGCGGAGGGGGAGGGCAGCCGCGTCATCGCCGTCCCGGTGGGCGCGGCCCCGTCCGCGGGCGGCTCGGCCGCGCCGCCGAAGCCGGGCTCCCCGTCGGGGGCCGCGCCGTCGTCCGAGCCGACGGGGGGCTTCGGCAAGGGAGCCGTGGTCCTGGCGGTCGGCCTGGCCGTCGTCTTCGCCGCCAAGCGCCTCCTGCGGCGCCGCGCCCGAGACTGAACCCCGCGCTTCTTGGCCGCCGCCGGGCGCATCCAGCCTCGCCGGCGTTTGAGGCGCGGGGGTCCGGGGGCAGCGCCCCCGGCGGCGGCGCCGCACCCGACCGAGTACTTCGGCGCCCGCGCCGCTGCTGGGGCTCCGCCCCAGACCCTCCCCCAGACTCCGTCCGGGGGGACCCCCCCTCCTCAAACGCCGGAGGGGCTTAACCGTGCGGGTCACTCCTCCCGGATGGGGACGCGGCCGTTGACCGCGGGAGCGGCGGAGCCACCCGCAGGGGCCTGGCCCATCGAGGCCAGGAGTTGGCGGGCCACGCCCAGGCCCGTGCCGCCCATCGTCAGGGCCTTGGCGAACATCTCCGACATGCCCTCGGCCCCGTTCAGCAGCACCATGTGCTCCACGTTCCCGAAGGCGCCCGCGCCGGCTTCCACGATCGCCGGCCAGTTCTCGGCCAGCTGCTGCGCGACCACCGCCTCCTGGTTCTCCGCCAGCGCGGCGGCCCGCGCCTTGATCGCTTCCGCCTCGGCCAGACCGCGCGCCTTCGCCGACTCGGCCTCCGCGAGGCCCCGCGCCTGCGTCGCCGCCGCCTCGGCCTCACCCGTCGCCCGCGTCGCCTTCGCCGACGCCAGACCGCGCGCCTCCGTGGCCGTCGCGTCGGCGGTCGCCGCCGTCGTCACCCGCGTGGCCTCCGCGGCCGCCGCGAGCTCCGTCTCCTTCGCCTTCGCCTGCGCCGCCGAGATCCGCGCGTCGCGCTCGGCCTCCGCCCGGGTCCGCGTCTCGTACGCCGCCGCGTCCGCGGGCTTGCGCACGTCCGCCTGGAGCTGCTGCTCGCGCCGGTGCGCCTCCAGCTCCGCGACCCGGGTCTCCTGGACGACGACCTCCTGCCGTGCGGCCGCCTCGGACAGCGGGCCCGCCTGACGGGCCGTCGCCGCCGCCTTGTCGCGTTCGGCCTGGTAGCCGGCCTGCAGGATCTCGCTGTCGCGCGTCGCCTCGGCCATCCGGGCGAAGGCGGCCTGTTCGGCCTCCGTGGCCAGCCGGTTCGCCTCGGCCTGGGCGATCCGCGCGTCCCGCTGCACGGCGGCGGCGTGCGGCATCGCCAGGTTCTTGATGTAGCCGGTCGGGTCCTCGATCTCGTGGATCTGGAGCGAGTCGACGATCAGGCCGAGCTTCTCCATCTCGGTGCCGCAGGCCATCCGGGTCTGGCCCGTCAGCTTCTCGCGGTCCCGGATCATGTCCTCGACCGTCAACCCGCCCACGATGGAGCGCAGATGGCCCGCGAAGACGATGTGCACCCGCTCGGGCATCATCTTCTGCTGGTCCAGGAAGCGGCGGGCCGCGTTGGCGATCGACACCAGGTCGTCGCCGACCTTGAAGATGACCACGCCCTTGACGCGGAGCGGGATGCCCTGGTGGGTGACGCAGTCCACGGACAGCTGGGTCTCGTTGAGGTCCAGGGACAGTTTGCGCACCGCCTGCACCCCCGGCAGGACGAGCGTTCCGCGCCCGGTGACGATCCGGAAGCCCATGCCCTGACCGACGCCCTCGGTCTTGTGCGTGGAACCGGAGATGACGAGTGCCTCGTTGGGCTCGGCCACCCGCCACATGAGCTTGAACAGGCCTATCGCGGCCACGATTGCGGCGAGAACGATTCCCGCCACGACGCCGATAGCCATCGGCAACGCCCCCTTTGTTCCAGTGCCGTTCGGCACCGATGAGGGCGAGTCTGCGCCTGCCTCGACCCGGCGTGAAGACGGGGGCGCGTTCTTGTACCCATCTTGATACGCACAGGTCGCACGCCGATGGGCGGTGCCTCAGTTGTCGTAGGCCGCCATCACGTACACCGTGCGCGGGGGCTGGTATTCGACCACCGTCACCACCGTGCCGACGGCCAGCCGGCCGGTGCCGTGGACCGGGTGGGCGAGGAAGTGCTCCGCCCCGCCCCGGATCCGTACGATCACCTCGCCCACGAGGCCCGGCCCGACCGTCCCGGTCACCCGGCCGGTCATTCCCACCATGTCCGTGTACGCGTCCGTGTCCCCCATGGGGCGAGGGTACGCCGCCGGGCTGCGCGGCGACCCGCCCGCGGCGGTGCGCCCTTACGAGTGGCCGAGGTCCGCGGCCGGGAGGTCGGAGACCGGGACCGAGCCGGTGTCCTCGGACGCGTCCGGCCGCAGGGTGAACTCGTCCGAGGCCATCGAGTCGAGCACCGGCGGAGCGGGCCGCAGGGGCGTCGGCATGACCGCGGCCTCCGAGTGGCCGCCGCAGCCGTAGGACAGCGACACCAGGCGGCCGTCGGCCGGGCTGAACTCGTTCGCGCAGACACCGAAGGCCTGGCCGAGCGAGCCGCCGATCGCGACGAGGAAGCCGCAGGAGACACAGGACGCGGGCGCGGCCTGCGCCATCGGGGTCTTGGCGCCGAAGCCCTCGTCCCAGCGGTCGGCCGCGCTGTGCAGCCCGTACCGCGACAGCACGCGCGCCCGGCGCATGCCCAGTTCCTCGGCGACCGAGGTGATGGAGCCCCGTACGGGGACCACCGCGCGGTCGGTGACGTCGGCGTCCTCGGCCTCGACCAGTTCGGCCATTTCGGTGGAGACCACCGAGTTCGGCGGCGGGGCGTCCTCGCCCGACCAGCCCGGCTCCAGGCGCAGGTCCTCGGCGTCGGTGGGCAGCAGGTCGCCGGGGCCCATGTCGCCGGGGCGCAGCCGCTCGCTCCACGGCACCCACTCGGGGGCCAGCAGGGCGTCGTCGCCGGGCAGCAGCACCGTTTCGTCGAGCGTGACGTTCTTCGCGCGGGAGGCGCGGGTCACGGTGACGGCCCAGCGCCAGCCCCGGTAGCCCGGTTCCTTGGACTCGAAGAAGTGGGTGACGACGCGGTCGCCCTCCGCCACGGCGGAGACGTGTGCGCCCACCACTCCGGGGAAGGCGGCCTCCTCGGCCGCCGCGCGGGCGAGTTCTACCGCCTCGACGCACAGGCGGTCGGGGGTACGCGGGGTACGGCTTCGCGTCGTCGCAGCACTCACTGGTCTCGTTCTCTCCTACGCCGTCTCACGTGTGCGCCGTCCGTACTGTCGTCCACAACGACCCGTCGGTGCTGTCCGTACGTGGCGCGGGCGGAGCGGACCAGAGGGCCGCGTCGACGTCCGCACCCGATCGGACTCCGGGCGCACCTCACTGCGACCCATTCTGCGGGATCACGAAGAGGCGCGCGGCCAGGAGCAACCGCCGGTGGCGCGCTACGCACGCTACCTCCTCTTAAGCCTCGGGCACACATGCAAGGTCCGATTCGCGGACAAGCCTCCGGCTCCGCGACGCGCCGGGAGGCGCCCACGGGGGCCCCGTGGGGCACTATGTCGAGTGTGGCACCCGCACGGTCGTCCGACGACGGCTCGGGACCGGCCAAGCGGGCCGGCCGGGCTGTCGGGCGTGCCCTGCACCTTCCGTTCACGGGTACGGCACGGGGGATCCGGCGCGCCACGCACGCGCACGGGGCGGGGGAATCGGGCCTCGGCAAGCTGATCGAGCTGCACGCCATCAACGGCGCCGGCGACATGCTGATCACGGTGGCGCTGGCCACGACGGTGTTCTTCTCCGTCCCCACGGACGAGGCGCGCGGCCGGGTGGCCCTGTACCTGGCGATCACGATGGCCCCCTTCATCCTGCTGGCCCCGGTGATCGGGCCGCTCCTGGACCGGCTGCCGCACGGCCGCCGGGCGTCGATGGCGACCGCGATGCTGGCCCGGGCGCTGCTGGCGCTGATCATGTCGGGCGCCGTGGAGACCGGGGGGATCCAGCTGTACCCGGCGGCACTGGGCGTGCTGGTCGCGTCCAAGTCGTACGGGGTCGTGCGCAGCGCGGTGGTGCCGAGACTGCTGCCGCCGAAATTCTCACTCGTCAAGGCGAACTCTCGGGTCACCCTGGCCGGGCTGCTGGCCACGGGCGTGGCGGCGCCGGTGGGCGCCGCACTGAACACGATCGGGCCGCAGTGGCCGCTGTACGGGGCCTGTGCCGTCTTCGTGTGGGGGACCGTCGCGGCGTTCACGCTGCCGCACCGGGTGGACGAGGCGAAGGGCGAGCGCCGGGCACGGCTGTCCACGCACGAGGCGCACTCGAAGCGGCCGGGGCTGCGGACGATCAGCCGCTCGGTGCTGTGCGGGCTGCTGGCGAACGCCTCGATGCGCGCGCTGTCCGGGTTCCTGATCTTCTTCCTGGCGTTCCTGCTGCGCGAGCATCCGCTGGCGGGGCAGAGCGCGGCGGTGTCGCTGGGCATCGTGGGCGTGTCGGCGGGCGTGGGCAACGCCTGCGGGACGGCGGTGGGCGCGTGGCTGCGGGCCCGTGCGCCGGAGGCCATCATCGCGTCGGTGCTGTGCCTGACGCTCGGGGTCGCGGTGCTGGCGGCGGTCTTCTTCAGCGGGCTGTTCATGGCCGTCCTGGGCGCGACGGCGGGCTTCTGCCAGGCGCTGGCGAAGCTGTCGCTGGACGCGATGATCCAGCGGGACGTCCCGGAGGCGGTGCGCACGTCGGCGTTCGCCCGTTCGGAGACGCTGCTCCAAGTGGCGTGGGTGCTGGGCGGCGCGATCGGCATCGCCCTGCCGCTGAACGGCGTACTCGGCATGTCCGTCGCCGCGGCCATCGTCGCCTTCGGCACGACGATGGCCCTCCGCGGCGTGGCCTCCGCCCCCCGCCACCCGAGTGCCTCCCGCCCCCGCGTGGCTTAGTGCGGCGCCGTTGCCGGGGCGGCTGGGAATTTCAGCCCGCCCGGCGTTTGAGGGCACGGGCGCGGAGCGCACGTACGGGGTCCGGGGCGGAGCCCCGGCACGAGAGCCGCACCCGGGTCCAGCGCCGCGCCGCAGGCCACGGGCACCCCATGCAGCGGCGCAGCCCAGGGGCCCGATAGCCTTCGGCTCATGACCGCACCGCTTTTCTCGGGTAGGGCCCGCCGCAGCGTCGCGGCCCTCGGAGCCGTGTCCGCCGGCCTCCTCCTCCTCTCCGCCTGCGGGGAGGAAAAGCCGACACCGCTGGCGACCGTGACGGTCGGCACCTCGTCGGTGTCCACCGAAGCCTCCTGCCACGGCGGCAAGGAGCCGCTCTCCATGGACGAGGTCCAGGAGTGCCTGACCAACCTCAAGGACCCCAAGACCATCGAGTACGCCCGCGGCGACACCCTGCGCCTCGGGGTCGAGCCGGAGGTCGTCGAGGACGGCAAGCGCTGGTCGGCGGTGCTCGACGGCCAGCCGATCACCGAGCCCTCCTCGAACACGTACCGCAGCTTCCCGGGCGCCGACGTCTTCGCGACCGGCGGCCAGGGCGAGGCCCCCGCCTCGAAGAAGCTGGCGTTCCTGCAGATCGGTGAGGACGGCAAGCCGCTGGCCGTCTGGTCCTTCAACCTCAAGCTCAAGTAACCGGGCGGCACCGGTGCGCGCGCTCGTCGTGACCGCGGTGGTGGCGGAGGCCGACTCCGTCACCACCGGTCTGACCCCTCATCCGGACTCTCCCGGTCCTGAGCCGCGCACGCTGCCCGGCGGGTACCTCATCACCCGCCGGGACCTTCCGGGCATCGCCTTCGACGTGCTCGTCGGGGGCGTCGGGCCGGCGGCGGCCGCCGCCGGTACCGCCACCGCCCTGGCCCTCGCCGACTACGAGCTCGTCGTCTCCGCCGGCATCGGCGGCGGGTTCGAACCCGCCGCCCCGCTCGGCTCGCTGGTGGTCGCGGACGCGATCGTCGCCGCCGACCTGGGCGCCGAGACCCCCGAGGGTTTTCTCGACGTGAGCGCGCTGGGCTTCGGGCACAGCGTGCACCTGCCGCCCACCGAGCTCGCCGCGCGCGCCGCCGAGGCGACCGGGGCGCTGCTCGCGCCCGTGCTGACCGTCTCCACCGTCACCGGGACCGCCGCCCGGGCCGCCGGGCTCGCCGCCCGGCACCCGATGGCCGGGGCCGAGGCCATGGAGGGCTTCGGGGTCGCGGAGGCGGCGGCCGCGCACGGGCTGCCCGTCCTGGAGATCCGCGCCGTGTCCAACGCCGTGGGCCCGCGCGACCGTGCCGCCTGGCGGATCGGGGACGCGCTCGGTGCGCTGACCGCCGGCTTCCGCGTGCTGGGTCCCGTACTCGCGAACTGGGGAGAACGCCATGAGCACCGGTGAACCGCTGAAGATCGCCTACTCGCCCTGCCCGAACGACACGTTCGTCTTCGACGCCTGGGCGCACGGCCGGGTCCCGGGCGCGCCCGCCCTCGACGTCACCTTCGCGGACATCGACCTCACCAACGGCATGGCCGAGCGCGGCGAGCTGGACGTGCTGAAGGTGTCGTACGCCGTGCTGCCCTGGGTGCTGGAGGAGTACGCGCTGCTGCCGTGCGGCGGTGCGCTCGGGCGCGGCTGCGGCCCGTTGGTCCTGACCCGGGAGCCGGGCCTGGACCTGGCGGGGAAGACCGTCGCGGTGCCGAGCGAACGCTCCACCGCCTACCTGCTGTTCCGGCTGTGGGCGGCGGACGTCCTGCCCGAGGGCGTCGGCAAGGTGGTCGTGCTCCCGTTCCACGAGATCATGCCGGCGGTGCGCGACGGCCGGGTGGACGCCGGACTGGTCATCCACGAGGCCCGGTTCACCTATCAGGACTACGGACTGCACTGTCTGGCCGACATGGGCGAGCACTGGGAGTCCACGACCGGTCTGCCGATCCCGCTCGGCGCGATCATCGCGAAGCGCACGCTGGGTGCGCAGCGGCTGCGCGCGCTGGCCGAGTCGGCCCGGGCGTCGGTCCGGATGGCCTGGGACGACCCGGAGGCCTCCCGCCCGTACGTACGCGCGCACGCGCAGGAGCTGGACCCGGCCGTCGCCGACCAGCACATCGGGCTCTACGTCAACGAGTTCACCGCCGATCTCGGCGATTCGGGCTACGCGGCGGTGCGCGGGCTGCTGACCCGGGCGGCCGCGGAGGGCCTCGTACCGGCCATCGCGCCCGACGCCCTGGCCTTCCCGTAGGGGCCCGTACGCACGACTGCGCCCCGCCACTCGAAGGAGCGGCGGGGCGCAGGTGTGCGTACGGGGATCAGACGTCCAGCTGGTCGGCGACCGCGCGCAGCAGTCCGGCGATCTTCGTGCCGTGCACCTTGTCGGGGTAGCGGCCGCGCTCCAGCATCGGGGTGATGTTCTCCAGCAGGGTCGTGAGGTCCTGCACGATCGAGGCGAGCTCGTCGGGCTTGCGGCGCTGCGCCGCCGCGACGGACGGCGCCGGGTCCAGTACCGTCACCGAAAGTGCCTGGTCACCGCGCTGTCCCGCGACGACACCGAATTCGACGCGCTGGCCGGGCTTGAGGGCATCGACCCCGGCAGGGAGCACCGACGAGTGGACGAAGACGTCTCCGCCGTCGTCGCGGGAGAGAAAGCCGAAGCCCTTCTCACTGTTGAACCACTTGACCTTGCCGGTAGGCACGTCCGTCCTCTGTCCTTGTGCTCGTCGGGGTCCGGAGGGCCGTGGAACGGCTCCGGACAACAGCGCAGCGGGCCATGTGTGACCCGCCACCTCAAGGCTAATGGTCGGGGGCCGGGTGACAAGACGTTCCCCGGTCCTTCGCCGTCGGCTGCCTTCGGCCAGGGAACTACCCTGGTGGGGTGACTGTTACTCCTCATTGCGACGAAGCGCGGCCCGGCGACGGGCTGGTCAAGGCCGGCGGCATCGTGTTCATCGCCGGGGCCGTGGCCACGCTGGCCACGATGGCCCCGCTGTTCCTCGACGTCGATCCGTTCCCGCCGTACGCGTGGGCGGTGTGCATGCTCATGGGCGTCGGCTTCGCCATCTCCGCGGCGGGCGTGCTCCGCTCGGCCGCGGCGCAGCGGAAGGCTGCCCGGGCCTCGCAGGCGTAGGCGGGACTACACGGGCTGCGCGGCGACGTACTGCGCGAGCCACTGCGGCAGCGCGGTGAGGTCGGGCAGCACCACGTCGGCGCCCGCCGCGCGCAGTTCGGGCTCCGGGCACGGGCCGGTGGGCACCGCCACGGACAGCGCGCCGGCCGAACGGGCCCCGCGCACGTCGCCGACGTGGTCGCCGACGTAGACCTGTGCGCCGTACTCGCGCAGCGCGCCGGCCTTGGCCTCCGCCCAGAGCCAGCCGATGACCGCGTCCGGCTCGATGCCGAGGTGCGCCAGGTGCAGCCGGGCGTTGGGCTCGTGCTTGGCCGTGACGACGATCGCGCGGCCGCCGAGCGCCTGGACGGCCTCGATCGCCTCGCGGGCGCCCGGCATCGCCGGGGTCGGCTCGATGGCGTACGCGGGGTAGATCTCGCGGTAGCGGTCGGCCATGGCCGGGATCTCGGCCTCCGGGAACCAGTGCGCGAGCTCCTCTTCCAGCGGCGGGCCCAGGCGCGTGACCGCCTCGTCGGCGTCGATGAACGTACCCGTCTCGGCCGACAGGGCCTGGTAGGCGACCCGGATGCCGGGGCGGGAGTCGATGAGGGTCATGTCGAGGTCGAAGCCGACGGTGAGGTTCATACAGGCCATTGTGCCGAGGCGGGGTGACAGGAGGTCGACACCGGACCTACAACGGGGGAACGTACACTTAGGGTCGCCTTACCAATTCGTGAAATAGGTGACATGTCTGCGCCCGCCCTCCGACGCGCCCTGACGACCCGTCGCACCGGGTGGACGGCAGCAGCGCTCGCCGCACTCATATGCGCGGTGGTGCTCTCCCTCACCGTCGGCGCCCGCCCGGTCCCGCCGGCCGAGGTCTGGGACGCGCTGTTCCACGGGGCGAGCGGCCCCGACGCCGAGGTCGTACGCACCCTGCGCGTCCCGCGCACACTGATCGCCCTGATGGTCGGCGCGGCCCTCGCCCTCGCCGGGACCGCGCTCCAGGGCATCACCCGCAACCCCATCGCCGACCCCGGCATCCTCGGCATCAGCCAGGGCGCCGGGGTCGCGGTCGTCTGCGCCATCGCCTTCGCGGGGGTGCACACGCTGACCGGGTACGTGTGGTTCGCCTTCGCCGGGGCCGCGGTCGCCTCCGTCGCCGTGTACGCCGTCGCCTCGCGCGGGCGCGGCGGCGCGACCCCGGTGAAGCTGGCGCTGGGCGGGGCCGCGATCAACGCGCTGCTGGTGTCGGTCACCACGGCCGTGCTGACGACGCGGGCGTCGGCGCTGGACGAGTTCCGCTTCTGGCAGGTCGGCTCGGTGGCCGGGGAGCAGAACGCCGAAGTGGTGCGGCGGACCTGGCCGTTCCTGCTGGCCGGCGCCGTGCTCGTGCTCTGCGTGGCGCGCGGCCTGGACGCGCTGGCGCTCGGCGAGGACGTGGCCAAGGGGCTCGGGCAGAACGTGGCCGCCGTACGGATCGTGGGCGGGCTCGGGGCCACCGTGCTGACCGGCGCCGGGGTCGCGGCGGTCGGGCCGATCGCCTTCGTCGGGCTCGCGGTCCCGCACATCGCGCGGGCCGTCGTCGGCGGCGACCACCGCTGGGTGCTGCCGATGGCGGCGCTCATCGGGCCGGTGATGCTGCTCGTCACGGACGTGGTCGGCCGGGTCGTCGTACCGCCGGGCGAGGTCCCCGCCGGGGTGATGACGGCCCTGATCGGGGTGCCGTTCCTGGTCGTGCTGGTGCGCCGCAAGGCGGTCGCCGCGTGAGCGCCGTGCCCTTCGGATACGCCCGGGTGCGCGCGGGCCGGGCCTCGTTCCTGCTGCACCGGCGGGCGGCGGCCGTGGCCGTGGGCCTCGCCGCGCTGCTGGCGGCGGTGTGCGTCGTCTACCTGTCGGTCGGCGAGTCGTACGTCTCCCCCGGCGAGGTGGTGCGGGTGCTGCTCGGGCGGCCGTCCCCGGACGAGCTGGTCGTCGCCACCCTGCGGCTGCCCCGGATGACGGTCGGGCTGCTGGTGGGCCTGGCGTTCGGGGTGGCCGGCGCGCTGATCCAGACCGTGGCCCGCAATCCGCTGGCCTCCCCCGACGTCATCGGAGTCAGCCAGGGCGCGAGCGCCGTCACGGTGGCGGCGCTGACCTTCGGCGTCACCTCGTACGCCGTGCTCCCGTACCTCTCGGTCCTCGGCGGCCTCGTCGCGGCCGGGCTCGTGTACGTCTTCGCCTGGCGGGGCGGTCTGCACGCGGGCCGGTTCGTGCTCATCGGCATCGGATGCGCCATCGCCCTGCGGTCGGTGACGACCCTGCTGATGACCAAGGGCGACTACCTGGTCGCCCAGCAGGCGAAGATCTGGATGACGGGCTCCCTGAACGGGCGGGGCTGGGACGTCGGCGCCCCGCTGGCCTGGGTGCTGCTGGGCCTGCTGCCGGCGGTGCTGTGGGCGGCGCGGGCACAGCGCACCGTCTCGCTCGACGACGACACGGCGACGGCGCTCGGGGTGCGGCTGGGACGGGTCCGGCTCGGGCTCATCGTCCTGGGCGTGGTGCTGGCCTCGGTGGCCACGGGCGCGGCCGGGCCGGTGGACTTCGTGGCGCTGCTCGCGCCGCAGATCGCACGGCGGACGACGCGCACCGCGCAGATCCCGCTGCTGTGTTCGGCGCTGACCGGCGCGCTGATCGTGGTGTTCGGCGATCTCCTGGCCCGGCGGCTGCTGTCGCCGACCGAACTCCCGGTGGGCGTGCTGACGGCCGCCGTCGGAGCCCCGTACCTGATCTGGCTGATCGTCCGCGGCCGCACTGGAGGCAAGGCATGACCCCGATGAGCCGTCTCTCGACGAGCCGAGTCCCCGCAGGCCGAGTCCCCGCGAGCCGTCTCTCCGCGGACGGGCTGACGCTCGCGTACGAGGACCGCGTCGTCGTCTCCGGCCTCGACCTGGCCGTCCCGGACGGCAAGGTGACCGTCATCGTCGGCCCGAACGCCTGCGGCAAGTCGACGACCCTGCGGGCGCTCGGCCGGCTGCTGAAGCCCCGCTCGGGCGCGGTGCTGCTGGACGGGGCCGCCCTGTCCTCGCTGCCCACCCGGCAGGTCGCGCAGACCATCGGGCTGCTCCCGCAGTCCCCGGCGGCCCCGGAGGCGATCACGGTCGGCGACCTGGTCGCGCGCGGCCGCCAGCCCCACCAGCACTGGTGGCAGCAGTGGTCGGAGGCGGACGAGCGGGCGGTGACGGAGGCGATGGCCCGCACCTCGGTGGCCGACCTGGCCGACCGCCCCGTGGACGCCCTGTCGGGCGGCCAGCGCCAACGCGTGTGGATCGCCATGGCCCTCGCCCAGGACACCGACCTGCTGCTCCTGGACGAGCCGACGACCTTCCTCGACATCGCCCACCAGGTGGAGGTCCTGGACCTGATCCGCCGCCTCAACCGGGAGCGCGGCCGCACGGTGGTGGCCGTCCTCCACGACCTGAACCAGGCGGCGCGCTACGCGGACCACCTGGTCGCGATGAAGGCGGGCCGCGTGGTGGCCGAGGGGCCGCCGTCGTCTGTGGTCACCGCCGAACTGGTCGAGGAGGTCTTCGGCCTCTCCTCGCTCGTCATCCCGGACCCGGTGACGGGCTCGCCACTGGTGATCCCGGGCGCCCCCTGGCCGGCCGCCGAAGCCTGACCACCACACCGGTCAGCCCCGCCGGCACAACTCAGCCCCACTGGCACCACTCAGCCTCGCCGGCGTTTGAGGCGCGGGGTCCGGGGCGGAGCCCCGCTCTTTTCAGCCCCGCCGGCGTTTGAGGCGCGGGGTCCGGGGCGGAGCCCCGGTCCTTTCAGCCCCGCCGGCGCTTGAGGCGCGGGGCCTGGGGCGGAGCCCCGGTCCTTTCAGCCCCGCCGGCGCTTGAGGCGCGGGGCTCGCGGGCAGACCCGCCGCGGCACCCGCCTAGCGACGGCGGGCCCGCCACACCAGGTAGATCACGGAGGCGACGGCGGCGCCCCGCAACAACCACGGCCACATACCCTGCACGGCCCCGCTCACCTGCTCGTCGGCCAGCGTCTCGCCCCACTTGCCGTTCATCCGGCCCCACAGCCACACCCCCGCCCCCGCGAGGACCACGCCGGGCGGCCCGAAGACGGCCCACTTCCGCTCGGCCGGCCGCAACACGCGCGAGGCGTACGGCAGGAGCCAGCCGATGATCAGCAGCAGCCAGTACCCGGTGGCCACGCCGACGACGAGCACGGCCGCGGCCAGCAGCAGGAACGCGTTCGGGCGCGGCCGGGCCGGGGCCGCGCCCGCCCCCTCCGCCTCACCGGCGGCGCCGACCGCGGCCGACTTCCCGGCCCGCCGCCGCTCGCGCAGGAACCGTACGAGGCCAGCCGCACCCGAAGGCGGGGGCGCGGGCGGATCCTGCGCCTCCTTCCCGGCCTCCTCCCGCTCCTCGTCCTCGAACAGGTCCGGGATCTCGATGCCGCCCGCGAAGCCGTCGACCTGCGGGCCCGAGCCGTACGCGGCGGGGGACATCCGCCACCACTCGGGCTCGGCCCCGCCGGACGGGCCCAGCTCGTCGAGCCCGGCCAGGTGCGGCGGCACGTTCCGGGGCTCCGCGGCCGGCTTCGGCGCGGGCGCGCCCGGGCGGCGGAGGCGGCCGGGGGCCCGCTGGACCGGAACCGACGCGCCCGGGCCGGAAGCCGCGCCGAACCGTGGCGCGGGGGTCGCGGAGCCCGGCCGGGAGCCGTGGGTGTCCAGGACCTCCTCGGGCGTGCCGATCCGTTCCAGGATGCGCCGTACGGCCGCCGGGGTCTCCGGTTCGTACTTGGCGCGCCGACGGTCGATCTCGTCCCGCAACCCCGCCACCAGGCGCATCCGGTCGCCGGAGGAAAGCTGCCGCTGCTGGGCCAAGTCCCCGACGCGGCTCAGATATTCGTAGACCAGATGGTCGCTTTCGATCCCCATGCCCCGGCTCCTCCCGTACCGCCCACCCGAAAGGTAGCGCGTGCGCCCGTGGAGCCGTCGCGGGCACAGCGGATACCGTTGGCCGGATGGGGACCGGCCGACTGACCGGCCGACGCGACCAGGAGGCGACTGTGCCCGAGGCAAGCACTGCTGGGGGATCCGGCGGAAGCGGAGCCCCGCGCTCCCTCGCCGAGGCGCTGCGCGCCCGCGACGACGCGGCGCTCTCCACCCTGCTGCACGCCCGCCCGGACCTGCTCGGTCCGGTGCCCGGCGACGTGACGCAGCTGGCCACCCGCGCCGGGACCCGGGCCTCGGTGGTGCGGGCACTGGAGCGACTGGACCGCTTCACGCTGCAGACCGCCGAGGCGCTCGCCGTGGCCCCGGACCCGTGCCCGTACCCGGTGCTGGAGTCGCTGCTGACCGGCGAGGAGGGCACCACCGGTGAGGACAACGGCGCCCGCGCCGCGCTCCCCCGCGCCCTGGGCACCCTGCGCGACCAGGCCCTGGTGTGGGGCGACGACGACCGGCTGCGCCTGGTGCGCACCGCCCGGGAGCTGCTCGCGCCTTCCGCCCAGCGGCCCTCCCCGACCGGTCTCGGGCCCACGGTCGCCGAGGCCACCTCCGGCATGTCGCCGACCCGGATCCAGGAGATCGTGGCGGCGGCCGGGCTGCCCGCGACGCACGACCCGGTGTCCGCGGTCTCGGCGCTGACCGGGCTGTTCACCGACCCGGAGCGGATGTCCGCGCTGCTGGACGAGGCTCCGGCGGAGGCGCACCAGGTGCTGGGGCGGCTCGTGTGGGGGCCGCCGTACGGGGAGGTGACCCCGAATCCGACCGCGCCGGTGCGCTGGCTGCGCGACCGCGGGCTGCTGCTGCCCACGACGGCGCGGACCGTCGTACTGCCCCGCGAGGTGGCGCTCCACCTGCGCGGCGGCCTCGCGCACCGGGACACCGCGCCGGTGGCCCCGCCGGTGGCCGCGCACCGCGAGCACCGTCCACAGCTTGTGGACGCGAACGCCGCCGGGCAGGCGCTGGCCGCGCTGTCCACCGTCGAGGAGCTGGTGAAGTCCTGGGAGCACGCCGCTCCGCTGGTGCTGCGGGCGGGCGGGCTCGCGGTACGGGACCTGAAGCGGGCCGCGGCCACCCTG
Organism: Streptomyces sp. NPDC048424; assembly: GCF_040651555.1. Taxonomy (NCBI): domain Bacteria; kingdom Bacillati; phylum Actinomycetota; class Actinomycetes; order Kitasatosporales; family Streptomycetaceae; genus Streptomyces; species Streptomyces sp. NPDC048424. The sequence continues at coordinate 3,228 of NZ_JBEZKE010000058.1, read as the reverse complement.
GACACGAGCGAGCCGTCGGCGGCCTTCTGGATCGAACTGGCCTACGCGGCCGGGCTGCTGGCCAGTGACGGGGAGGCGGACGAGCGGTACGCGCCCACGCCCGCCTTCGACGACTGGTGCGAACTGCCGCCCGAGGAACGGTGGTCGGCGCTGGTGGAGGCCTGGCTGCCGGCCACCCGCACGTCCGGTCTGATCGGCGAGCAGGACGCCAAGGGGCGCACGCTGTCGGCGCTCGGACCCGACCTCGACCGCTCCGCCGCCCCCGAGGTGCGCCGGCGCGTCCTGGAACTCCTCGCCGCCCTGCCCGAGGGCGGGTCCCCCGACGCGGAGGCCGTGCTGGACCGGCTCGCGTGGGAGCGTCCCGTACGCGGTACGAGCGATCTGCGGACCCGCCTCGCACGCTGGGCGCTGACCGAGGCGGAGGTCCTCGGCGTGACCGGCCGGGGCGCCCTGTCCGGGCCCGGCCGGGCCCTGCTCGCGCACGAGGACCCGGCGCCGCTGCTGGCCCCCCTGCTTCCCGAGCCGGTGGACCACGTCCTGCTCCAGGCCGACCTGACGGCGGTGGCCCCCGGCCCGCTGCGCCGGCCGCTCGGGGACACGCTGGCGGTGCTGGCGGACGTGGAGTCCAAGGGCGGGGCGACCGTGTACCGCTTCACGCCCGGTTCGGTGCGCCGGGCCCTGGACGCCGGCCATGCCGCCGCCGACCTGCACGCCTTCCTCAAGGAACACAGCCGCACCCCGGTCCCGCAGCCCCTCGCCTACCTCATCGACGACGTGGCCCGCCGCCACGGCCACCTGCGGGTCGGCGCGGCCTCCTCCTACGTCCGCTGCGACGACGACGCGATGCTGGGCGAGATCCTGGCCGACAAGCGCTCGGCCGGGCTGGGCCTGCGCCGCCTGGCCCCCACGGTGCTGGCCGCGCAGGCCGAACCGACCGTGTTGCTGGAGGGATTGCGGGCGATGGGATACGCGCCGGCCGCGGAGTCCCTGACCGGCGACGTGCTGGTGGCGCGGGCCGACGCCCACCGCGCACCGGCCCGCACGGCGCCCGTACCGGTGCCGGACGGTCCGCCGGTGCCGGACGCGACGCTGCTGGCGGCGGCCGTACGGGCCATCCGTGCGGGCGACCTGGCGGCGACGGCGGTCCGCAAGGAGCCCGCGCCGTCCACCGGCGCACCGGGCGAACTCCCGCGCACGAGCGCGGCGGAAACCCTGGCGACCGTCCAGGCGGCGGCCCTGACCGGCTCGGCGGTGTGGATCGGCTACGTGAACGCGGACGGCGCCGCCAGCCAACGCGTCATCGCCCCGGTCCGCGTCGAAGGCGGCTTCGTCACGGGCTACGACCACACGGCCGACGAGGTCCGCACCTACGCCCTCCACCGCATCACGGGCGTAGCCGAACTGGCGGAGGACCAGGTCTAGGTCGCCTCTACCGGCTCTTGCCGGCCGAGCCCCCGCGGCGTACGAGCCGCACCAATCCAGCGCCGGCCGCACCAATCCAGCCCCGCCGGCGTTTGAGGCGCGGGGTCCGGGGCGGAGCCCCGATCTTTCACCGCGCCGCACCCACCCCAGCCCCGCCTGGGGGCACCTCCCAGCGGTAGCTGGGGGAGTTTGAGGCGCGGGGGTCTGGGGGCGGAGCCCCCTGGGGTTCCCCCCGGGCGGAGTCTGGGGGAGGCGCGGCACCCGCAAACGGCGCGGCCCGCACGGAAAACAGCTGGCCGGCCGCCAGGCCATCCCGCACGCTGGGGCCATGTCAGCCCCACCCACCCCCACCCGCCAGATCCGCGCCGCGCACACCGACACCACCCTCACCGTCTACCAGGCCTACGCCCCCCGCCTAGGGGACCCGGCGGCCCGCGACGGCCGCTTCCCGCCCGCCTGGAAGCGGGAGCGGATGACGTGGATCAAGCCCTCGTTCCTGTGGATGATGTACCGCTGCGGCTGGGGCACCAAGGTCGACCAGGAGACCGTGCTGGCCGTCGAGATCACCCGTGAGGGCTTCGACCGGGCCCTGCGCGAGGCCTGCCTCTCCCACTACGTGCCGGGCGTGCACGCGGACCGGGCCGCCTGGCAGGAGTCCCTGCGCGGGGCGCCCGCCCGGGTCCAGTGGGACCCGGAGCGCGACCTGCACCTGAACCCGCTGCCGTACCGCTCGCTCCAGCTGGGCCTGTCCGGGCCGGCCTCGCGCGCGTACGCCGACGAGTGGACGGTGTCCATCCGCGACGTGACCCCGCTGGCCCGGCGGATCCACGGCCTGCTGCGGTCGGGCGAAGCCGAGGCGGCACGCGCGCTGCTCCCCGCGGAGACCCCCTACCCGGCGGGCCCGCTGGCGCACCTCGGTGCGGGAGATACGGGAGATACGGGAGACGCCGTCAGTCCCGGACGAGCAGGACGATGAATCCCACGACGACGCCCAGCAGCAGGGCGAACCAGGAGTAGCGGGGCCGCGACTCGCGCAGCACCGGGAGGTAGTGGTCGGCGGAGAAACGGCCCGGCCCGGTGAGGGTGAGGGCGACGACCCCGGCGAACAGCAGCACTTCGAGTTCCACGCCCTTGGGCGGGAAGTAGGCGCTCAGGCCCCGGACGTCGAGGACGTTGATGAAGACGCCGGTCAGGGCGGCGCCGGCGAGCGGGGTGAGCAGGCCGAGGGCGAGCCCGAGGCCGCCCAGGGTCTCGGACAGGCCGGCGATGACGGCCATGGCGTCCCCGGCGGGATAGCCGGCCATGGTGAAGCCCTTGCCGGTCGCGTCGAGGCCCGGGCCGCCGAACCAGCCGAAGAGCTTCATGGTGCCGTGGCCGACCATGCTGAGGCCGACGACGAGCCGGAGCAGGAGCAGGCCGATGTCGTGGGTGGCGGTGTTGACGGTGGCGGGGGCCGAGGCGGCTCGGAAGAGCGCCTGGTCCCGTCGATCGTGCGTCATGAGCGTCCGTTCTTACGTCGCCTGTGAGCGACGGCCACCGTATGACGCCGTTCCGTGATGACCCGGCCGCAACGTCGTCGACGCCCGTCGACGACCCGTTCGGCCGCAGTCCCGGCTCACCTGGGCCGGTTGCCTCCGGCGGTTCGGCAGGGGTGGGGCCGGTTGTGGCGGGGCCGGGCGCCGGTTGGCTGCGCCGCTCGGGCCGGGTGCGTGGGGGCCGGTTGTGACGGGGCCGGGCGCGCGCCGGGGTGTCTCCTCGGGCGCCGAACGTGTCGGGGGGTCGGAGCGTCTGGGCACCTTGCGTTCG
>NZ_JBEZKE010000057.1:0-21545 GCF_040651555.1 Streptomyces sp. NPDC048424 | reverse complement strand
GCTCGGGTCTCCGGTCTCCCGGGACTCGGCACTCGGGTCTCGGCGCTCGGGTCTCTCGCCTTCCCAGGACTCCGGTCTCTCGCGACTCAGGGCTCGGATCTCGGCCCTCTCGGGCCTCTCGGGCTCCTCGGGCCACTTCTCCGGTCTCTCGGGTCTCGTGGCTCGGGCCACTCGGGCTTCTCGGGTCTCCGGTCTCCCGGGACTCGGCGCTCGGGCCACTCGGGCTTGCTCGGGCCACTCTGCCTTCCCAGGACTCCGGTCTCTCGCGACTCGGCACTCGGGTCTCCGGTCTCCCGGGACTCGGCACTCGGGTCTCGGCGCTCGGGCCACTCGGCCTTCCCAGGACTCCGGTCTCTCGCGACGCGGGGCTCAGATCTCGGCCCCCTCGGGCCACTCGGCCTCCTCGGGCCGGCTGGTGTACCGGCCGGCTGGTGTACCTGTCGGCCGCGTGTCAAAGGGTGGGTGTGGGTGGCCTGGTGGCGTTGTGGCGGCTCGACTGTATTTCAGGGTGTGTGAGTTGGCCGCCGCATAGCACAACGTCGGCGTGGCCGTCCGCGGGACCGGTGTTGGTTGACACCTGGTGCATGATCCGGGGTCACGGGTACAAGTGGGTGCGTACCATCGCGTCACACATGTCCCTCACGGCAGAGATCGAGGAACCCATGACCACAGCCACCAACATCACACGCGTCCAGGACGATTACGCCCAGCAGATCGCCGGCGACCTCTCGGCAAACCAGACGGCACAGGAACACGCACGGACCGAACTCCAGCGACTGCAACAGGAACTCGGCCAACTGGAAGAAGGCGAAAAGGTCCTGCTCAAAATGCAGGAAGCCCTCGGCCTCCCGGCCACGCCCGCACCCACACAACCCACCACCAAGACCGACCCCAAGACCACCACCAAGGCCACCGCCAAGCCCACCACCAAGGCCACCACCGCCAAGGCCGGTGCCGCCAAGCCCACCGCCAAGGCCAGTGCGAACGCCGGTACCAAGCCCGGTACCAAGCCCGGCGCGAAGCCGAGTGCGAAGCCTGAGGTGAAGCCGGGCGCGGAGCCGAGTGCGAAGCCGGGTGTGAAGACTGCCGCGGTACCCGCCGCACGCAGCGCGGCCCGCAACACGAAGACCACCGCGCAACCCCAGAAGACCACCGAGCCCAAGAAGACTACGGAGCCCAAGGAGGCCACGGCCACCAAGGCCCCACGCGCCCGCAAGACGACTGAGGGCACCACAACGAAGAAGGAAACGGGCGGCCCGTCCTGGCTCGACCTCGTCACAGCCGCCATCACCGGACAGACAGAACCCAAATCCGCCGCCGAAGTAACCAACACCCTCACCACCACACACCCCGACCGCAAAGTCCAGGCAACCGTCATCCGCAACACCCTCGAACAAGGCGTCGCCCGCGGCATCCTCGAACGCACCAAGCAAGGACGATCCGTCTACTACACCCCCACCCAGCCCCAACTCCCCTAACCCCCCAAGCCAGGGACTCGGGCCGGCCGGCCCTGCCGGCACCGGGCACCACCCCCGTGCCCGGCACACCCCCCAGGGCCGGCCCGCCCCAGGCGGCGCCGGCACTCCTGCCCGCAAACACCCACACGGCCTCCCAGGACAGTGACCCCACTCCGACGACACAGAGACCGAACATCCGCCCCGGAGTCACCCATCGGAGTGAAAGACGCAAAGCCCAAAGGCCAGGCCGCCAACACCATCCACCACGCGTCACACACCACACAGCCGACCGCCACACACCGCGCAGCCAGCCAACGCCAACGAGGTCACCACCCAAGACCCGGCCCGACTCAAACACCATGCACAGTGCGGCCACCACAACCCAACCGGCCCCCCACCACATCCCTCCCGCCCACTAGCCAGCAGCCAGCAGCCGGGCGGGCGGGCGAAGTGGCGGAGACCGTGCCCGAACCGAGCACCACGTCCCCCGGCAGCAGCGACGGTAGCCACAGACAGAGACGACGCACCACACCACCACACCCACCCCGGCGGCGGTCCACGAGCACGACTCACCACACACCCCAAGGCCGGCACAACCCCGACCAGGCGACACACCCCCAGGAAGATCACCGGCCGGGATCCCAACCCGCCCTACAAACAGCAGCGGACACCAACACCACCATGAGGGCGAAGGGGATCACATTCGTCACATGGACGGAGTCCGGGATGCGGATCCCCTCCCCCACCAGTCACAAAGGTTCGTCCCGGCCCAGTTCCTCCCGCACACCAGCCGAAACCGTCCAGACAACACCCCTGACACCCCAGCGACCCACGACGGCGGCGGCCGCGGTGGCAGCGGCTGGGCGGTGGAAGCCGGTTTCACTCGATCGGATGACGGACGGGCCACCGCGACGCCGATCAGGGCAATCCCCACCCACGCCCACTACGAAGAAGAAGTGAAACCAGCGGAACACCACGACCGGGCCCCGCGACAGGGGTCGGTCCCTCTCTCGGCGAAAGAGCCGACGACGGCATCGGCATCGAGGCACGAGAGCGGGCACGGCCACCACCACGCCCCCGACACTGGGCCGCGACCAGCCACCAGCCGACGGCGTACGGCGGGATGCCAGTGACACAACCCCCACAGTTCCACAGCACCGACGCACACGGGACACCCCTGGAAGAAGTGATGGCCCGGGTGAGCCACGGCGACCGAGACGCCTTCACCCACCTCTACGACACACTCGCCCCCACCGTCTTCGGAATCATCATCAAAATCCTCCGAGACCGCGCCCAGTCCCAAGAGGTAGCCCAAGAAGTCATGATCGACTTGTGGCGTCAGGCGGCCCGCTACCGGCCGGAACGGGGCACCGTGATGGCGTGGGTGGCGACGATCGCGCACCGCAGGGCGGTGGACCGGGTCCGGTCCGCCCAGGCCTCCTCGAACCGCGAGCACGCCACCGCCGTACGCGACCAACCCAGGCCCTTCGACGAGGTCGCCGAAGAGGTGGAGTCCCGACTGGAGAGCGAGCAGGTACGCCGCTGCCTGGAGAGCCTGACCGAGCTCCAGCGCCAAGCCGTGACCCTCGCCTACTACCAGGGCCTGACCTACCGCGCCGTCGCGGAAAAGCTGGGGTCCCCACTGGCGACCATCAAGACCCGGATGCGTGACGGACTGATCCGGCTGCGCGACTGCATGGGGGTAAGCGTGTGACACATGACGAACACCTGCACACGCTCACCGGCGCGTACGCACTCGACGCCCTCACCGGCAAGGAACTCCACGCCTTCACCACGCACCTCGAACAGTGCGACGCCTGCGCCCAGGAGGTCGGCGAATTCGCGGCAACAGCCGCACGGCTGGCCGCGGCGACCGCCCTGCCCGCACCCGCCCCGATGAGGCAGACGGTCCTGCACCGCATCGAAACCGTCCCGCAACTGCCCCCACGCGCCCGGCCCACGACACCGGCCCGCCTCGCCACACTCCTCAGGCGCAGAGCCGGCGTGCTCGTCGTCGCGGCCTGCCTCGCCGCCGCCGCGGCCTTCGCCTCACTCGCCGCCCACCAGTACCAACAGGCCGAACAAGCCCGCACACAGGCCCAGCAGAGCACCCGTCAGGCCCAGGAACTGGCCGCCGTCATGACCGCTCCCGACGCCCGTACGGTCCACGGGCGCACCACCACCGGAGCCGGCACGTCCGTAACCACCTCGGCCCTGCGCGACCAAGCCGTATTCGTCAGTAGCGGCCTACCCGCACCACCCGCAGGCAAGACCTACCAGCTGTGGTTCGACGACCACGGCACCAAACGCTCCGCCGGCCTCATCCACGGAGACGGCGCCGTCCTCATGCAAGGAAGCCCCGACAACGCCCGCTTCGTCGGCCTCACCCTCGAACCCGCCGGCGGCTCCCGCACACCCACCACCAGCCCGCTGATACGCCTCACCCTGCCCGCCTGACCACAAAACCCACCCACCCACACCCACCCACCCACCCACCCACCACCGGATGAGTACCGGTTTGACGGTTTTCCAATCCCTCCGGGGGACTGCGCCGAATCCCTTCACGAGGCTCCCTGCACGAGCAGGGGCCGCCGATCGACTCACATTCGTGGGACAGAAGGCAGAAGGAGGTGAGACCCATGACCGTTTCCGTACGGACCCGCAGCATGCTCGCGGGCGCGGCCGTGGCCGGCCTGCTCTCGGGCGGTGCCACGCTCGCAGCCACCGGCACAGCCGCCGCCGCTTCCACCCCGGCATCGGCACCGGCATCGGTGGCCACCACTGTCAACAGCGGAGACCGGGACCGGCATGACCGCTGGGACGGCAAGGACCACCGGTCCGGCCGCCACGAGCGCTGCTCATGGACCAAGGGACACTGGGGCAACACGTGGATCAAGGGCCACTACGAGAAGAAGTGGCACCACGGCACCTGGCACCCCGGCCACTGGGACCACCGGGGCCACTGGCACCCCGGCTGGTACGGCCACGGCTGGTCCCAGAACCACTGGGTACCCGGCCACCACAACACCCACTGGGTACCCGGACACTGGAACTGCCACAACAAGTGGTAACCGCGCCACATAACCACGAGGGGCTCCGGGCACCACCCGAAGCCCCTCGCTCCACTCTCCCGGCAGATGCGGCGGCAACCGCTCCCCCGGACACAAGGCCCGACGGCAACCAGCCCGGGTGCAGACCCCGCCCCGTATCCACCCCACGCAGACGGCACGGGACTCCAGCAGGGCTCGCACGGCGCCCCACACACACCGCGGCACACACCGCCCTCCCGCCCTCCTGCACGCCGGAACCGGACGAGGCCGGCCGGGACGTCGGGGCCGGCCGGGGCCAGTCCGCCGACTGCCCGGTGTGTCTGCGCGGCCCGTACGGCCCAGGTCCCTTCAATGGGCAGCCTCCTACGGAAACGGGCACCGTATGACCCCCTCCGCACTGCACACCCGCCGCTCAATCCTCACCGGCGCCTTCACCCTGGCCGCCACGACCGCACTGCCACTGGCCGTGGCCAGCCGCGCGTACTGCGCCACCGGCCCCGACATCATCGACTGCGCCACCTGGGGCGCGCGAGCCCCCTCCGAACCCGTCGCCGTCCTCGCCAACCGCCCCGAGCGGATCATCGTCCACCACACGGCAACAGCGAACGTCACGGACTACTCCAGACAACGCGCCTACGCCCTCGCCCGCGCGATCCAGACCTACCACATGGACGCCCAGGGCTGGATCGACACCGGCCAGCACTTCACCATCAGCCGCGGAGCCTTCGTACTCGAAGGCCGCCACCACAGCCTCGCCGAACTACGCACCGGCACCCGCCAGGTCCGCGCGGCACATTGCGTCGGACAGAACACCGTGTCGATCGGCATCGAAAACGAAGGCACGTACACCACACAAGCCCCACCCGCGGCGCAATACGCGACGCTCGCCGACCTGTGCGCCCACATCTGCGACCGATACGACCTACCCGCCACCGAGATCTACGGCCACCGCGACTTCAACGCCACCTCCTGCCCCGGCGACCACCTCTACGCCCTCCTCCCCACACTCCGCAAAGACGTCGCCACCCGCCTCGGCACCCCCCTACCCGACCCAGAAACACAGCCAGACCCAAACCCTCTGTGGGACCTGGCCCGCGACGCCTCCCACCAACCAGACACCCCCTACGCCGAATACCTCCCAGCCGGCCTACTCCCCTGACGACGTACGGCGTGCGGTGAGGTGGCCGGCGGACTGATCTCGGCCGCCGCCGCACGGGCCACCCGTAGACATGGGCCTGCTCCGGCCAATGCAGTTGCCTTACGGAAGCCAGCGTGAGACACCCCGGGAAAGCGGCTGCCCCGCTCCGAGCCATCCGGCGGTTGCCGACCGGGGCACGCCAATGAGCAGCGAAGGCACCGTGTGCGTGGACGAGGTGGAAGCGCCCGAGTGGATCGAAGCTGGCCATACGCTGGTTCGCGTACCTGCCGCGCCCGTGGGCAGTCCCGGCTACGAGCCGTCCGGAAGTTCTTCGTGGACGGTTCCGAGGTGGTTGGACTGGAGTCTGACCAGCAGATCCGCTTCCACCAAAAACGGTGAAGACGAGGTCCAACTGGGTGCCGTCCAGGGCGAGGAGCCGCAACCCGCGTCAACACGCGCCGAGCGTGCCGGGGGGCGCGAGCGGGCCGGCCACCTGGCGGGACACGGTCTCCAGCACGTCCTCCCCGAGAGGGGGGAAGCTCGGCATAACTAGGGCACAGGGCCAGGACGAAGTACACGGCCAGCCGAGCCGGCAGAAGTCGGCAACGGCGCTCGGCCCTGTCGTGCTCAGCTATCGCGCCGCGTCGACCAACTCGGCGGTGAACGCCTTCGTCAGATCCCGATCCGCACCCGCTGACCCGCACCCCACCCCACCCCACCCCGTCGCACGCGGGGCAACGATCTCCATAGCTCAAAAGCAACCGCATTGGCCTGCTCTGGCCCCCGGGCCCTCGAACGGAGGACTTCCGGCGGTCGCCTCCCTGTCGGCCGTGATCAACAGGGCCCACCGCCGTTGAAGCAGTGCAAACACCGGCTCGCCGACCGCGAGTCGGCCGGCATGCGACATGAAAGTGGGGTCGGGCGTGCGCGACAGCATGGTCGAGATGATCAGAGCGACCGGAGCGGAACTCGGCTCCGCCAAACGACTGCTCGACGAAGCCGGCGGCGTGGCATGGGACCGCCTCCTGGACTGGCTCGTCGACGACTACTTCCGCGTGACCGCCCTCGGCCTGGAAAACATCCCCACCACAGGCCCCGCCGTAATCGCCGTCAACCACTCCGGCGCCTGGGGCCTCGACGCATTCGTCCTGGACAAAGTCCTGGGCAGAGCGCTCGACCGCCGCGTGCGCTTCCTCGCGGCCCCATTCGTCTTCCGCACCCCCATCCTGGGACGACACGCACGCCGCAGCGGCGCCCTCCCCATCAGCCCGACGGCCGGCATCGAACACCTCAACGCCGGACAGCTCATCGGCGTATTCCCGGAAGGCATCGCAGGCCTGGAGAAACCGTTCACCCAACGATACCGACTACAGCCCTTCAGCCCCGGCTTCGCAATCGCCGCCATCCGCGCCAACGCCCCCGTCGTACCCATCGCAATCGTCGGAGCGGAAGAGGCCTGCCCCAAACTCGGCGAAGTGCCCTCCCTGGCCCGCCTCCTCAACATCCCCTACTTCCCCCTCACCACACCCTTCCCACTCCCGTCCAACTGGACCATCACCATCGGCAAGCCAATCCCCCCGCCCACCCGCCCCGAAAACCTCGCCGCCCGCCGAAACGCCGCACACGAACTCAGCAACACCACCCGCACCACCATCCAACATCTCATCGACCACGAACTCACCAACCGAGAAGACCCCTTCAACTAAACACACACCCCCAACAACAACCTCACCCACCAACGACCTCGGCCTTTCGGCGGTCAGCAGCCAATCAGTGGGTGGGTGGGTGGGTGGGGTCAGGCGATGGGGCCGGTACCGCCACGGGGGCGGGGCGGGCGGGTGAAGCGTACGGGGACTCCCGGGGAGTACAACACGCTCACGGGCGGGCCGGCCGGCGCGGGCAGGCCCGCCGCGACCACCAGATCCTCGTCACAGGCAAGGAGTTCCGCACGGTGCAACGGCCAACGCGGGTGGCTGTTCGGCAAATACAGCAGCCGACCGAAGAAGTCACTGTGCATGCCCCAGCGGGCCGTCAGGAAATGTTCGAGGGGAGTCGGCTCTGCGATCGGTTCACCGGTCCGCACCGTGATCACGCTGCGCGCACCCCGCGGTCCGGGCCAACGCCGGCCACTGCTGTAGGTGAGCGTGGAGCCGTCACGGCGGACCGTCATCCGCGACCACACGTACGGGAGACGAAAAGCAGCCCGCCCGACGACAACCGGGAACAGGCGCGAGGCGTCCAGAGAACGGAAGACCACTCCACGGCGACCATGGGAATCCACCGAGTACAGACGGACATTGGTCTCCGGAAAAGACCCCAGATAAGGGACACCGGGCAGACCCAGCCAACCGATCCGATACATCCGGAACGCCACAAGACCCACATAGGTAACTCCATCCAGCGTGTCCGGTTCAGTACCACCAGGCAGCAATGGAGCAATATCAGCAGGATCAGCGGCCCAGTGCAGGAATGCCAGATCGAGCCATGACTGGGTCAGCAAGGGCCGGCCTACGCGGTAAGGCGGATCAGCCATCACGGGCTCGGGAGGAACAGGTTCGGGAGGCACGGCGGGCGGCATGTGCGACATCACTCCAGTATCCCGGACGGTACTGCCGACACAGGGCTGCCCGGGGATCTGCGCACGTTTCGGGGGGGGTGGTGGTTTCGGGGCGTCTACCACTCTGGTGGGAGCGGGCCGCCACCCGTGGGGGTAGGGAGGAATCACCTCCTGGTGGGACGACAGGGCGGCGGCCGGCGGCTACGTTGTCGCCCGTTGTGCAACGCCCATACGGAGGTTCGCCGCATGCAGACCCGTTCGGCTGATGGCACCCGCAAGCCAGTGGTGTGGGGGATATCCCTCGTCTTGATCACGGTCGCCGCGCTCCTGGGAGTCTCGCCCGGGGCCGCCACCGCAACGGGCCCCGCGACCGCGCCGGCGACCGCGCCCGTGCCCGTTCTGACCTGGGGACCCTGCGCCGGCCCGGCGGACGGTTTCGAGTGCGCGACCGCCCAGGTGCCCCTGGACTACCGCCGGCCAACCGGTCCCACGATCCCCCTCGCAGTCACCCGGCGCGTCGCGGCCGGGACGGCCCACCGGTTGGGTGTCCTGGTGCTGCACCCCGGCGGGCCGGGCAACTCCGGTGTGGACTTCGCCCGCAACAGCTACGACGCGCTCCCCGCGTCCCTGCGTGACGCCTTCGACGTCGTCGGGTACGACATGCGCGGTGTGGCGCGCAGCGGTCAGGTGGAGTGCTGGGACGACAAGGAGTACTCGGCCGCCGTCGACGCCGCGCGCGGCGTACCCGGACCGGGAGCCCTGCAGAGCGCGATCCGCCAGGGCGCCGACTTCGCCAACGCGTGCCGGCAACGCTCCGGCGGGCTCGTGCCGTTCATCGGCACCGCCTCGAACGCCAAGGACCTCGACCTGCTGCGCCAGGCCCTCGGCGAGGAGACGCTCTCCTTCTACGGCCGCTCCTTCGGCAGCTACGTCGGCACCGTCTACGCCGCGCAGTTCCCCCGGCGGGTGCGCGCCATGGTCCTGGACGGGGCCTACGATCCGCGGCGTTACGCGGACGTGCCGTACGCCTACGATGCCGCGCAGTTCGTCGCCCTGGACGCGGCGGTGGGCCGGTTCCTGGACTGGTGCGCGCACAACCCCACTGCCTGCGGGTTCGGCGAGGGGCGGCCGCGGGAGGCCTTCGAGGAGCTGAAGCGGGCGCTGGACGCGGATCCGGTCATCAGCGCGAGCGGGCGTCCGGCCACCGGGTACACGCTCGCGTACCGCCTGATGTTCAACATCAACGCGGGCAAGGAGATCTGGCCCGAGCTGGGGCAGGCCCTGCGGGCGGCGCAGGCGCGCCAGGGTTCGTTCCTGCTGAACCCGCCCTCCCCCGCGTCGTTCGACTTCCTCAACGTGAACATGGCCGTCGAGTGCGCCGACCGCGTGTACCCGGCCGGCCGGCTGCTCCTGGGCGCGCTGGTCAGCGCCCATGTGGCGGCGGCGCCGCTGCTGGGTCCCCCGATCGGGCTCGGGCCGCCCACCTACGACCACAACCACGCGCCGACCTGCGCCCAGTGGCCGGCGGAGCGCCCGAGCCGCTACGAGGGCTCCTACCGGGCGCAGGGTTCCGCCCCGATCCTGGTCCTCGGCACGACCGGGGACCCGGACACCCCGTACCAGGACGCGGTGGCCCTGGCCGGGACGCTGGAGGCCGGACGGCTGCTGACGTTCAACGCCGAGGGACACACCGCCTACAACCGCAGTGCGTGCGTCAGTGCTCTGGTCACGGACTACCTCGCCACCCTGGCGCTGCCCGCACGCGGGACCGTCTGTGCGGACGAGACGCCGGCGGGGGCGCCGGGCCGGCGCACCGCGGGCATCGAGGTCGACGAGACCCGCGATGTGATCCCCACACTGCGCTGAGCACCAAAGCATCGGGGCGGAGCCGGGTGGGGGCGGAGCCTGTCGGGTCGGCGGGTGGGCTTAGGATGCCGGGCGGACGGAGCCGTAGCGCAGAGGTCGACGCGCGCGGTCTCCAAAACCGCGAGGACGCCGGTTCGAATCCGGTCGGCTCCGTCCGATCCGCCCGCCGGGTCATGCGTAGCTGAGGATGACCAGCAGTCCGGTGCATTCCGCGAGGAGCTGGGCGGCGAGGGCCGCCTGTCGCAGCCGCCCGGCGGGAGCGGCCAGGGCGGCGGCCAAGGCGACGACGCCCAGGCTGACGCTCCACAGGAACAGCGAGCCGGGAAGCCCGGAGGTGCACTGCTCCCCGTACGTCACGCAGCGCGAGGCTCCCTGCGAGGACAGGGCCAGGACGCCGGCGGCGAGCGCCGCCGGTACGAACAGGGCGGCGCTCAAGACGGCCCGGAGGCGGGTGCGGTCCCTTCCCGCGACCACGCTCGCGTTCGCGTTCGCGGGTGCCGGGGGCGGCGCAGGGGGAGTGGTTGCGTTCATGCCCCGATCCGACCCGTGCGGCGGGCCCGGCACAGCCGTGCGGGTACTCACCTCGCGGGTGTACGACGTACTCAGCCCTCCTCCACCGCACGCGGGCCGGGGGCCAGGTTCGCCCGCGCGCGTCGGGCGGCTGTCGGCGGCCGGTGCGCGGGCACACTGGGGCGATGAACGTGAACGGCGATCTTCTGGCCCGGGCGCGCGTGGCGACCCGGCTCCCCGCCCAGGATCTGGAACGGGCGCGGCGTTTCTACGCGGAGCGGCTCGGCCTGGAGCCGGTCGACGAGCGGCCCGGCGGCCTTCTGTACCGGTGTGGGGGTGCGGAGTTCGTGCTGTTCCGGTCCACGGGGGCCTCGCCCGGCACGTTCACGCAGATGGCGTTCGAGGTCGACGACCTCACGGCCGTGGTCGCGGAGCTCAAGCGGCGGGGCGTGGCGTTCGAGGACGTCGACGTGCCCGGGTTCACGACGAGGGACTCGATCGCCGAGATCGAGGGGAACTACCCGAGCAAGGGTGCCCGGGGCGAGCGCGGCGCCTGGTTCCGTGACAGCGAGGGCAACCTGCTGGGCATCGGCGAACCGGTCATCTGAGCGGTGAACCCTCACCGATGTCCCGGCCCTCATCGGCTTGGTGCGCCTCACCCCGTCGACGGCGGACACGCCCCCGGCCTCTGATCACACGTGGCGGGAAAGAGATCCTCGCCGCCCTGACGCGACGCAAGATCCCTATGCTGGCGGCATGCTCGACATACCTCTTTCAGCGCTGGAAGTCGCCATGGTCCAGACGGGCACCCGGGCCGTGGAGACCCTGCGGGACACCGCCGCCTTCGCGCAGGGGGTGGAACGGCTGGGCTACCACCGGCTCTGGTACGCGGAACACCACCACTCCCCCGCGATCGGCGCGTTCCCGCCCGTCGTCCTGACCGCGCACGCCGCCGCGTCGACCTCGCGCATCCGCCTCGGGTCGGGCGGGGTGCTCGCCCCCAACCACGCGCCCATCACGGTGGCCGAGCAGTTCGGAACGCTGGCCGCCCTGCACCCCGACCGTATCGATGTGGGCATCGGCCGTGGTCCCGGCACCTTCGACGAGGCCACCGCGCGGGCGCTTCGCCGCGGAGCCGGGCCGGCCACCGACGCGGAGTACCAGCAGGACGTCGCCGCGATCCTGTCGTTCCTGGTCGACGAGGTCGCACTCGGCCCGCTGCCGGAGCCGTGGCTGCTGGCCTCCAGCCCCCAAGGGGCCGCTCTCGCCGCGGCCCTCGGCCTGCCCGTCGCGATCGCCCACCACATCCGGCCGGACAACACCCAAGCCGCACTGGAGTGTTACCGGGCGAAGTTCGCCCCCTCCCGTTGGTGCGAGCAGCCCCGGGTGCTGCTGTGCGTGGAGACGGTGTGCGCCGAGACGGACGAGGAAGCCGCGTGGCGGGCGAGGCCGATGGAGGTCGTCAAGGCCGGGCTCCTCAAGGGCCTGAGCCAGACGCCCTTCCCCACCCCGGCCCAGGCGGCCACCCACCCCTTCACCGCCGAGGAACGACAGGCGCTGGCGGGATTCCGCGCACAGCAGGCCGTCGGGGCGCCGGCCACCGTCGTCGACCGGCTCGCGCGACTGGCCGCCGAGACCGGGGCGGACGAGCTGATGCTGACTACACCCGTCCATGACCTCCGGGACCGACTCGCCTCCTACGAACTCATCAGGAACCACTCCGGCGCCACGGCCGCGACGACCGCGCCGTAGGATGCCGGGGCCGGCGTCGGTGTCGTGGCGGACGGCCGGCAGGGCCTGGCCCTCAGCCGGCGGAGCGGGGCGGGGCGGCGCCGGTCACAGTATCCGTACCTCAGCCTCCGGGAGTTTGTCCCACCAGTGGTGGTAGCGGCGGTAGACCTCCGTCTCGCGCTCGCCCAGCAGGGCGGTCAAGGCGTGGGCCTCCGCGGCGAGTCCGTGCCAGGTGGCGGCTGACAGGGGGTGGAAGGCGGTGGCCTCGATGCCGCCCGGCAGCGGACGCCACACCCCGGCGACCTGGCCGTCCACCAGCAGGGTGGGCAGTACGTCGCCGTTGCGGCGGATCACCAGGGGGCGGTAGGCGGGGGGTATCACACGGCTGCGGTCGGCGTAGGCCAGCAGGACGCTGTCCCACATGGCCATCAGACGGGGCGGGGCGGGGGTTTCGGCGGGCGGACGCAAGCCGCCCGCCAGGTCGAACAGTGTGGTGCCGTCCGGGCCCCGGAGCTGTTCGACCGCTCCGTCCAGAGCGTGCAGTGCCGTACGGACAAAGGCCCGGCGCACCAGGGCGAACTGCGCGACGTCCGCGACCGAGGCGGGCCCGAACCCTGCCAGGTAGCGCAGGATCAGGGCCTGGAGGGCCTCTGACTCCCCCGCCTGCCCGGCGGGAAGAGGTCCGGGTGCGAGTGCGGGTCCGGGCGTGGCTGCGATGAAGGACGGGCGGTGGCCGAACGACCAGGGCGCATCCGTCGGGGCGTGGTGCAGGGGCGCGTACGCCTTCAGTCCCCACCACGCGCCGTCCCTCTTCTCGGCGCCGAGCCGCTCCTCGGTCCACGCCTGCATCTGGGCCGAGGTCCGCGGCAGGCGGGCGAAGGCCAGCAGTTCCGGGAGCAGTTCGTCGGCGTCGGCGGGGGTCAGCCCGGTGGCGGCGAAGCGGGCGCCGAGGCGGGAGGCGTGCAGCGTGGGCTGCATCGCGGTGCGCAGGAGCGGGTAGTCCTCGGCGTGCACGGCGTGCAGGGTGATCCGCATCAGGGTCGCCTTGACCACCGACCGCCCGGTGAAGGCGGCGTCGAGTTCGGCCGGGGCGAAAGCGGTGAGCCGGTTCCACAGGGCGAGGTAGGGCGAGGCCGGGTGCTGTGCCTGGAGGGCGACCACGCGCCGTACCCCCTCGGGTACGGTCAGCGGCTCGCGGTGCAGGAGCAACTGGCGGGCCAGGGTTGCCCGGTTGAGTTCGCGCGCGGTGATCGTCACAGTCCGCGATTGTGCCCTGTGCCGCTCCCCCGGCCGAGACCGGGCCGTCCCGTCAGGCCGGGCGGTCGCAGTGGCGGCGGCCACGGCTCCGCTGTAGCTGCGGCCCCGGTGCGGCTCCGGCTGGGGCTGCGGCTCCCGTGTGGTCTGGTTGTGGTCGTGGTCCTGGCCGGACTGCGGGCTGTGGCGGGCCGCCCCACAATGGGACGAGGACATGCGTGCGGCCGTTGGGCGGTGTGCCGGCGGCACCGGCTGAGAGGAACGCCCTCATGCGCGCTGGGTCTTCGGGGGCCGCGCGGAGGACGGGGGCCTTCGTTGCGGTCGCCGTCGCGCTCTTCTGCATCCAGCTCGACTTCTTCGCCCTCAACCTCGCCCTTCCCGGTATCGCGGCGGAGCTCGACGTCACCGTTGCGGCCGCGCAGTGGACCCTGTCCGCGTACATGCTCGCCATCGGCTGTTTCTTCATCATCGGCGGCCGGGTGGGGGACGTCTTCGGGCGCCGCGGGACCCTGCTGGCCGGGACCGCCCTGTTCACGGCCGGTTCGGTGGGTTGTGCGCTGGCTCCCGGGCTGGGCTGGCTGGTCGCGGCCCGGATCGCGCAGGGGGTGGGCGCGGCGTTCGTCTTCCCGGTGTCGGTGTCCGTGATCACCAACACCTTTCCCGAGGAGTCCCGCACGCGGGCGCTGGGCGCCGTGTTCGGAGTCGCGAACATCGGGACCGCGCTCGGGCCCTTCGTGGGCGGCGGGTTCACCGAGGGGCCCGGCTGGCGGTGGATCTTCTGGCTGATGGTGCCGCTGAGTCTGATCTCGCTGGTCACCGCCCTCGTGTACGTGCCCGACTCGCGCGATGCGTCGGCGCCGCGCGAGCTGGACCTCGCCGGCTGCGCGCTGGTCGTGTGTGCGCTGGCCGCGCTCACCCTGGCCGTGGAGCGCGGGGACGCCTGGGGGTGGGCGAGTGCTCGTACCCTCGGGCTCTTCGCGGTGGCGGTGGTGGCGGGCGCGCTGTTCGTGGTGCGGGAGCGGCTGACCCGGCACCCGCTGATCGATCTGCGGCTGTTCCGCAACGTCCCCTACGTCCTGGTGACCGGGATGGGGTCGCTCTCGAACATGGGCTACGGCGTGACCGTCTTCCTCGCCACCCTCTACCTGCAGGGGGTACGCGGGCTCTCGCCGCTCCTGGCGGGCACGGTGTTCCTGGCCCCGGCCCTGCTGGTGGCCCTCAGCGGGCCGCTCGGGGCGCGGCTGGCCCGGTACATGCGGCCGACCGCGGTCATGGCGCTGGCCGGGGCGGTCGCGGGCACGGGGATGTACGCGCTGGCGCAGGTCAGCGCCTGGTGGCTGTACGTGCCGGTGTTCGCGTGGTGCGGGCTGGGGCTGGGGCTGGGCTGGACCTTCTCCAGCGTGGCCACGCAGCAGGTCGTCGCGCCGGAGCGGGCGGGTGAGGCCTCGGGGGTGCTGCTGACGTTCCTGGTCACGCTGGGTGCGATCGCGCTGGCCGGGGCGGCGGCGGCGATCTCGGCGATGACGCCGCAGCGGCCGCCCGAGGAGGCCTACGACGCGATCCTGCGGCTGGGCGGGGTGGTCATCGCCGTGACGGCGGTGGCCGTGATGGCCGTGCGCCACCGGCTGGTGGTGCTCGGCAGGATCGCACCGCTGTCGATGCGGGCCGAGGGTGACGCCGGGCAGGAACCGGGCCGCCGGCCCTGACCCCGGCCCGGCCGGCACGGGCGACCACCGATTTGGCCCGGCACGGCGGCCCCTCGGTGCGTCAGGGGGTGTGGCGCCGGTACATCGCGGTCAGGCGGACGGTGAAGTGGATGGCGGCGGCGGCCGCGGCGAGGTCCAGCACGTCGCCCACCATCAGCTGGACCACGGCGTCCCGCAGGTCCGGGATCGACTCGGCGCGGTCGTACGCCCACAGGGTGTACTGGTTGAACACTCCCGAGGTGACGAACAGCCCCCACCACAGGCCCACCGGCCAAAACACGGCCTTGGCCGCCTTGGCCGGCTGCCCGGGGGCCGGAGTCACAGCCGGGGCGGAGGCCGGGGCCGGTACGCAGACGGCCCACATGTCCAGGGCGATCCGGAACGGCTGCCAGAGGTTGAACAGCGGGACGAACCAGGCCCCGATCGCCCAGCCGGTCCCCGTGCGCAGCCGGTCCGGTGCGAGTGCCACCGCGTTGCGGTACATCCGGTGGAACCAGGCGATGAACACGATGCCGCAGACGATCGCGGCCTGGCCCTGGAAGGTCCAGGCGCGCTGGTAGCGGGCATCGGCCGCGTCCCAGTCGTCCATGGAGGCGTAGGCGAAGCCGCCTTCCCAGTCGAGCAGGGAGTGGGCCCGTGTCCCGGCGTACAGGGAGAACAGGTCGCTCAGGATGACCGCGGTCAGCAGCAGCACCACGGCGGCCAGGAGGAGGCGTGGCGCCTGCGGTGTCCGGGCGGGCAGCAGCGGGCGCGGCTTCAACGGGCTGGTTGCGGACATGACGAGGGACCCCCCACGGGTACGGAGTGACGCAAGGGTGTGGCTCGCCGCAGTGGGAGCGCCGGGGGACCATACGCCGTCGGACGCCGCCGCGTCCAACGCGTATCCGCAGGTCGCAGGGGCAGGGCCGGTACACCGCCCCGGCCGCTACGAGCGGCGGCGGGATGGGGGTGAGTGCGGTGGGTGTGCTGAGTGCGGTGAGTGCGGGGTGTCAAGTCACGAATGTCCGAGACATGACCTGAGGGGGTTCGGTCACGCCTACTGGGAGCTCCTGCCTCGCCCGGAGTGCGTGAGGCCCGCCGGAGCGTGTGAGGAGTCGATGGGTGATGAATTCCGAATGCCGTGGACACCAATGTGCCGATCAGCCTCGCGTCGGTCCGTGCGCGTTGACCTTCGAGGAAGTGGAGCGGTGGGCGGCCGCCGGGCAGGTCGACGGTGATCTGGACGGGATTCACCTGGCCCGGGTGATCACGGAGGAGGTGAGGCGGGCTGGGAAGCACTTTCTGCCGCAGCCGTTCCTGCTTCAGCTGAGTGAGATCCGCCGCCGGCACGCCACCGGCCGCCGGCCCTTCCTGCGGGCCTTTCTCGACTGTCTGCTCGACAAGCACGAGGAGCGCTACTGGAACCGGACGTACCTTTCCCTGCCGCTGCTGGAGCTGATCTCGGACGAGCCGGGGCACGGGCCGGGGCCGAACCGGCTGGCGACCTGGCTCATATCCGACGTGGTGCGTTACGAGACGCGGAGTGCGGCCGCACCGCAGGAACCGGCGGACGCGGACGAGGACCCGAGCCGGGACCGGCCCGGGGCGGCGACCTTGCGCAAGCGGCTGCGGCACGCCCTGCGGTTCGTGGCGCACGACCACGAAGGGCTGGACGTCGAGGACCTGAGCGCGCGGGGCGCCGAGTTGCTCCCGCGGCCCGCGGCGACGGACGCGGGGCGCTGGTTCGAGGTGACCGTGCAGCCCGTGTACGTGCTGCACGACGAGTACTTCTTCATGCGTGCGTTGCAGGCCCACGAGATGGTGTTCACGGCGATCGCGCAGGACATGCGAGCGGCGATCGCGGCGTTGCGCGACGGCTGTCTGGAGCCGGCGGCCGCGTGTGTGGACCGGGCTGCCGCCTCCTTCGAGCGGGCTTCGGCGCTGTTCAGGCTGGTCGCGACGATGCGGCCGGAGCATTTCCACGGGTTCCGGGAGTTCACTCAGGGCGCGAGTGCGATTCAGTCCGAGCAGTACAAACGGTTCGAGATCCTGTGCGGCCTCCCGCACACCGAGCGTCTGGGATCCGAGGCGTTCACGAGTGTTCCGGCCGTACGGGCCGAGGCGCAGGACGCGGGCCATGACACGGTCACGCACGCGTATCTCGACCTCCGCCGCAGGGCTCGTTTCAGCTGGACGGACTGGAACCTCTTCCACACGGCGCTGGGCGGGCTGGAGGAGCGGCACCAGCGGTGGAAGTCCACGCACCGCAGCCTCGCGGCGCGGATGCTCGGCGGTGCGCGCGGCTCGGGTGACACCGCGGGAGTGCCGTATCTGACGCAGTGTCTGGACAACCGGCTCTTCGGTCGGCTGAGCGGTCAACGCACCCCCCGATGCGGCCAGGACGAGCCCGGCCCGGGCCACTGACCGCACGGCCTGCGCGGGGCGGCTACGGCGTGGTCGGGGTGTCGGGTGAGGGTGGCGGGGTGGTGTCGAGGGCGCGGGCCCGGGCGGCGACCGAGGGGGTGAGCCGGCGGGCCAGCAGGTCGAGGGCCTCGGCGACCTCGCGGACGGTGCCGGGCTGTGGGGCGGTGCCGTCCGGGCCGGCCAGCGCGGCGGCCAGGGCGTCGTCGATGGTCGTGGCGCGGACCTCGGCGAGGCGGGCGGAGGGCTTCGCGGCGGGCCGGATGAGGCGGCGGCGGCGGTCGGCCGGGTCGGGCTCCGTGTCGATGGCGCCCGCCTGCTCCAGGCGGGCGACGGCGGTGGAGACCTGACTTTGCGGCAGGCCGGTGCGGCCGGCGATCTCACCGACGGTCGTCGCGGGGTGGGCGACCAGGTCGCCCAGGACGACGGCCACCGCACGGTGCGAGCCGGGTGTGCCCGGTTCCGCCTGCGGCATCGCCTGTTCGCCGATCTTCATGAGGGTGCGTCCCAGGAGGAACAGTTCGACTCCGTTCACACGCCCACAGTACATCCCAATCGATACATCTATCTTGATGCATCGATTGAGATGGGTTACGGTCGAGGTGTCGGTCACCGACACCGGCAACAACCGGCACACACAGGGGGATTCACCATGACCACGCACACGCCCACGCACACGGCCGCCGCCACTGTCCGTACGCTCGCCGTCCCGGGCGCCACCCTCCACTTCCAGACGCAAGGCAGCGGCCCCGTCCTGCTCCTGTCCCAGAGCGGCGAGGGCGACGCGGACCGCACCGCCGACCTCGTCCCGCACCTGGCCGACGCCTTCACCGTCGTCACCTACGACCGCCGCGGCCTCTCGCGCAGCACCCTCGACTCCCCCGCCCGGCCCCTCACCATGGCCGACCACGCCGACGACGTCGCCCGCCTGCTCGCCGAGGTCACCGACGCGCCGGCCCTGATGGCCGGGTTCAGCATGGGCGCCGCGATCGGCCTGCAGGCCGCGGTCCGCCATCCGGGCGTGCTGAACACCCTGATCGCCCACGAGCCGGTGATGCCGGGCCTGCTGCCCGCGGCGGAGTGCGCCGAGCACACCGGCGAGCTGACGGCCATCCAGGCCGCGTACGCGGCGGGGGGCCTGACGGCGGCCCTCCCCGCGATCACGGCGCACCTCGGCATCGACGCGGCGCACGACGAGACCGAGGAGAACCTCACCCCCCAGCCGCTGACACCCCGCCGGCAGGCCAACTTCCGGTTCTTCATCGAAACGGAGTTCACGGCCCTGACCACCGACCCGCTCGGCAGTGCGGAGCCGGTGCGGGCCGCGGCCCTGGCCGGCACCCGGATCATCGCGGCCACCGGCCGCACGACCCGTCCCACCGTCCACACCCACCGCTGCGCACGGGCGCTGGCCGCCCGACTGGGCACCGAGCCCGTCGAGTTCCCCGGCGGCCACAACGGGAACACCGCCTTCCCCCGGGCAACCGCACGGCTCCTGAAGGAGCTCCTGCTCGCCCGCTGAACCCCGGACCTCGCCCCTGGGCGAGGTGTCCCCGTACCTCGCCCGAGGGGCTCATCGCACCGGGCACCCCACGGTCGCGGCGCATGGTGCCTGTCGCTGGTCAGCCCAGGGCCGCGGCGGACGGCACGACCACCCCGTACAGGTCCTCGACGGTGGCGAGCGCCCCGTGGTGGAGCTGGACGGCCGGCACCTCGACACCGGCGGCCCGCAGCGGGCGGGTGGCCGAGGCGTCCGCGACCACGGTGGGCCGGTGTCCCCGCAGGAACGCACCGGCTGCCGTGAACTGCACGCACATGTGGGTCATGAACCCGGCGAGGACCAGGTCCGTGTTGCCGGCGCGGTCGACGATCTCGCCCAAGTTCGTCTCATGGAAGGCGTCAGGGGTGGTCTTCACGACGACCTGCTCACCCTCGGCCGGCGCCACGGCCGGGTGGATCTGGCCGATCTCGGCCCGGATGTCGTACGGGGTGCCCTCACCGCCGTCGTTGACGACGTGGACGACGGTCGCGCCCGCCTCCCGGGCCCGGGCCAGCAGCTCGACGGCGGCGTCCAGCGCCTCCTTCCAGCCCTCCAGCTCCATCACCCCACGGGTGTAGGTGTTCTGGTAATCGATCAGGACCACGGTCGCCGCAGCGAGGGAGGCCGGGCTCTGGTCGAAGCCGTTCAGTTCACGCAGGGTCGTCGAAGACATGCCGCACCGTTTCGGTTCGCGTATCGGACAAGGGAAGGGATGGCGCCACACCCGGTGGCACACCCGGTGGCACACCCGGTGGCACACCCGGTGGCGCACCACCCACGCTACGAACCCCGCCCGCATGGCGGCAATGTCACGTAACTTGCAGATACCGACATCGCTGCGATGTCGTGCCACCACCCCACCCGCGCGGCTTGGGCCCTGACTGGACGGACATCCCTGTGAGCAGCCTGAACCGGCTCTTCGTCGTGCTCCTCTTCGACGGCGTCGACCTGCTCGACGTCACCGGTCCCCCGGAGGTGTTCGCCCTGTTGCGGCGGGAGACCGGCAGCGCGCAGGGCTACCACGTGGTGCTGGCCGCCGAGACCATGGAGGCGGTCACCACGTCCGCCGGGGTGCGGATCCTGCCCGACCTCACCTTCGAGGAGGCCGCGGCCCGCAGTATCGACACCCTCATGGTTCCCGGCTCGGTCGAGGTCGACGGCCAGTCGCGCGTCCACGCCGTCACCGATGCGGCCGTGGTGCACTGGGTGAAGGAGCTGGCGGGCAGGTCCCGGCGCATCGCGTCGGTGTGCGTGGGGGCGCACCTGTTGGCGGCCGCCGGGCTGCTCGACGGCCGGCGCGCCACCACCCACTGGTCGACCGCGCAGCAGCTCGCCGCCGACCACCCGGCCGTCGAGGTCGACGCCGACCCCATCTTCATCCGCGACCAGGACGTGTGGACCGGAGCCGGGATCACCGCGTGTCTGGACCTGTCGCTGGCACTGGTCGCCGAGGACTTCGGCGAGGCGGTCGCGCTGCGCGTCGCCCGGCAGCTGGTGATGTACCTCAAGCGTCCCAGCGGGCAGAGCCAGTTCAGCGTTCCGATCGAGCCGCTCTCCACGACCCGGCGCATGGACGACATCCGCCACTACATCACCGGCAACATCGCCGGCCGGCTCACCGTCACCGACCTCGCCGAGCACGCCCACGTCAGCGAACGGCAACTCACCCGCATCTTCAAAACCGAACTGGGCACCACACCGGCCGCCTACATCGAAGCAGCCCGCGTCGAGGTGGCCCGCAACCACCTCGAATCCACCGACGACACCCTGGAACGCGTCGCGTCAGCCTGCGGCTTCAACACCCCCGACACCCTCATCCGTGCGTTCCGCCGCAAACTGAACACCACCCCCACCGAATACCGCAGCCGCTTCCGCCACACCCCATGACCACCCCCTGGACGGCAAGGAGAGGGCTGCCGTGACGGACAGATGAGGGGGCACGTGAGGGGGCACGTGAGGGGGCACGTGAGGGGGCACGTGAGGGGCAGCTGTGAAGGTGTGGTGAGAGTGGGGTGAGGGTGAGGGGCCGCGAAACGGCGGTACGGGCGCTACAGGCGGCTCCGGAATGGCCCTGAGGCGGCCCTGAAGCAGCAGTCGGGGCAGGGCGGGGAGGTTCTGCCGGGGCCCGAGTCGGGTTCAACGGGGACATACCGATCGGAAGGCCGGGTGGCGGGTGGTGGCCTCCACCCGAGCCCGGGGGTGGGGGGCCGGCCGCGCAGGGGCGCTCGTAGGATGACCGTTCGATCATTGCATTCGCAGAGTGTTAACGGGGGCTCGGGTGAGCATGACGTCCTTCGACGCGGAGTGGGCAGGGCTCAAACAAGGCACGCCGTCCG
>NZ_JBEZKE010000056.1:0-22493 GCF_040651555.1 Streptomyces sp. NPDC048424 | reverse complement strand
CGGCATACGCGATCAACAACCTTGTGACTGGTGTTCAGAGGTGTGCTCTTCCGAGCGGGGGGGTGGGCCGCCCCCGGGGGGCCCCGGCGCCGCCCGGCGCCGGCGCCGGCGCCGGCCGGCCTTGCGGCCGGGTGCGGACTGGTGGGCCACCCCGTCAGACGGAGTGGCCGACGAGCTGGTCGGCGAGCTGGTCGGCGAGCTTGTTCAGCCGCTTGACCGTGCGCTCCTCGGTCGCGCCCGCGGCGGGTTCCCTCCGCTCGCCGCGGTCGTAGTAGGCGCCGTAGACGATCTCGACGGCCGGGTCGCACAGCCGCACGACGTGGGCGGCGCCCTCGGCGGGCGTTGCGCCCTCGTGTCCGTACAGCGGCCTCAGCGCGGTCTCGCAGACGCCGGGGTTGACGGACACGGCGGCGACACGGGGGTCGGCCACGAAGACGGTGAGCGCGAGCCGCGACTGTGCGTAGGCCGCGAGGCTCGAGTAACGGCGGGTGCGGTTGGGGTCGTTCCACATGATCGACGCGGTGCGGTGCATCACCGCCGCCCGGGCCTCCGCCGCGGTGCGGCCGTGGAGCAGGACGGTGGCACCGCGCTCCGCGAGCAGGCGGGCGCTCTCGTAGCCGATGCCGGAGGTGGCACCGGTGACCATGATGGTCCGGCCGGACAGGAACGAAGACATGAGGGTTTCCAGTGGACGGGCACGGCGGCGGGCGGCCGAGGAGCCGGGGGGCGCGGCCGTGCGGTGAGGTGTGGTTCCGCATCGAGTACGGGGAGTACGAGGGCGGGTGGCGCTGCGCCGGCTGTCGTCATGGCGCTGACCGCTGTTCACGACGTCCATCCAACTGGTGCGCGGCGTGGGGCTCAAGCGCCCTGACGACCCTCTGACGAGGTCTTGTCGGACTTCAGCCGGGCCCGGGGATCGTGGAGCGTTCGGCTTCCGCCGTGATGCGGAAGCGGAGGCGGCAGATGACGGCGTCGGTGTCGCGGCGGACCGCGTGGGCGACGACGGAGCCGCGCTGGTTCTGGAGCAGCCGCTGCCACAGGTGCGCGGGTTCGGTCTCCGGGATGAGGACGGTGACCTGGGCGTCCGGGTGGGTCTGCGCGAGCTTGCGGACGTACGCCGATACCGGGCGGCCCAGCGAGCGGGTCTCCGACGAGAGTTCGATCAGCTCGACGCCGGGCTTCCACAACTCCCAGTCGCGGCGCAGGGCTTCGGCGGCCAGCCGGTCATCGGCCGTGGGATGGGTGACGGTGACGGCGAGGACCTCGTCGCCGAGGGAGCGGGCGGCGGTGAGGGCCTGGCAGGTCAGGCGGGACAGACCGGATACGGGGACCACGACGAGCGAGTGGGCCTGGTGCGGCGGCTGCGGGACGCGGCCCAGTTCGAGGCGCTCGCCGATCTCGGCGTAGGCGCGGTGGACCTTCTCGAAGCCGAGGACGATCAGCGGCAGGGCGAGGACGATCAGCCAGGCGCCCTCGGTGAACTTGGTGGCGGTGACCACGACGGCGGAGACTCCGGTCAGGACCGCGCCGAAGCCGTTGAGGGCGGCCTTGGTCTGCCAGCCCTTCGGCCGCTCGCCGTACCAGTGCCGGACCATGCCGACCTGGCAGATGGTGAAGCCGACGAAGACGCCGATCGCGAAGAGCGGTACGAGGGTGTTGGTGTCGCCGCCCGAGAAGACGAGCAGGACGGCGGAGACGAGCGCCAGCCAGACCACGCCGTGGCGGTGCACCTGGCGGTCGGCCTTGAGGGCGAAGACGTGCGGCAGGTGGTTGTCCCGGGCCAGCAGGCTCATCAGCACGGGGAGGCCGCCGAAGGAGGTGTTGGCGGCGAGCGCCAGCAGCACCATGGTGGCGAACTGGACGACGTAGAAGGCCGCGTTGTGCCCGAACGAGGCGTCGGCGAGCTGGGCGAGGACGGTGACGCCCTCGACGGGCTGGAGGTGGAAGCGGCCGATGAGGACGGACAGGCCGATCAGCATGACGCCGAGCAGGGCGCCGAGTGCGACCTCGGTGCGCTGGGCGCGGCGGGCGGCCGGGGCGCGGAAGGACGGTACGGCGTTGGCGACCGCCTCGACACCCGTGAGCGCCGAGCAGCCGGCGGCGAACGCCTTCAGCAGCAGGAGCGCGCCCACCGTGGTGGCGCCCTCCCCGAGCGCGGAGGCGTGTCCGGCGGCGGAGGCGGTGCTGACCGGACCGTCGCGGAAGAGACCGACGGTGATCATCGCGAGGATCGACCCGACGAAGAGCGCGGTCGGCAGGAGGAAGGCCTTGGCGGAGTCGACGACTCCGCGCAGGTTCACGGCGGTGACCACGACCAGGACGGCGAGGCAGATCCACACGCGCTCACCGTGGAGCGCCGGGAAGGCCGAGGTCAGGGCGGCCACGCCGGCGGTGACGGAGACCGCGACGTTCAGCACGTAGTCGAGGATCAGCGAGGCGGCGGCGACCAGGCTGGTGCGCCGGCCGAGGTGCCGCTTGGCCACGGCGTAGGATCCGCCGCCGTCGGGGAACGCGGCGATGACCTGCCGGTACGAGGCCACCAGCACCGCCAGCAGGGCGGCGATCGCGAGGGTCACCGGGAGCGTGAATCCCATGCCGTAGGCACCGGCCGCCGCCAGGACGAGCACGATCGACTCGGGTCCGTACGCCACGGACGCCATCGCGTCGAGCGACAGCGCGGCGAGCCCTTGGAGAGCGGTCAGCCTGTGGCGGTCTCCGGCTCCGGTCGCACCGCCATCGGGGGGCTCCTCCCGGCCCGGCTCCTGTGCGACCGTGGTCGTTTTTCCTACGTGCATGGCCATGTCGCCGGTCCCTCCGAATGAGCAAAGTGAGAACAGCGTCGAAGCCGTACGAGGCGGCCGCCAGCACTCTTGGCGCATTCCATACGTCCGCCCCACCACTCTTCACGGGTTCCATACGCGCTGGTGGGAGCGGCGTAAGGGGTCCGTCAAGAGGTGGCGCCCCGTGTTGCGCCGGCGCTGCGCAGGGGCAGGCTGGATCCGGGCGAGCGCGCCCGACTGCGAAGAAGGAGCAGACGTCATGGACGCGGAGAACGTGGTCGGCCTGGTCATCGCCCTCGCACTGCTCGGCTATCTCGTGGTCGCCCTGATCAAGCCCGAGAAGTTCTGAGCGACGCTCTTCCTCACGATCGGCTTGCCCGGACGGGAGGCCTCACATGTCCTGCTACTGGTTCCGGCTCCGCGATCCCCTCGCACTGGTCGCGGGCCTCGTGGCCCCCTTCCTCGTCGCGCTCGCGCTCGTGCCCTTCCGCGCGGACCTCTCGGCGACGAACGAGGCGCTGGTCATGGTCGTCGTGGTGGTCGGGGTCGCCGCCCTGGGCACGCGGGCGGCCGGTGCGCTGGCCGCCCTTTCGGCGGCCGCCTGGTTCGACTTCTTCCTGACCAGGCCCTACCAGCGGTTCGCCATCGCTGACGGCGACGAGATCCAGACAGCGGTCCTGCTGCTCGCCGTGGGCCTGATCGTCTCCCAGCTGGCCGTCCGCACCCGTCGGCTCCAGGCGGTCGTGGTCACGGACACCGCGCACCTGTCGAGCCTGCAGGGCACCGCCCGGCTGGTCGAGGGCGGCGGCTCGCCGGAGGCGGTGGTCGAGTACGTGCGCCGGGAGCTGGTCGGCCTGCTGGGGCTGCGGGGCTGCCGCTTCGAATACGGAACCCTGATGGGCCGGCTGCCCCGGCTGGAGCACGACGGCAGCGTGTGGCTGCGCCGCGGCAGCCGGATCACCGAGTACGCGCAGTGGCCCGAGGGCGAGACCGAGCTGCGGGTGACCGGCGGCGGCCACTACTACGGCCGGTTCCTCCTCGACCCGCACCCGGGCCGTCCCCTGCCGCCCGAGGAGGCCCGTCTGGTGGCCGTCGCGCTGGCCGCTCAGGCGGGCGCCGCCCTGGACACGGCCGGCCTGCCTCACCAGGCCTGATCGCCCGCGGGCCGCCCACCCCGTAAGGGGGGCGTTAAGGGTTCCCGCGCCCCCGTATGGACCCCGTCAAAGCGTCTTAACACCCGGTTGAAGACACGGTTATGTCGTCATCGGCCATCTGGCCGATTCATTTCTTCCACTTAACTCAGGAGCTCACGATGGCCGATCTGGCCTTCGTCGTCACCACGGTCGCGGTGTTCGCGCTGGTGGCTCTCATCGCCCGAGGGGTGACCAAGCTGTGAACGTCGAGAACATCGTCGGCCTCGTGGTGGCCGTCTCCCTGCTGGGTTACCTCGTCCTCGCCCTTGTGTACCCGGAGAGGTTCTGAGCACTGATATGAGCCCCGTAACCGCTGGTGTGCTCCAGCTGCTCGCACTGATCGCCGCACTCGCACTGGCCTACCGCCCCCTCGGCGACCACATGGCCCGCGTCTACTCCTCCGAAAAGCACTACAAGCCGGAGAAGTGGATCTACAAGGCCATCGGCGCCAACCCGTCGGCCGAGATGCGCTGGCCCGCCTACCTGCGCGCCGTCCTCGCCTTCTCCGCCGTCAGCGTCCTCTTCCTCTACCTGCTCCAGCGCCTGCAGGGCGTCCTGCCCGGCTCGCTCGGCTTCGTCGCGATCGACCCCGACCAGGCCTTCAACACCGCCGCCTCCTTCGTCGCCAACACCAACTGGCAGTCGTACTACGGCGAGCAGGCCATGGGCCACGTCGTACAGACCGGCGGCCTCGCCGTGCAGAACTTCGTCTCCGCGGCCGTCGGCATGGCCGTCGCCGTGGCGCTCGTACGGGGCTTCTCCCGCTCGCGCACCGGTGAGCTCGGCAACTTCTGGTCGGACCTGGTCCGCGGAGTGCTCCGTATCCTGCTGCCGATCTCGGTGATCGGCGCGATCGTCCTGGTCGCGTGCGGTGCCATCCAGAACTTCGCCGGCATCCACGAGGTCGGCCAGTTCATGGGCGGCGCCCAGCAGTGGAACGGCGGCGCGGTCGCCTCGCAGGAAGTCATCAAGGAGCTGGGCACGAACGGCGGCGGCTACTTCAACGCCAACTCCGCCCACCCCTTCGAGAACCCCACCCCGTTCTCGAACCTCTTCGAGGTCTTCCTGATCCTCGTCATCCCCTTCGCGATGACCCGCACCTTCGGCCGCATGGTCGGAAACCTGCGCCAGGGCTACGCGATCCTGGCGACGATGGGCATCATCTGGGTCGGCTTCACCGCGCTGATGATGTGGACCGAGTTCGCCCACCACGGCCCGGCCTTCGAGGTCACCGGCGGCGCGATGGAGGGCAAGGAGACCCGGTACGGCATCGCCGCCTCGTCGATCTTCTCCGTCGCGACCACGCTGACCTCGACGGGCGCCGTCAACTCCTTCCACTCCTCGTTCACCGGGCTCGGCGGCGGCATCCAGCTGCTCGGCATGCAGCTCGGCGAGATCGCACCCGGTGGTGTCGGCTCCGGCCTCTACGGCATGCTGATCATGGCGATCATCGCCGTGTTCATCGCCGGCCTGATGGTCGGCCGCACCCCCGAATACCTGGGCAAGAAGATCGGCACCCGCGAGATCAAGCTCGCCGCCTGCTACATCCTCATCACCCCCGCCCTCGTCCTCTGCTTCACCGCGGCGGCGATGGCCCTGCCCACCCCGGGCAACTCGATGACGAACACGGGCGCGCACGGTTTCTCGGAGATCCTCTACGCCTGCACCTCCGGCGCCAACAACAACGGCTCCGCCTTCGCCGGCCTGAACGCCGACACCCAGTGGTTCAACAGCACCATCGGCATCGCCATGCTGCTCGGCCGCTTCCTGCCCATGGTCTTCGTCCTCGCGCTCGCCGGCTCGCTCGCCGAGCAGAAGCCCGTCCCCGAGACCGCGGGCACCCTGCGCACCGACAAGCCGCTCTACGCGGGCCTCCTCGTCGGCACGATCGTCATCATCACCGGACTCACCTACTTCCCGGCCCTGGCGCTGGGTCCGCTCGCCGAAGGGCTCGCATCATGAGCACCGCCACTCCCACAAGGGCTCCGCACCAGGACGTGCCCACCGGTCACAAGCCTGGCGCCGGGCGCGTCGGCGGAGGCCTGTTCGATCCCGCGCAGCTGCTGAAGTCCTTCCCCGACGCGGTCCGCAAGCTCGACCCGCGGATCATGATCAAGTCCCCGGTCATGTTCGTGGTCCTGATCGGCTCGGTCGTCACCACCGTCCTCGCGATCAAGGACCCGACGGACTGGTTCGGCTGGGCCATCACCGTCTGGCTGTGGCTGACCACGATCTTCGCGAACCTCGCGGAGGCCGTCGCCGAGGGCCGTGGCAAGGCCCAGGCCGACACCCTGCGCAAGGCCAAGACCGACACCGTCGCCCGCCGCCTCAACGGACAGACCGAGGAGCAGGTCCCCGGCACCGAGCTGAGGATCGGTGACCTGGTGGTCTGTGAGGCCGGCGACATCATCCCCGGTGACGGTGACGTCGTCGAGGGTGTGGCCTCCGTCGACGAGTCCGCCATCACCGGTGAGTCCGCGCCCGTCATCCGTGAGTCCGGTGGGGACCGCTCGGCCGTGACCGGTGGCACGAAGGTGCTCTCCGACCGGATCGTCATCAAGATCACGACGAAGCCCGGCGAGACCTTCATCGACCGCATGATCGCCCTCGTCGAGGGCGCCGCCCGGCAGAAGACGCCCAACGAGATCGCCCTCAACATCCTGCTGGCGTCCCTCACCATCGTCTTCCTGCTCGCGGTCGTCACGCTGCAGCCGTTCGCCGTCTACGCGGACGCCAAGCAGTCCATGATCGTCCTCACCGCGCTCCTCGTCTGCCTGATCCCGACCACGATCGGCGCACTTCTGTCCGCCATCGGCATCGCGGGCATGGACCGGCTGGTCCAGCGCAACGTGCTCGCCATGTCGGGGCGCGCGGTCGAGGCCGCAGGTGACGTCTCCACGCTGCTGCTCGACAAGACGGGCACCATCACCCTCGGCAACCGCCAGGCCTCGGAGTTCGTCCCGGTCAAGGGCACCACGGAGGCCGAGCTGGCCGACGCGGCCCAGCTGTCGTCCCTGGCCGACGAGACGCCCGAGGGCCGCTCCATCGTGGTCCTCGCGAAGGAGAAGTACGGCCTGCGCGAACGCCACCAGGGCGAACTCACCCAGGCCGACTGGATCGCCTTCACCGCGCAGACCCGTATGTCGGGTGTGGACGTGGACGGCAGGAAGACCCGCAAGGGCGCTGCCGGTTCCGTCATCACCTGGGTCAAGGAGCAGGGCGGCCACGTCTCCGACGACGCCGACCTCCTCGCCAACAAGATCTCCGAGGCCGGCGGCACCCCGCTCCTGGTCGCCGTCGAGGACGAGAAGGGCGCCCGCGTCCTGGGCGTCATCCACCTCAAGGACGTCGTCAAGGAAGGCATGCGCGAACGGTTCGACGAACTGCGGCGGATGGGCATCAAGACCGTCATGATCACCGGTGACAACCCCCTCACCGCCAAGGCCATCGCCGAAGAGGCGGGTGTCGACGACTTCCTCGCCGAGGCCACGCCCGAGGACAAGATGGCCCTCATCAAGCGGGAGCAGGCCGGTGGCAAGCTGGTCGCGATGACCGGCGACGGCACCAACGACGCCCCCGCCCTCGCGCAGGCCGACGTCGGCGTCGCGATGAACACGGGCACGTCGGCCGCCAAGGAGGCCGGGAACATGGTGGACCTGGACTCCAACCCCACCAAGCTCATCGAGATCGTCGAGATCGGCAAGCAGCTCCTCATCACCCGAGGCGCCCTGACGACCTTCTCGATCGCCAACGACGTCGCGAAGTACTTCGCGATCATCCCGGCCATGTTCGCCGTGGTCTACCCGGGCCTCGACAAGCTCAACGTCATGGGCCTGTCCTCCCCGAACTCCGCGATCCTCTCCGCGGTCATCTTCAACGCGCTGATCATCATCGCGCTGGTCCCGCTCGCCCTCAAGGGCGTCCAGTACCGGCCCACCAGCGCCGACAAGATGCTCCGCCGCAACCTGGGGATCTACGGACTCGGCGGCCTGGTCGCCCCGTTCATCGGCATCAAGATCATCGACATGCTCATCTCCCTCATCCCCGGAATCGGCTGACCCCATGAACAACTCTGTAGGCAACACGGCACGGTTGATCGGGGCGGGTCTGCGGGCCCTGCTGGTCCTCACGGTCATCTGCGGGGTCCTCTACCCCCTCGCCGTCACCGGGATCGCCCAGGCCCTCTTCAACGACAAGGCCAACGGCTCCGAGATCAAGGACGAGAGCGGCCAGGTCGTCGGCTCCTCCCTCATCGGACAGACCTACAACCTGCCCAAGCAGAACCCCGACGACCCCGAAGAGGCCGCCAAGCCCGACCTCAAGTGGTTCCAGCCCCGCCCCTCCAACGGCCTCGGCTCCAACAGC
Organism: Streptomyces sp. NPDC048424; assembly: GCF_040651555.1. Taxonomy (NCBI): domain Bacteria; kingdom Bacillati; phylum Actinomycetota; class Actinomycetes; order Kitasatosporales; family Streptomycetaceae; genus Streptomyces; species Streptomyces sp. NPDC048424. The sequence goes on along the minus strand of NZ_JBEZKE010000056.1, from coordinate 14,155 downwards.
GTCAACACCCAGTACTCACTCATCCTCTCCGGAGCCACCAACCGCTCCGCCGACAACGGCGCCGTCAACGGCCAGTGCACCAAGGACGCAGAAGAGGGAACCCTCTGCGCCCAGGTCATCGCCGCCAAGGAAGCCGTCATCGCCGACAACTCCACCACCGGCCACCCGATCAAGCCCGAGGACGTACCGGCCGACGCCGTCACCTCCTCCGGCTCCGGCCTCGACCCCGACATCTCCCCCGCGTACGCCAAGCTCCAGATCCGCCGCGTCGCCGAACAGAACAACCTCGACGTCGAACAGGTCGAGAAGCTCGTCGCCGACCACACCACCGGCCGCACCCTCGGCTTCATGGGCGAACCCCGCGTCAACGTCCTCGAACTCAACACCGCGCTCAAGGCACTGACCAAGAGCTGACATTCCGCACGGCAAGGGTCTGGAGCCGGCGGGACGCGCATCTTCCCCGGCCACCGCCGGGTGAGGGGGAAACCCCGGCGTCCCGTCGGCTCCGGCCCGTACCCACGACAGAGGAAGGCCCCACACCGATGATCAAGGTGCTGGTGGTGGAAGACGATGCCCAGCTCGTCCGCGCGCTCAAGATCAACCTGGAGGCGCGGAAGTTCGGGGTCGAGACGGCTTCCGACGGAAACACCGCCCTGCGGCTGGCAGCCACGCGCAAGCCGAATGTCATCCTGCTCGATCTCGGCCTGCCGGACATCGACGGCATCGACGTGATCAAGGAGGTGCGGGAGACCAACGGCGTGCCCATCCTCGTCCTTTCCGCACGTCACACCTCCGAGGAGAAGATCCGGGCCCTGGACGCGGGGGCCGACGACTACGTGACCAAGCCGTTCAGCATGGACGAGCTCCTCGCCCGGCTGCGGGCCGCCGTCCGCCGCCGGGAGGCTCCGGCGCCCGGCGACGAGATCGCCATGGTCACGACCGACGAGTTCACCGTCGACCTGGTCGCGAAGAAGGTCAGGCGAAACGACCGCAGTGTCCGGCTGACGCCGACCGAGTGGCACCTCCTGGAGATCCTCATCACCAACCCCGGCAGGCTGATCAGCCAGCGAAGGCTGCTGCTCGACGTCTGGGGTCCGACCTACTCCGAGAACACCAACTACCTCCGGGTCTACATGGCCCAACTGCGCCGCAAGCTGGAAGCGGACCCCTCCCACCCGAGGTACCTGATCACCGAGCCCGGCATGGGCTACCGCTTCGAGGGATGACGTCATGGGACGCGGCAAGTTTCGTATCTATCTGGGCTCGGCCCCCGGCGTCGGCAAGACGTACGCGATGCTCTCGGAGGGCCACCGCCGGGTGGAACGCGGCACCGACGTCGTCGTCGCCTTCGTCGAGCACCACAACCGGCCCCGCACCGAGGTGATGCTGCACGGTCTGGAACAGATCTCACGGCGCGAACTGGAGTACCGGGGTTCCGCGTTCACCGAGATGGACGTGGACGCGATCCTCGCCCGCCGCCCGTCGGTGGCGCTCGTCGACGAGCTCGCCCACACCAACGTGCCGGGCTCGCGCAACACCAAGCGCTGGCAGGACGTCGAGGAACTCCTCCAGGCCGGCATCGACGTCGTCTCCACCGTCAACATCCAGCACCTGGAGTCGCTGGGCGACGTCGTCGAGACGATCACCGGCGTGCGGCAGCGGGAGACCGTACCCGACGAAGTGGTGCGCCGCGCCGACCAGATCGAGCTCGTCGACATGTCCCCCCAGGCCCTGCGCCGCCGCATGGCCCACGGCAACATCTACAAGCCCGACAAGGTCGACGCCGCCCTCTCGAACTACTTCCGGCCCGGCAACCTCACCGCCCTGCGCGAACTCGCGCTGCTCTGGGTCGCCGACCGGGTCGACGAATACCTGCGGGAGTACCGCGGCGAGCACGACATCCGCACCACCTGGCAGGCCCGCGAACGCATCGTCGTGGGCATCACCGGCGGACCGGAAGGCCGTACCCTCATCCGGCGTGCCGCCCGCCTCGCCGAGAAGGGCTCGGGCGGCGAAGTCCTCGCCGTCTACATCGCCCGCAGCGACGGACTGACCGCCGCCTCGCCCAAGGAGCTGGCCGTCCAGCGCACCCTGGTCGAGGACCTCGGCGGCACCTTCCACCACGTCATCGGCGACAACGTCCCCGACGCCCTGCTGGAGTTCGCCCGCGGGGTCAACGCCACCCAGATCGTCCTCGGCGTCAGCCGTCGCCGTTCCTGGCAGTCCGTCTTCAGCCCCGGCGTCAGCGCCACCGTCGCCCGCGAATCCGGACCCGACCTCGACGTCCACATCGTCACCCACGACGAGGCCGCCAAGGGCCGCCGCAGCCTGCCCGTCCCCCAGGGCGCGCGGCTCGGCCGCTCCCGCCTCGTCTGGGGCTGGCTGGCCGGCCTCGCCGGGCCCGCCCTGCTCACCGTGCTGCTCAGCCAGGTCGTACCCGAGCTCGGGCTCGCCAACGACATGCTGCTGTTCCTCACCTTCACGGTGGCGGCGGCGCTCCTCGGCGGGCTGCTCCCCGCGCTCGCCTCGGCGGCCTTCGGCTCGCTGCTCCTGAACTACTACTTCACCCCGCCGGTCCACAAGCTGACCATCGCCGACCCCAAGAACATCGTCGCCATCGCGATCTTCGTCGGGGTGGCCGTGTCCGTGGCCTCCGTGGTCGACCTGGCCGCCCGCCGCACCCACCAGGCCGCCCGGCTGCGCGCCGAGTCCGAGATCCTCTCCTTCCTCGCGGGCAGCATCCTGCGCGGCGAAACCGCCCTCGACGCACTGCTGGAGCGGGTCCGCGAGACCTTCTCCATGGAATCCGTCGCGCTGCTGGAGCGGGGTACCGACGTCGAGCCGTGGACCACGGCGGGCAGCACGGGCCGGAACCCGGTCACCCGGCCCGAGGACGCCGACGTGGACATGCCCATCGGCGAGAACATGGCCCTGGCCCTGACCGGCCGGGTCCTGCCGGCCGAGGACCGGCGCGTCCTCGGCGCGTTCGCCGCGCAGGCGGCCGTCGTACTGGACCGCCAGCGCCTGGTCGACGAGGCCGAGGAAGCCCGCCGCCTGATCGAGGGCAATCAGATCCGGACCGCGCTCCTCGCCGCCGTCAGCCACGACCTGCGCACCCCGCTCGCGGGCATCAAGGTCGCCGTCACCTCGCTGCGTTCCACCGACGTGGAATGGTCCGAGGAGGACCGGGGCGACCTGCTGGAAGGCATCGAGAACGGCGCCGACCGCCTCGACCACCTGATCGGCAACCTCCTCGACATGTCCCGCCTCCAGACGGGTACCGTCGTCCCGCTGCTCCGCGTGACCGACCTCGACGAGGTCGTCCCGATGGCCCTGGCCGGGGTCCCCGACGACAGCGTCGACCTCGACATCCCCGAGACCCTGCCGATGGTCGCCGTCGACCGCGGCCTCCTGGAGCGGTCCGTCGCCAACATCGTCGAGAACGCCGTCAAGTACAACCCCGCCGGCCAGCCCGTCCACGTCTCCGCCAGCGCCCTCGCGGACCGGCTGGAACTGCGCGTCGTCGACCGGGGTCCGGGTGTCCCCGACGAGGCCAAGGACCGGATATTCGAACCCTTCCAGCGGCACGGGGACGCGCCCGCCGGCACCGGCGTCGGTCTGGGGCTGGCGGTCGCCAAGGGCTTCCTGGAGGCCATGGACGGCACCCTCACCGCCGAGGACACCCCCGGCGGCGGCCTGACGATGGTCCTCACCCTGCCCATCGCCGGAGACGCCCGTCCGGTGACGGGCGAGCTTCCGGCCGACGCCACGACGTGACCCGGGCCGATGCCGGGGAGGGCCACGCGGGCGGCCGTCACGATGTCGTACGGGAGTTGACCCGTCAATCTCGCGTCAGGTGCCGAGCGGGGAGTCCGGGGGCCGCCGGGAGCGACAGGGTCATGGTCAGGCCGCCTCCGGGGGTGTCCTCGGGCGTCAGCGTGCCGCCCATCGCCTCGGCGAGACCCCGGGAGAGGGCGAGCCCGAGCCCGACGCCCGTGGTGTTGTCGGTGTCGCCGAGGCGCTGGAAGGGCACGAAGGCGTTCTCCCGGTCCGCCTCCGGTATTCCGGGCCCGCGGTCGACCACCCGGATCTCGACGCGGTCGTCGAGCGCGCTCGCCGTCAGCAGTACGTGCCGTCCGGGCGGGGTGTGCCGGGCCGCGTTGTTGAGCAGGTTGGCGACCACGCGTTCCAGCAGCGGCGGATCGGCCAGTACGGCCGGGGCGTGCTCGAGGCTTCGGCTGTCGACGGCGGGAGCGTCGGTGGGCAGGGCGTCCAGTGCGGCGGGCAGTACCTCCATCAAGTCGGTGGCCCGCAGCTCCAGTTTCAGCGCTCCGGCCTGGAGCCGGCTCATGTCCAGGAGGTTCTCTACGAGTCGGTTGAGCCGGGCCATCGACTCGTCTGCGGTGGCGAGGAGTTCGGCCCGGTCCTCGTCGCTGAACTCCACGTCGCCGGCGCGCAGCGATTCGATGGCGGCCCAGCCCGCGGCGAGCGGGGTGCGCAGATCGTGGCTGACCGCGGCGAGCAGTGCGGTACGCATCCGGTCGGCGGCCTTGACGGGTTCGACCTCGGCGGCCGCCTCGGCCAGTCGGGCCCGCTCGACCGCGACGGTGACGTGCGCGGCGAAGGCCACCAGGACCCGCCGGTCGGAGCTGGGCAGCGGACGGCCCCGCAGGACGAGGTGCGTGTCCCGTCCCACCGCGACCCGTACGACGGAGGCGTCCTTCGGGACCGGTTCGTCGGTGAGCTCGACCGACTCCATTCCGAAGGTCTCCCGTGTCCGTTCGAGGAGCGCGGGAACGGCCTGGTCCCCCCGCACGATGGAGCCGGCGAGCGAGGAGAGCGTCTCCGCCTCGGCCGTCGCCCGGGCGGCCCTGCGCGACAGCCGCAGCGACCGGTCGACGGCCCCGGCGACGGTCCCCGCGACCACCGCGAACACCACCAGCGCGAGGATGTTGTTCGGCTCGGCGATGGTGAACTCTCCGACCGGCGGGATGAACCAGTAGTTCAGCAGGAGGGAGGCCGTCACGGACGCGACGACGGCCGACACCACGCCGCCCACGCACGCGACCCCCACCACCGCCAGCAGGAAGAGGAGGGCCTCGCTGGTGAGGTTGAGGCTGCCCCTGGTGTGGTCGAGGAGGAAGGTGAGCGCGAACGGCAGGACGAGCCCCAGGACCGGTCCGGCGATCAGCCGGGAGGTCGGCAGCGTCCGCCGCCTCGACGGCAACAGCCTTCCGCTCCCCGCCCGTTCGTGCGTGACCATGTGGACGTCGATGTCCCCGGACAGCCCGACGATGGTCTCTCCGGTGCCCCGCCCGGTGAGGAAGCGTTCGACCCGCCCGCGCCGGCTCGTTCCGAGGACCAGCTGCGTGGCGTTCTCCGCGCGGGCGAACTCGGTGAGCGCCGTGGCCACGTCGTCGCCGACCAGGGAGTGGTAGCTGCCGCCGAGGCTCTCGACGAGCGCGCGCTGGCGAACCAGCGCGGAGGCCGATGCTCCGGCGGCGAGGCCGTCACTGCGCGCTATGTGCACGGCCAGGAGGTCGCCGCCCGCCGAGCGGGCCGCGATCCTGGCCGCCCGCCGGATGAGCGTCTCGCCCTCGGGTCCGCCGGTGATCGCCACGACCACCCGTTCCCGGGTCTCCCACACGCGGCCTATGCCGTGCTCGGCGCGGTACTTCTGCAGCGCCTCGTCCACCCGTCCGGCCAGCCACAGCAGGGCCAGCTCCCGCAGCGCGGTGAGGTTGCCGACCCGGAAGTAGTTGGCCAGCGCCGCGTCGACCTTCTCCGGGGCGTGGATGTTGCCGTGCGCCATCCGCCGCCGCAGGGCCTCGGGCGGCAGGTCGACCAGCTCGATCTCGTCGGCCCGCCGCACGACCGCGTCCGGCACGGTCTCGTGCTGCGGCACCCTGGTGATCTTCTCGACGACGTCGTTGAGGGATTCCAGGTGCTGGATGTTGACGGCGGTGACCACGTCGATCCCGGCGGCGAGCAGCTCCTCCACCTCCTGCCAGCGCTTGGCGGGGCCGCCTCCGGGGACGACGGAGTGGGCGAGTTCGTCGACGAGTGCCACCTCGGGCCGCCGTTCCAGGACGGCTTCCAGGTCCATGTCCGGGAACCGGATTCCCCGGTACGTGCGTTCCGCGCGGGGCACGACCTCCAGACCGGCCAGCTTCTCCTCGGTCAGGCGGCGTCCGTGGCACTCGACGAAGGCGACGACCACGTCCGTCCCCCGGTCGGCCCGGCGCCGCCCCTCGTCGAGCATCCGGTACGTCTTGCCCACACCGGGGGCCGCCCCGAGAAAGACCTTCAGCCTTCCGGGCCTGGCAACCGCCTCCACCACGTCACGCGCCTCCTCACGCCGAACCGCCCCGATCCGCGCAGGGGGCTTCCCTTCCCTGGGTGGCAGAGGCACACAAGTGCTGCTCACGATCATCATCGGGCGAAAACCGACCGGGTCACCGCGGAGCCGGAAGACATTGACGCTGCCCTGACACAGTCCTTGCGCGTGACGACCGCCCTCCGCAAGGGCGGCGTCAACATCGCGTCAGCGCACCGGGAAAGTGCGTCAAACATGCGTCAGCGCCGGGGGCGTTGACCGGCCGACGGGCATACCTTCGCCGAAGCGCGCCCCGGGCCCTCCGCCCGGAGCGCGGTCGCACGCTCCCCACCAGGAGGAACAGCATGTCTACGGCAACGCACCCCGAGGACCCCGAGCCTTCCGAACCCGTCCCGGCCGGACCTCTCTACGTCCCCGTCCGGCCGGGACCCGCGGGCTGCTCGGCCCGCTTCTTCCGCACCCCGCCCGGCGAGCGCACGGCAGTCGGCTTCACCTCCGAGAGGCGGCTCACCGCCACTCTGGGTACCGGCCAGACCTGGATCAGGCTCTCCGAGCCCGCGCTGCGGGCCCTCGCCGAGCCGCTGGGCGTCCACCGCCTCACGGTCGACCCGCAGTTCTCCGCCCCTGCTCCCGTCCCCGCCACCGCCAAGCCGCTTCCGGCCTGGCGCGACTGGGATCCGCAGCACATCGGCGTCCTGCGCGTGACCGGCGCCGCCGCGGTCGTCTCCTGCATGAACCTCCTGATCGGCTGAGGGGTAGCCATGACCGTCACCTCCGTTTCCTCGGCCCGGGACCGGGCCGCCACCCCGGACCCGTCGCCGAGCGCGTACCCCTCCGTGGAGCTGTCCATCTGGCCGGCCTCCTCCCGCCCGGCCGCCGAAGGCGACGTCACCGTCGCCGACGTCTCCCTCACCGAGGCCGCCGACCGGTTCGGCACCCCGCTGTACGTCCTGGACGAGGGCGAGGTCCGCGACCGCTGCCGTGCCTACCGCACCGCCTTCCCGGACGCGGACGTCGTGTACGCCGCCAAGGCGTTCCTCTGCCGGGCCGTGGCCCGCTGGGTCGAGAACGAGGGCCTGGGCCTGGACGTCTGCTCCGCCGGCGAGCTGGGCCTCGCCATGACCGCGGGCTTCCCGGCCGAGCGGATCGTGCTGCACGGCAACGCCAAGAGTCCCGAGGACCTGAGCGCCGCCGTCCGGCTCGGTGTCGGCCGCATCGTCCTCGACAGCACGTCGGAGATCGCCCGGCTGGCGGAGATCGTGCCCGAGGGCGACCGCCGGCAGGTCATGATCCGGGTCGTGCCCGGCATCGCGGCCGGCGGCCACGCCAAGATCCGCACCGGTACGGAGGACCAGAAGTTCGGCCTGTCGATCACGGACGGCTCCGCCCAGCACGCCATCGCCCGGATCCTCGCCCAGCCCCGCCTCGAACTCGTGGGACTGCACTGCCACATCGGCTCCCAGATCTCCTCGGTCAAGCCGTACGTCGCCGCGATGCGCCGGATGATCGGCCTCATGACCCAGGTGCGGGACCACCACGGCCTGGAACTGCCCCAATTGAACATCGGCGGCGGCCACGGCATCGCCTACCGCCCCGGCGAGGACCGCCTCGACATCGGCATGCTGGCCCGCCGGATCCACGCGGAGCTGAAGGACGGCTGCGCCCACGCGAAGCTGCCCGTTCCGCGCCTCACCATCGAACCCGGGCGCGCCCTCGTCGGCCCCGCCGGCGTGGCCGTCTACCGGGTCCTCACGGTCAAGGAGACCTCGGGGCGTACGTTCGTCGCCGTCGACGGCGGGATGAGCGACAACCCGCGGCCCGCCCTGTACGGGGTCCGGTACGCGCCCCGGCTGATCGGCCGCCGTTCGACCGCCGCGCCCTCCCTGGTCACCGTGGTGGGCCGGCACTGCGAGGCGGGTGACGTACTGGCGGACGGGGTGCTGCTGCCCGCGGACGTGGGGCCCGGCGACCTCCTCGCGGTGCCCGCCGCCGGCGCGTACCACCTGTCCATGGCCTCCGGCTACAACCTGATCGGCCGGCCGCCCGTGATCGCGGTCCGGGACGGCTCCGCGCGGATGCTCGTACGCCGTGAGTCCCTGGACGACATGAGCCGCCGGGACATCGGCCTGTAGCCACGGCCGCCCGGACCCCGCCGACGTCCGCTGCCTCCCCTGCCTCCGCCGGGCGTCCGCCCGGCGGAGGGTCCATGGGCAACGCGGGAGCGCACGGGGCGCGGCTGTGGGACGCGCCCGTCCGGACCGCAGCGCTGCGGTGGGCCGCTGACCGTAAGGTGTCGTGGGACGGGCCAGACCGATGCGAGGCGAGGAGATCCGGTGCGTGACGCAGACTTCTTCCGGCGCTGGATGGCGGCCGCCGCGGCCGCGGTCGAGCGGGAGGCGGACCGGCTGACGGAGCTCGACTCCCCCATCGGCGACGCCGACCACGGCAGCAACCTGCTCCGGGGTTTCACGGCGGTGCTCCCGGCTCTGGAGGCGGAGGACCCGGCGGCGCCGGGCGAGGTGCTGCAGCTGGCCGGGAGGACGCTCATCTCGACGGTCGGCGGCGCGTCGGGGCCCCTCTACGGAACGTTGCTGCGGCGCACCGGCAAGGCGCTGGGCGAGGCCGCCGAGGTCTCCGACACGGAGCTGCGCGAGGCCCTGTCCGCGGGAGTGACGGCGGTGGCGCAGCTGGGCGGGGCGGCGCCGGGCGACAAGACGATGCTGGACGCGCTGGTGCCGGGGGTGGCCGCGCTGAGCACGTCGTACGGGGCGGCCGCGGACGCGGCGGAGAACGGCGCGCTGGCGACGGTTCCGCTGCAGGCGCGCAAGGGCCGGGCCAGCTACCTGGGCGAGCGGAGCATCGGACACCAGGATCCGGGCGCGACCTCGTCGGCGTTGCTGTTGCGGGCGCTGGCGGACGTGGCGGAGTCGGGCGGGGAGGCGCGATGACCGGCCCGGAAGCGGGCCCGGGCGAGGCCCTGGTGGGCATCGTGCTCGTGTCGCACAGCGCGTCGGTCGCGGAGTCGGTGGCGGAGCTGGCGCGCGGCCTGGCGGCGGGCGGCCCCCTGGCCCCGGTGGCCCCTGCGGGCGGCACCGCCGCCGACGGGCTCGGCACGAGCGCGGAGCGGATCGTCGCGGCCGCGCGGGAGGTGGACCGGGGCGCCGGGGTCGCACTGCTGGCGGACCTGGGGAGCTCGGTCCTGACGGTGAAGGCCCTGCTGCTGGACGACGAACTCCCGCCGGACTCCCGGCTGGTGGACGCCCCCTTCCTGGAGGGCGCGGTGGCCGCCGTGGTCGCCGCCTCCAGCGGCCTCCCCCTCCGGGAAGTGGCCTCGGCGGCCACCGAGGCGTACGCGTACCGCAAGACCTGACCCCCGGACCGCGGGTCCGGGGGTCAGGTGTTCCGCGCGGGCGGCCCGGCTCGTACCGCCGGACTGCCGGAGGCTACGGGCGGCCGCGCAGGGATTCGATCTCGCGGCGTTCGCGCTTCGTCGGGCGGCCGGCGCCGCGGTCGCGGATGCCGACCACGGCGGCCTCCACGGGGGTCGGCGGCGGCGGGCTCTTGTCGATCATGCATTCGGCGGCGACGGGGGCTCCCACCCGCTTGGACACGGGCCGCTTCACCACCACGATCCGCTCGCGCCCCGCGTGGAAGAGCCGTACCTCGTCACCCGCGCGCACCGCCTGCGCCGGCTTCGCGCGCTCCCCGTTGACCTTCACATGGCCCGCCCGGCAGGCGGTCGCCGCGATCGAGCGGGTCTTCGTCAGACGCACGGACCAGATCCACGCGTCGACCCGCACCGTGCCCGATTCCGTTCCCGATACCTCATCAGCCATGCCCCGACTCTAGCGAGGCGGACGGGGCGGAGCGGAACGACTTTTGGCAGATACACCAAGAGGCATGGCATCTGCCATAGAGATGAGCCCAACAGAATTGCAAACGCGCCATACGTGCGCCTACCTTGTCGCACATGCAGTCCTACACCATCGGACAGGCGGCACGTCTGCTGGGCGTCAGCCCGGATACCGCGCGCCGCTGGGCCGACGCGGGCCGCGTCGTGACCCATCGCGACGAAGCCGGCCGTCGCCTGATCAACGGCCGTGACCTCGCGGCCTTCTCCGTCGAGGTGGGCCAGGGCGCACACACCGAGGACGGTGAGCCGTACACCTCGGCACGCAACGCCTTTCCCGGCATCGTCACCGCCGTCAAACTCGGCGACGTGGCCGCCCAGGTCGAGATCCAGGCAGGTCCCCACCGTCTGGTCTCGCTGCTCACCCGTGAGGCCGTCGAGGAGCTCGGGCTGGAGGTCGGCATGCAGGCCACCGCCCGCGTGAAGTCCACCAGCGTGCACATCGACCGCACCTGAACCCCGGACGGCGCCGTCCGCGGTCCCCGCCGTCCCCCGCGGTCCCCGCACCCCCGCTCAGCACCACCGCACGTCCCCACCCGCTCCGCCCGTCACCGGCGCGGGTCACCACCGCGCGGAACCGGCACCTGCCGGCCGCCGACCCGACCGAGGAGCCCCTGCTCATGTTCCCGACCCTGACCCGCCGCCGCGCCGCGGCCGCCGCGCTGACCGCCGCCCTGCTCGTACCGCTGGCCGCCTGTGGCAAGGCCGACGAGAAGCCCGCCGCCGGCTCCACGCCCGGCTCGGCCTCCGCCTCCGCCGAGCCCAAGGCCGCGAACCTCACCGTCCTCGCCGCCTCCTCCCTCACCGACGTCTTCAAGACGGCGGGCGAGACGTACCAGAAGACCCACCCCGGCACGAAGATCACCTTCTCCTTCGCCGGTTCGCAGGAGCTCGCCGCGCAGGTCAAGCAGGGCGCCCCGGCCGACGCGCTGGTGACCGCCGACACCAAGACGATGGACGGGCTGAAGGCCGAGACCGGCGAGCCCACGATCATCGCCAAGAACCGCCTGGTCATCGCCACCGGCAAGGGCAACCCGTTCAAGGTCGACGAGCTCAAGGACCTCGCCGACACCAAGCTCAAGGTCGTGCTCGCCGCGCCCGAGGTGCCGGTCGGCCGCTACAGCAAGCAGATCCTCGACGCCCAGAAGGTCGAGGTGAAGCCGGTCTCCCAGGAGCCCAACGTCCGCGCCGTGCTGAGCAAGGTCGAGCTGGGCGAGGCCGACGCCGGCCTCGTCTACAAGACCGACTCCGCCAAGTCCGGCGACAAGGTCGTCACGGTGGACATCCCGGACGAGCAGAACGCCGTGGCCTCCTACCCGGCCGCCACGCTGAAGCAGTCCAAGAACGCCGAGGCCGCCGCCGCCTTCGTGGCCTGGCTGAGCACCCCTGAGGCCCAGAGGATCCTTCAGGACGCGGGCTTCCAGAAGGTCTGAGCGCCGCCGACGTCCGCATGACGAGGGGCTGTCCGGTCCGGGGGGACGGGCAGCCCCTCTCCGCGTGCCCGCGCGAGTCCCTCCGTACGATCCTTCCCCCGCCGTCCCCCCTCCCCAGCCAGGAACACCCATGAGCAGACTCCGCACCCGCACCCGGCCCCCGCTGACCCTGGCGATCCCCGCGCTGCTCGCCGTCGCGTTCCTGCTGATGCCGCTCATCGGCATCCTCGCCCGCACCCAGTGGGGCGAGCTCGGCGCCCATCTCGGCAGCCCCGGCGTGGTCGAGGCGCTGAAGCTCTCGCTCCTGGTGTCCCTGTGGGCCCTCGGCCTCTCGCTGCTCCTCGGCGTGCCGCTCGCCTGGCTGCTGGCCCGCGTCCCCTTCAAGGGCAAGGCGCTGGTCCGCTCCCTCGTGCTGCTCCCGATGGTGCTGCCGCCGACCGTCGGCGGTGTCGCCCTGCTCCTGGGCTTCGGCCGGCGCGGGCTGCTCGGGCCCTGGCTGGAGGACGCCTTCGGGATCACCCTGCCCTTCCATACCTCGGGCGCGGTCGTGGCGGCCACCTTCGTCGCCATGCCGTTCCTGGTCATCAGCCTGGAGGGGGCCCTCGGCGGGCTCAAGCAGAGCTACGAGGAGACCGCCGCCTCGCTCGGCGCCTCGCCGGTCCGGGTGTTCTTCACGGTGACCCTGCCCATGGTGGCCCCCGGCCTGATCGCCGGAGCCGCGCTCACCTGGGCCCGTGCGCTGGGCGAGTTCGGCGCGACCATCACCTTCGCCGGGAACCTGCCCGGCACCACCCAGACCCTGCCGCTCCAGGTGTACCTGCTGCTCCAGGACCAGCCCGAGGCCGCCACCTCCGTCTCGCTGCTGCTGCTGGCGATCGCCATGGCCGTACTGATCGCCCTGCGCGGCCGCTGGACGGGGACCCCGGTGACCGCCCGCGAGGCGGTCGTCACGCCGCAGGTCCCGGACGAGGCGCCCGTCGCCTCGCCCATCGCCGCGCCCGACGCCGGTCCCGCCACGGAGACGGCCGCACCGCCGCAGTCCGTGCCGGAGTCGGCACCGCGTGAGACCGGCCACTGGCCGCTGCAGGCCACCGTCACCGGCTTCAACCAGCTCACCCTGGCTGCCGAACCGGGCACCACCATCGCCGTCGTCGGTGAGAACGGCGCCGGCAAGACCACCCTGTTGCGTGCCCTGCTCGGCCTGACTCCCCGGGCCCACGCCGACCTCCGGCTCGGCGACGCCGACGTCACCGCGCTGCCCCCGCACAAGCGGCAGGTCGCCTGGGTCCCGCAGGACGGTGCGCTGTTCCCGCACCTGAGCGCCCTGGCGAACACGGCGTACGGACTGCGCGCACACGGGGTGCCGCGCGCCGACGCCCGCCGCGAGGCGCAGGCCTGGCTGGACCGGCTCGGCGTCGGGCACCTCGCCCAGCGCAAGCCGGCCCAGCTGTCCGGGGGACAGGCCCAGCGGGTGGCCCTGGCCCGCGCGCTGGCCGCCCGTCCGCGGCTGCTGCTGCTCGACGAGCCGCTGGCCGCCCTCGACCAGACCACGCGGGCCCGCGTCCGGCACACGCTGCGCACGCACCTGGCCGGCTTCGGCGGGGTCTGCCTCATCGTCACGCACGATCCCGTCGAGGCGGTGTCGCTGGCCGACCGGGTCCTCGTACTGGCCGACGGCCGCACCCTCCAGGACGCGCCGCCCGCCGAGGTGACCCGGCATCCGCGCTCCCCGTGGGTGGCCCGCATGCTGGGGCGCAACGCCTGGCCGGGCATCGCGTCGGCGGACGGGCTGGCCCTCGCCGAGGGCGGACGGCTCGTCGTCGCGGAGGCACTGCCCGAGGGGGCGCAGGCGCTGGCGATCATCGCCCCGGAGGCGGTGTCGGTGCACCGGGACCGCCCCGCCGGCAGCCCCCGCAACGTCTGGCCGGGCACCGTACGGGAGATCACCGCGGTCGGCAGCCGGCTGCGCGTGCTGATCGCCTCGGCCGATGCGCCCGACCTGGTCGCGGAGATCACCCCGGAGGCGGCGTCCGAACTGGGCCTCGCCGACGGGGCCGACGTGTGGACCAGCGTGAAGGCCACCGAGATCACCCTGGTCCGCCTGTGAAAACCTGACGGCCGAACGGCCCGAACCCTCCGCCCTGCGATGACCGGAGGCCGGCACATCCCCTCGGCGACATGCCTTCCGGACCGCCAGGGAGGCCTGGAGGGCCGGCGCCCGGCCCGGCCCCGACGGCTCCCCACCGCACGCCTGCCCCGGCGGCCCGACCGCACCCGGACCCGGGCACGGACCCGGGCACGGACCCGGGCACCGGACCCGGCGGCCCGTCCCAGGGGCCCGCCCCGGGACCGTCCTACGGCCCGTCCCGGGGACCCGACCCCGCCGGGCCAGCCGGGCGGCGGGCCGGGCGGGCGGCTGCGGCCCCCTCCGGCCCGCGCGGGGTCTACCTCGACGGCGGGTACGGCGTCGGCAAG